>NZ_JAKJJX010000014.1:0-163709 GCF_022320765.1 Clostridium sp. YIM B02569 | reverse complement strand
TGTTTAAATTCACCAGTGTAATTCATCTTTGTTATTTTTGTTACTAATCCATCTATTCCTTGACAGTCGTATTATTTAACCCATCTTTGTACGGTTTGATCTGAAATTTTATATTTACTCATAATCTCAGCCATTGTAAGTTTATGTTCTTTCCATACTTCTATTACTTCCATTTTAAATTCTACTGAATATTTCCTCCACATGAAAAAATGCACCTCCAAATATTAAATATGATTATATCATATGTCTAACATTTGGGGTGCACTTCAAGTCTTAGAGATCATTTTAGTGCCTTCTTTTAATTAACTTATATATGAAGTCAAAAGTTATAATTTATATAATCCTATTTGACTTCAAAATTTTTATTTGCTTTTACTATATATCCATTGTCATCTATTTCTGAATATGTTAATACATTTACACATGCAATTGAAACAATACCCTGAGTTTTATCTTTTTCATTTATTAAAGTATAATAGTTATACCCAGTGTTCTTAATCTTATCATTATAAAAATTTATCAAAGCTTCATCTGTCATTTTATCAGGATTATATGTAACTTCTCCTCTTTTTCCTATTTCTTCTCCTGAATTATTTAGAACTGATCTCTCTTTTATTTCTTTTATATGTATTCCTGCATACTTATTACTATTAATATATTCATTTTTCACCTTCTCTGGAATGCCGCTATATCCAATTATTGAAAATAATACGAAACCAAATATTAATCTACTAACTATTTTTTTCATTTATAATTCCCCCTATATCCTAATAAGATAATTGTATATTGTTTGATGTTTTTGTCAATTATTACTTAGTAGAAATATTGATTACTTATGTTATATAAATAAATATCTATAAAAAAACAAACTATATTATGTATCTATATATACTTTTAAGATTGTTAAATAATTATTTTTTATTATGATAATTTATACATATTCTTCAAATCGAACTTATAATTAGCTAGTTTTTTAACAATATAAAATAAAATTCAGAAAATTCACAACAACCACTTGAATAATTAGTAACATATTGTTATAATACTTAATAAGATAGTAATATAAATATCTATATTTTTTTAAATCTTATTGTTAAATAATTAACGTTAATTATTTAACTTCTTCTACTTCTATGTTAGTAGAAATCATAGTAAAAAATTAAAATCTATAAATATAAGGGGGATAAATACTATGATAGTAAAAAAACCAATTCAATATGCAGTTATAATCGATAGACAAGGAGATTGTGGAGTTTTTGACACCATGGAGGATGCCATTAAATTAGCTCATGTTGCTTGTGAAAAATATAAGCAATACAGTGAACAAAAAAAGAATGAAATAGTAGATTCAGTAATTAAAGAATTAGAATTGCACTTAGAAGAAGTTAGCTTAATGACTTGTAAAGAGAATGGTGCTAGCTCCTACAGTAATATTCTTTACAATAATACTAATGCATTAGATAAATGTTTAAATGATAACTATCTTGAATCTAGGTTCTCTATAATTAACGGTGATAATTCTTATACTGTAAATGGCGTTATTGTTGAAGCATCTAATCCTATCGAAACAATAATTAGAAACAGCATTCTAATGCTTAAAGCTGGACATGCAGTTGTATTTTCATCAAATGAAGATGTAAAAGAAGTATTTTCTTATACTATTAAACTTATAAATAGAGCTATAGAGGCAGTAGGTGGCCCAAGAAATCTTGTAGTAACAGTAAAAAAACCTAGCGTTGAAAGCACTGATATCTTGATTTCACACGAAAGAATAACTCTT
Organism: Clostridium sp. YIM B02569; assembly: GCF_022320765.1. NCBI lineage: Bacteria > Bacillati > Bacillota > Clostridia > Eubacteriales > Clostridiaceae > Clostridium > Clostridium sp. YIM B02569. The sequence continues at coordinate 161,929 of NZ_JAKJJX010000014.1, read as the reverse complement.
ATTTCTGCAATAGATAATCAAGATACTAGAAAAATAGCTCTTTAGTTAGATGGTATTTAAATTGTTGAAAGGCATACACTTAAATAAATTTAATTCGATCTATAGCTTTGAGTGACTATATGATGGTATATATTCCAAACCACATTCATTTAAATATTTATCACATCCATTGTATTTTCACTCATTTTGTTTAATTAAAGCACCCCCAATTGGGGCTTTTTTATTTTTCTTAATTTATCATCTAATATATCAAAACTGCACCAATATGCAGAGATACCTGATCAATCGTTAATATTTTGCTTAAGTTAAGCACTATGTTTTTAGACTATTTATAATTGAAAATACAGCAATTAAATTATTAACATATAAAAAATAACCACTAACTTATAATAAATTAATGGTTATTTTAATAATATAGACTATTATTTTTTACTAATTAACTATTTTTCATTATTTACCTATAAAAGTTTTTATTCCAACCAAAATAATAAATATTCCAAAAGCTTTTTTCATTATACTTGCTGGAAGAATATTAGCAAGCTGGCCTCCAAATTTTGCACTAATTAGCATAGTAACACAAATAATTATACCAGCAGTTATATTTGTATTACCTTTCTTATAATATTCCATGAATGCAAGTAAGCCAACAGGTGGAAGCATTGCAACAAGAGATGTCCCCTGAGCTGTGAGCTGCGAAAATCCTTTTAAATACATCAATGCAGGAATTATAATTATTCCACCACCAATTCCAAACAAACCACTTAAAATACCTGCTGCGGCCCCTATTGCTATGTAAATTATAATATCTAACATCACATCATCCTCCAATAATATCAAATAAATTCTTACTTTAATTTTAAAATAACATTTATTCATTGTCATTTCATAGAATATATTTACTTTTAATAAATTAATTTATAGCTATTTATAATAGTATATTGCAATCGATTTTCTATATGCTAATATTAGTTAAATACTTAGCTTACCATATCTTTAAATGTACATTTATTATTACAACACATATTCTATTGATTATAATAAAATAAGATTCCCAATTCACTTTTTAGAATTATTTAATTATATAATGTTAGGTTGTTTATAAACACCTAAATTTATTCCTTATTAATAAAAAATTAAAGAATACATTTTCTATCAATAACTGCATTCTTTAATCTCAACTAATCTACTAATCATATATATCTTTTCAGTATAAATAACGATTTTTCTATTTTTGTATTAAAATTTTATTTGTATTCTTCTAGTGTTTTTATTAAAGTTTGAGTATCAAATGGCTTCTTTATATAACTCTTAGCTCCTAAGGCTAAGCATTCATCTTTGACATCATCATATCCTACTGCAGATATAATAATTACTACTGCTTCAGGATCAATACTCATTATTTGGCTTAAAACATCAATGCCATCTTTTCTAACTTCAGACATATTTAAATCTAAAATTATAATATCAGGACTTTCAATCTTATATGTTTCTATTGCATCATCTTTACCTGATGCTTCTAAGATCATATAAGTTCCCCTTTTTTGAATAATTTTTCGTATAAACATTCGCATATACGATGAATCATCAACTATCAAAATCTTCTTCATATTAAAAACTCCTTCATCCTCATTTTTCAGAATTTGACTGCTATTATTAAATTATATTTTATAAAACAAATCTTTTATTTGTCCAAAAATCTCATTACATTCATCTAACTTTTCTTCTAAAGCTTTTTTATCAAGCATTTTAGCTAATTCGTGAACAGAATTTATTCTTAGTGTTCCAGATGAACCTTTTAACTCATGAGCAAACTTTGCTAGTTTCTTTAAGTCCTTAGTATTAATGGCATCATTAATTCCATTTAACAAATCAGGTAAACACCTTATGTAGTCTTCAAATATTTCTAATGCATCTTCTATATCAAGACCGGTATCTCTAGAAAATTCATTAATATAGTTATCTATTATTCTTGAATAGTCTATAGTATTATGTTTTTTATTTATAATACTTTCTTCAATCATCTTAAATACAATACCAAAATTAATAGGTTTAGTAATGTAATTATCCATTCCAGATTTAATACACTTTTCCGAATCACCTTCCATTGCATTAGCAGTTACTGCAACAATCTTTGTGTGCTTTCTATTTTCTTCAATTCTTCTTATTTCAGCAGTAGCTTCATATCCATCCATTACTGGCATCTGACAATCCATGAATACAATATCATAATCTTCTTCCGATACTTTTCTTAATGCCTCTTTACCATCTAATGCCACATCGCAAGTAATACCACGAGATTTAAGCATGCTTATAAAAATTTTTCTGTTAACTTCATTATCTTCTGCCAGTAAAATTCTAATTTCTGATAAATTATAAATGTTTTTAACTACATTTTTATTCGAGTCTTCAAAATGTTCTTCATCTTCTTTCTTCAAGCCTAAATTTACAGCAATACAGTCAAGTAAATCATCTCTTTTTAGTGGCTTGGTCAAATAAGACGAAAAGCCATACTCCATTGCTGCCTTAAAGTCTCCTTTATACCTCGACATTAACAGTATTAACTTGATATTTTTGGCTATTGGTATATTTTTTAACGTTCGTGCAAGTTCATAACAATTCATTCCTGGTATCTCGCACTCAATGATTACAATACTTATTTTATTTTTTGTATCATTATTAGAAATAATTGTTGAAATTGCTTCACCAGCACCATCAACCTCAATTATATGTAATCCAGTTCCTTTCAGGTAAGAACTTGTAATCTTTCTACTATTTTCATCATTGTCAACAATCAAAATATTCACGTCATTAACCTTTTCGAAAATAGAGATATGTTCAGAAGCCCTTTTAGATATTTTTAATCTTACACAAAATCTAAAAGTAGATCCTTTATCCAATACACTATCAACAGTTATTTCACCATCCATCATATTAACCAGTTCTCGGCATATAGAAAGTCCAAGTCCAGTTCCTCCATATTTTCTCGTTGTAGACGCATCTGCTTGGTTAAAAGATTTAAAAAGTTTTTGTATATCCTTCCCACTAATTCCAATTCCGGTATCCCTCACTTCAAATGTAAGAAGTGCGATATCATTTTCTTCCTCAAAATAGTCAACCTTAAGTGCAATTTCACCCGCATCAGTAAATTTGACACCATTGCTCAAAAGATTATTTAATATTTGCTTAAGTCTAGACGGATCACCTATAACCTCATCTGGAATAGTTGGATCAATTATTGTATAAAGCTGAATTCCTTTTTCCAAAGTTTTAGGAACAAAAAGTGAAACAGCATCTTCTATAACAGTTCTCAAATTAAAGCTTATGTTTTCTAGTACTAATTTTTTAGCCTCAATTTTTGAAAAGTCCAATATATCATTAATAATATTTAATAAAATATCTGAAGCAGATTTTGCTTCGCGTACAAATTCTCTTTGTTCCAATGAGAGATTTGACGATTCCAATAATTCTAAAAATCCAAATATTCCATTCATTGGAGTTCTTATTTCATGTGACATATTTGCAAGAAACTGACTCTTTGCTATATTTGCAGATTCAGCCTCTACTTTTGCTTTATATAATTCAGCTTCTGCAATTCTTTGTTCCGTAATATCCTGTGCTGTACAAACAAGATATTTAATGCTACCTGATTCATCTTTAATAGGTTTACTTTTAACCTGAAGAAGCCTTTCCTCGCCTTTCCAATTCTTAATTTTAAGCTCTTTCTCTGCTGGCTCATCATTCCTAAATAATTCCCAATTATTTTCAGACAACTTATTTGCAGTATTAATATCAAATATGTCATATAGGTCCTTATATTCTAAATCGCTCTTTTTCTTACCAAAAAATTCTGCATGAGCCTCATTAACAGTAGCATATGAAGTAACATTGCTTAGTGCCCAAATCTGTGATGCAGCATTATCAAGTAAAATAGTCTGACCATTAAGAAGCGATTCGTATTCTTTTAATTTTGTAATCCTAGCTTTTATGAATTCTAAAAACTTTGAAATATTATTTAATATTTTTATCTGTTCCGATTGCCATATTATTGATTCCGATAAGGTTTCAAATCCTATAAAACCTATTAATTTGTTTTTATCTTTTAATGGAAGTATAAGAGACGATTTTATTCCCTCTGTATTAAAAGCTTCTAATTCAAATGTTGCTTCAACCGGAAATTCAGTTATATTATTTAAAGCAATAAAATCTTTACTTTTAATTTGACGAATTAGCCATGGAAAAGCGTAAACTACTTCATCCTCTATAATTTCCCTTTTTGGTTTTATAAACTTTTTATTCCATTGACATTCTATTTTCATAAAAGTAGGGTCTTTAGAAAAATGATATATATATATTCTATCTAAATCAAAAAATTCTCCAATTTCCTCTAATGATTTTCTTAATAGCTCATTATAGTTTATAGAATTCACCTCTAAAAATCTCACATGAATACTATTCATTAATTTTAGGAAATCATTAGAATAGATATTTATTTCATCATTGTTTTGATTCTTCATATTATCCTCCTAAAATTAAATTTCACTAGTCTTTGTAATAAAAAGTGTTAATTCTTTCAGTAGATCGACTTCATAAGGCTCAGATAGTAAACTTCCTGTTTCATCATACAGCACCTTTACTACAGGGCGCATTGGCATTGAGTTATTTTGTTTTACAACTAATCCCTTTTCATTTGAATTTAGGATAACACCACTTCCTGTAGGAAAAGCTGCTATATTCATAGTAAATTTTCTCACTATTTCTTCATCAAAATAAATATTACTCATACCTATTAGATATTCAATTGCTTCATACACAGTTTTTCGTTCATTTTCTTCTCTACCGGATATCATATTGTCAAACGTATCACAAATTGATACAATTTTCGCCAATTGATTTATTTCATCTCCTTTTAGCTGCAAAGGATATCCACTTCCATCATTTCTTTCATGATGCATTAAAACAGCAACTTTAACATATGCATTCCAAACATGCTGATCCCCTAGAAAATCATACCCGATCTTAGGATGCATTAATTCCATATATCTATTGAATTCATTTTTATCTTTAAATTCAGACGAAATTTTTTTATCGTTCATAATTCTTATTTTACCAATATCATGCAAAAGTGCACCTGCAGCTATATCTTTCAATTTAGACATGCTGTATCCCATATGAGTCCCTATTATTGTAGCTAATACGCATACATTTACAGAATGAGAATATATATTATTATCACTAGCACTTATTTCTGCAACATTTATTAAAACATCTTTATTTGATAGTATATCTTCAATAACTGAGTTTACAGAATTCATAACGCTGTTATTATCAGTTTTTCCTTCACGGCAATATCCATCTATCATTTTTTTTACTGCATGTTTGCTCATTTGCCGTGTCTTATCAGAAATACTTTCTTCAATATCAAGATTTTTTGATATATCATCATCAATATATACCGAATAAATACCAAGTTCTTTAATTTTTTCGATATAATAAGGTTTCAGCCTAACTCCAACGCTAAGTAAAATTCTACCAGATTCATCAAAAATCTGTTTTCCTAGTATTTCATCTCCCTTTAGGCTGGAAACACTAACAACTCTCATATACACCTCCGAATGAAATAATTAAATATAAGTTTGCTTACAACACAACTTCTAAAGAAAGCAAATTCATACTAAAATCTATTTGGATTTTTATTAACTATACTTAAAAGAAAAAACTTTCCCAAATAGGTATTCATATTTAAATATTAGCATAATCTTACACATTTGACTACCTAAAAAATATCGATATTAATCGATTTAATGCCCATGAATACAAACTTCGTACTCGTATATTCAGATCCTCAAAACAAGAACAAAATCCCAGGCGAATGTATCTTCTTTTTTATTCTCTTTACAAACCATAACTTTCTTATAAAACTTTAATTAAGCGCTTTAAAATACTAGCTGAGCATAATACTTCTTAAACATTGATTACAGTGCATAATTCGAGTGTATAAAAATAAAGGATGAAGATTGCATTGCATCCTCATCCTTTAAAAAATCTTATTGTATTTTTCCGCCTTCAACTACAAGGCTATCTTCAAATTCAGCACCATACACTGATTTTAATGTTTCATCATAAGCTTTGTGAACAAAGTTCTCTTTACCTAAGTTTTCAAGTTCAGTATTAATCCAATCTCTAAGTTCTGTATTACCTTTAGTAACAGCTGGAGCAATGGTATCTGTACTTCCAAGTGATGGTATACCAACAGAGAATCCAGGATTGTCTTTAGCCCATGCAATAACTTCTGTGTTATCACTTAATATAGCGTCACCACGTTTATCTTTTAATGCTTGGAATATTTCTGAATATTGTTCATATTTTACTAGTTCAACATCCGGATGATTTTTAGTCATATAAGTTTCAGCAGTTGTTCCCTTAGCTACAATAACCTTTTTGCCTTTAAGTTGATCTTCTGAAGTAATTTTAGCGCCATCTGGTGAAACCACACCAAGTGATACTTTCATATAAGGATTTGCAAAATCAACTTTTTCTTTTCTCTCATCAGTAACAGTAAAGTTAGCCATAATTATATCAACTTTTTTAGATTCTAAATAAGAAACTCTACTTGCTGCATCAACTAAAACAAATTCAACTTTTGACTCATCTCCAAGTAAATCTTTAGCAAATCTCTTTGCAACATATACATCAAATCCTTGGTTTTTTCCTTCTGAGTCAACATATCCAAATGGAGCTTTATCACTAAACACACCAATCTTTATAGTTCCACGTTTCTTTATATCTTCTAAAGAACTAGATGATGCTTTATTGGAATCACCATTATTAGTTTGTGCCGAATTACCACAGCCAACAAAACTTCCAACTACTACTGTACTTAAAAGTAAAGCTGCTACTATTTTTTTTACGCTTTTCATATTTGTCATCCCCTTATTAATAATTAAAATTGAAATATATTTAGAAAGTGCTTAGCACGTTCTGTCTTTGGATTAGTAAAGAATTCGTTTGGATCCGATTCTTCACATATTTTACCCTCATCCATAAATATTATCCTATCTGCCACCGATTGAGCAAATCCCATTTCATGTGTCACAATTACCATAGTCATGCCTTGCTTAGCTAATCCTAATATAACATCTAGTACTTCCCTTACCATTTCTGGGTCAAGAGATGCTGTTACTTCATCAAAAAGTATTATTTCTGGATTCATACATAATGCCCTAACTATAGCTATTCTTTGCTTTTGGCCCCCTGAAAGTTGACGTGGATATGAATCTTTCCTGTCAAGTAATCCAACCTTATTTAAAAGTTGTTCTGCTTGAGCAAGTGCCTCAGATTTCTCTCTTTTCTGAACCTTTAAAGGACCTAAAAGTATGTTTTCAATAACTGTCATATGAGGAAATAATTCATAGTTTTGAAAAACCATTCCTATTTTCTCGTGAATCTTTTGCCAATCGGCATTTTTATCTGTAAAACTTTGTTCCTTAAATTTAATATCTCCACCTTGAATTTTTTCTAGTCCATTGAGACATCTCAAAAAAGTACTTTTTCCGCAGCCTGAAGGTCCTAAAATAACTAATACTTCTCCTTTATGAAGACTTAAGTCAATACCTTTTAATATTTCTTTTTCATCGTATTTTTTGTGAACATCCTGTATTTCAAGCAAGACAGGATTATTATTCTTATCCATGTATGTTCCTCCTAATTATTCCACTTTGATTCTAGTCTTTTCGATATTTTTGATAGTGGATAACATATTATAAAGTACAAGAAGAATATAAAACCATAAATCCAGAAAGAAGCAGTAGGAAATTGAAATCTTGAACTTTCAATAATCTGCTGACCCATCTTAACTACATCTATAACACCTATTAAAACTACAAGCGAAGTAGTTTTAATCATTCTTGTCGCTAAATTGATGGTTCCAGGTATCATTCTTCTTATAGCTTGAGGCATAAGTACATATCTATATATTTGATAATAATTTAAACCTAAAGCCTTCCCAGATTCAATCTGATGTTTTGGTAATGATTGAAGAGATCCTCTTACTATATCTCCCATTTCTGCTGCGCCCCAAAGACTGAATACAATAACAGAAACAACTTCTCCACTAAGGTTTATATTTAATGCTGTAGTAACTCCAAAGTAGAATACAAATAACCAAACCAACGTTGGTATTATTCTAAAAGCTTCTAGGTAAACTCTGTTAATAAAAAGTATCGCCTTCGATTTTGTAGTCCTACTCAGACCTATAAGTATTCCTAGTATAGATCCTATAATAATAGATATAAAAGCAATTTCTGCTGTTACAAACAGACCTTCAAATAAACGCTTAATATTGTTTTCTTGAAAAATAACACTAATTGCCGAATTCTGCATATCGAACCTTCCTTTCTATCCAAGACATTAGAAATGATAAAGGTAGAATCATGATAAGATAAATCAAAACTAGCAATGATAATGATTCAAAAGTTCTATAGTACATTCCTATTAAATCTTTTGTTAAATTTGTGAGATCCATTATTGATATAGCTCCAAGCACAGAAGTTTCTTTCAATAAAAATATGCAATTTGCACTTATTGAAGGCATACTTACTGAAAAAGCTTGTGGAATTATGACATATCTAATAAGTTGACCATTTGAAAGACCAATACTTATGCCAGATTCAATTTGTGTTTTACTTACAGCTTCAACTCCGCTTCTAAAAGCTTCAGCCATATAGCTACCACCAAGAAATGCTAAACCAATTATAGCACAAGTAGCTTCGCCCATTTTAAATCCTAATTTAGGCAAACCAAAATACAGAAAAAATATCTGTACAAGTAGTGGAGTATTTCTCGAAAGCTCAATATAAGCTTGTACGATTTTATCCAAAACTCTTACTTTAAAGTATAATATTATTCCGCATAGTAATCCTATTACCAATGATAAAAGTATTCCTACAATAGCTAACTTTAATGTGAGCCATGCAGCTTTCTCATACAAAGGCAAATTGGTCACTACGAAATTCCAGTCAATATTCATTTAATTATCACCTTTTAATTCTTTTTTTAATTCATACAATTCTTGTAGGAATACTTTTATACTAACAACTATTTACTAGTTTGTCAATCTTATTACTTTATATTATTAATTAGTTAATATAAAGTGCATTATTTTTATTTTTTATCTTTATAAAGAACATTTTATTGATATATCTTCAAAATAATTAAGATATTATTGATATTTTATCAATAGTACTATATTAATTTTCCTCTTTTCAAAGAACAAAAGTGGCTGCGCCACGCTCTTTCTTTATACCATTTTTTACAGGTCAATATCCTTATAACCATTGGTATCACTGGCTCTCAAAATCAAAAAATTCTATACTTTCCTAGACAATAAAAAAAGTGTCCCTATATTTAGAAACACTTCCTTTTAGATATTATAATAATTGAATATTCTCTTTATAAATTTAAGTATTACTGATCTCTAAACAAGCTTGTCTAACTCAATCTGAATTAGTTACTTCTTGGATTTAATTATTAGAATTGCGATTATCAATTATTTTAACACTTATTTAGATTAGTTAAACATTTTCATTTCTCTTTAATTGTCGGATTTTCCAAATACCGTAACCTTAACAGTTTTCCTACCCCAATTATCACATTCACTATCGCTATCAAAATAAACATCAATAGAATTGCCTTTTATAGCACTTCCACTATCTGCAGCTATTGCATATCCATAACCTTCTATATATAAATATGTTCCAAAAGGAATTACGCTTGGATCCACCGCTACTGTACTTATCCCACTTGCATTTCTCTTTGCTATTTTTCCGCTTGCTGTCACACTTCCTGACTCCGCTGTGTACGCTGTTGTTGAGCAGATTATATCTTTATTTTGTGTCGTAGCTGCTTTAGCTAAATTAGCTGAAAAAGCAGTTCCAATACCTAAATAAATACTCAAAGCTACAGAAAAAACGATTGATTTTTTTGCAACTTTTATCCATTGATAACTTTTTGACATCAAATCTCTCCTTTTCAATTTCCAGAATACGTTTTTTATTATACCATAAATTTCATTAGTTGTTAAGTGTAAACGTATAAATTTTATGTCTTTTTTATTACTTTTTAAATTTTTTATATGATTTTTTATTAAAATTAGTTTTAGTTTTACATAATAATTCTAATATTTTTATTATCTTAAATACATAAGCCCAATGATTTATGTATATTTCACAAAATGAAAAAAGGGCTATATTATGTCTCGCCCTTTTTTAGGTATTTTTTATTTTATTAAAAATTTATTAATATTATTATTTAAAATTAAGTTCCACAATAAGTTCGATACGAGCCGCAAGATTTTTGAGGCAATTTTTCATATTCAGATTGATTATCTGAATATGCATAAGGATTAGATAAAACATGTAATAGTTTATTCATAACAGTATAATCGCCTTCTTCAGCAGCCGCCAATGCTTCCTCAACTCTATAATTACGTGGTATCACATAAGGATTTGAATTTTTCATCAACATATTTGAAGACTCTTTAGATTCCTTCTGTCTATTTAATCTTGCATTCCATAATTCATGCCATTTATCAAATTCTTTAGACTTAAATAACTCCATATCAGAATACTTATCTAAAGTTAAAGCACTAAATGTATTAGTATAATCTGCCTTATATTTATACATAATACTTAGCAAATTTTCAATAAGAGCTTCATCTTGTGATTCTTTATTGAATATTCCGAGTTTTGATATCATTCCTCTAAGCCAATTATCGTGATATAAATCCGCAAACTTTGAAAGTTCATTTTGTGCAATTTCTACTGATTTTTCATGATTGTTATGAAGTAATGGCAACAAAGTTTCAGCAAATCTAGCTAAATTCCATTCAGCTATAGGTGGTTGATTTCCATATGAATATCTTCCTTCTCTATCAATAGAACTAAATACTGTTTCCAGATCATATGTATCCATAAAGGCACAAGGTCCATAATCTATAGTCTCTCCACTAATAGCCATGTTGTCAGTATTCATAACTCCATGAATAAAACCGACTAATTGCCATTTTGATATCAATGAAGCTTGCCGTTTAATAACTTCTTGGAGTAAAAAAATATAAGGATTCTCTAAGTTATCAATATCAGAAAAATGACGTTTAATAGTATAATCAGCTAGAGCTTTGAGCTCCTCTATAGTTCCCCACTTTGCAGCATACTGAAAGGTAGCAACTCTAATATGGCTTGAAGCTACCCGAGTTAGAATAGCACCTGAGAGCACGTTTTCTCTAATTACAGGTTCTCCAGTTGTCACTACTGCTAGACTCCGAGTTGTTGGAATTCCAAGACCTTGCATTGCTTCACTAATAATATATTCACGCAACATTGGTCCAAGCGCTGCTCTTCCATCACCACCTCTAGAGTACGGTGTTCTGCCTGATCCCTTTAGCTGAATATCAATTTTTTCACCACTTGGCGTAATTTGTTCACCAAGTAATATAGCTCTGCCATCACCTAACATATTAAAATAGCCAAATTGATGTCCTGCATAAGCTTGTGCAATAGGTAAACTGCCTTCTTCTATTTTATTTCCAGCAAAGATTGCTACATTGTCACTATCGTGAAGAAATTCTGCCTTCAGCCCTAATGATTCTGCAAGCGGCTGATTAAGAATAACTAATTTAGGCGCCTTTACAGGTGTTGGATTTTGCTTGCTAAAAAGTGTTTTTGGCAAATCAGCATAAGTATTATCTAATTTCCATCCAGTTTCTGATTTTATTTTTATATCTTGCATTATATCTCTCCTTTCTTCTTTTGTATTTTATTTCTTTTATTTTATAATTAAAAACGATATATAACCAAAAGTATTTTTCTTAATTTCTATCATATTTACATAATTACAGCCCTTTTTATTATCTGCTTATGTCCAATTATTATACTCTTGTAAATAATCACAGCAATAATACTTTTCACTTTTCAAATAATTGCCGAATACTATTTATTCAATATAAATTCAACTTCTACTAATTATCCTAATAATTAATATAGACAGTAAATCTAATTTAATAAATTTACTGTCTAACAAAGATTTATATTATCTAAACGTATTTTTCATCATTTTGCATTTCAAATATTTTTATTATCTCTTATATTTATCTTGTTTAAATTGACATTAAGATTGAGATATAAGACTTCCTGTTACAGAGAATGTTCCATATTTTGTATCAACAGATGCTGACAATAGATTACCATTTAAAATACCTTTAGCAGAATATTTTAACTTGGCCAATAGAATTTTTATTTCTCCAGAAAATTCAAAATTGTTTCCATGAATTCTTCCGTTATTGAATTTGCTTTTAAATCCCATTCCATCAATTGCTCCTGTTAAAGATTCACCATTTATTACAAAAGTAATTCTGCCCTGCTGACTACCAAATGGAGCATTTAATACAACATCATATATTTTTGTCAATTTAGCTGCACCCCTTTTTCTTATCTAGATTGTTTATTATATATTAGAATATGATAATTATTCATTAAATTCTTCTATTAAAATAAAAATTTAATTTTAATTTCCTAAATTTAAATCACAATATACCAAGGCAGCTAATTCTATAAGCAATTCTTTTATAAAAATATTTTACCAATTCTAAATTTAAATAATATTAATTCCATTTAAAATGCAAAAATCTTGAATTGTTTAGATTTCACAAAGCACTTCGCATTATTAATTATTTTAATGCTAATTAAACTCTCATTACTTCAACTACTTTATGAATTCATTATACTTTAAATGAACTCTAAATCCAGTTTCATCAAATTTATATTTAGTGTTTTCAAGGGGTGATTTACCATAAGCCAAATTCATACCGATAGAATAAAGAGCTTCAGCAAGATCGCTAGGTTCTACAACAACAGTTCCCGACATAAAACCTTTTTTTATCAAATCTTTAGCAGTTGGCATGCCGTCAATACCTACAACTGGAATTGTTTTAGATTTACCGCCTTTGTTGTATCCATATTTCTGCAAAGCTTCAACCGCTCCTATTGCCATCGCATCATTATTTGAAACTATTGCTTCAATTTTGTCACCATATTTAAGAAATAATGACTCCACAGCACTTTTGGCACAATCTTCCATCCATTCACATGATGGAGAAGCAAGTTCCTCTGTTTTTATTCCAGCATCATTAAGCGCTAAAATTGAGTATTTTGTCCTTAACGATGTTAGAGGGCTTCCGATTCTACCTTTTAGCATAATATACTGCAATGCATCATCGTGATTTTTATCTATTATCTGCTTATTGGATCTCCATTCATTAACAAGAATACTCCCTTCCATAGTACCTGATTGTTCAAAATCAGCACCGACAACAACAAAACGTTTATATGGTTTAACAAAGTTTATTATTTCTTGTACTGGATCAGGATTCAAAATTATAGGAATATCTTTTTCCATTATTTTGCGCAAAGTACTTTCTACATCTTTTAAATTGGGAGAGATTATACTTATAATAAAAAGATCAAAGTCTTGCGAAAGAGCTTTCTCTATGCTTTCATTTTGTTTAGCCTGATTGTCTTTAGCATCAAAAAACGTAAACTTGACTTTGTCTTCATTTTCTTTTTCAATACGTTCTAAATTTTCTTTAAGAAGAGAAATATACATAGCGCTAGAGTTATCCGAAAATACTGCTATTTTAATAGGGGTATTTCTACTTAAATTAGGGATAGCACATACATTTTTTGTTGAAGTATCTAATGATGTAATTATTAATAAAGCTGAAATTATAAATGTTATTATTTTTTTTAAGATGCTCATTATAGATCCTCCATTTTTTTCGCCGAGTTATAATATTTAAATTTATCATGTGTTTTAATATAAAAAATATTCTTAATTTAAAGTAATTAGGTTATAATTATATAAACTTAAAAAGTGCAGTACCAAAACATATTTTTAGTACCGCACTTTTTTCATTCTACAAACTTATAGTTGCCATTTATTACATTTCAGTTCTAGGAATTCCTCTTACAGGTTTATGTCTTTTCCTATTTTTTGCTGGCATAGATGTATTTGTGGTATTTGACGAATCATTTTCATTATTATTTGTAATAAATTTATAGTTTGTCATTTTTTCTCACCTCATTTTTTAGTTTATACCTTTTCTAATTTTTATATTCATGATCAAAAATGAAATACTATCTAAATATTATTAGAAATATATATCAGAAAATTCAACATTAATGGCATTTATTAACCTGTTATCATATCTTTGTGATATTTTACTTTCTTCATTAACTATCTCCTCTTTAATAGGTAAAGTTATAGTAAACTTACTTCCACATCCGACTTCACTCTCAACTTCTATTTCTCCTTCTAATATAATTACTAACATCTTTACAAGAGCTAATCCAATACCACTACCTTCTGCTAACCTCGAAAGATTATTTTCAACTTGTCCAAATCTATGGAATATTACCTTATGTTTCTCTTTTGGTATGCCAACCCCCGTGTCAGTTACAGATATATCTACTGTTTTATCATTGCTATTTTCTTTAAGCTCAACAGTTATTGAGCCTCCTTCAGGTGTGAATTTTATAGCGTTTGATAATAAATTTAAGATTATACGTTCGTATTTTTCATCATCTATTGAAATATTTTTATTATTAATATTAGTTTTAAAATAAAGGTTAATTCTCTTTTGATCCGCATAAACTTTTATTGATTCTGTAATTAATCTTGTTAAAAACACAATATCCAAATATTTCAAATTCAATTTAAACTGATCCGATTTTAATTTTGTAATATCTAACAAATTATTCACAAGTCTCAATTGTCTAAATGTATTGCGTTTTATGCTTCCAATAAGTTTATTCACTGATTCAGGAATTTCACTAATATACACATGTTCAATCAATTGTATAGCTGAATAAATAACATTTATTGGCGTTTTAAATTCATGTGTGATTAAAGTTATAAATTCATCCTTCATTGCTAAATCTTTTTCAAGAAACTCTCTTTGTCTCTTTTCTGATTCATATAATAATTCTTTTTGTTCAGTTATCTTTAGATTTTGCTTTCTTAGCAATAGTTCACGCTCTATTGCATCAACTACAGTAGTTAATGTCATTAAAAAAAATGGATTATGAAGTATAATCGCAGTCATAATACATATACTTCCTAATAAATTACCATCATCTGAATAATGAAATGGAACTCCATAACATGCACTGTCTTGAAAGCATTTATGATAGTGATTGCTTCCTATTAGTTGTATTGGATGGTTTTGCTTAAGTGTTAAACTAACTACATTTGTACCCATTTCCTCTTCTCGAAATTGTATACCTGGCTTAACTCCAAATTGAGACATTGTTTCCCTAATAGATTTATCTCCAAGAACATCTAGCAAATATCCATCTTCATCTGTAATTGTTATCAATACAGGCGTGCCTTCTAATAATTTTATCATCTTATTACTAAAAAATTTGACAACTTCTAGAATTTCGTCATAGGCATCTCTTTTTTGTCCTAATTCCAATTCAGACATAATATTCTTAGGCATTTTAGGATTATTTGAGTCCAACCCTAACTCAAGACATTTCTTTTTTGATTCTATAATATAACTTGCTTCTTGATCGCATTCGCGTTGAAACATATATTGCTACCCCCTGAAAAAGAAAATCAGTAACTCAATATATACTCATTAAAATAAGATTCCTAACTACTTTACTAATTAAAAAAACTTTATGTATTAATAATATCAAATATGTATTAGTGTTATTAACATAGAAACTTATCTTAAATTAAATGGCATTTTGATTTTAACGAAATAAAATTTTATGAGTTACTATGAAATATAGTAAACAAAAAGAAATTAATATACATACATGTATATTAATTCACTTTTTTACACAATTTTCTTATGTAATTATAACACTAACTCTCTTTAACTGGAATAACAATTTTATAAAAATAGGAAAATGGTCAACTTATCCTTTAAAGATTATATCATATATTGTTGAAGAAGCTTATAAAAAGTACAGCACTAAATTCAAATCTAATACTGTACTCAAAATATGATATCAAATAATATTTACTACATACTCATTTTCTAATCATGGTAATTTAACTTTAAAATTTTAATTAAAGTTATTAAACTTTACATTCCAAATTTTCAGCTAGTTAATGATAAATTATAATATTTTTTCAGACTCGAATGCTTTCCATGGAATATTAACCTTGCCATCTGAATTTATAATCTCATCAATATGAGTTATCATTGGAAAATCACTAAGTTTAACTACTCCTTTTTCTACTAAACAATGCACATACTTCGCAGCACGAGTAGCAATAACTACTGATTCTAATGTAACTCCTTTTAATTGTTCCATAGCTTCCTTAAATGAAAATCCTTGTCCTAATAAAGTTCCTATTCTACGTGTACGTCCACCAAATACAGTTACATATAAGTCGCCGCCAAAATATATAATGTTTTCTTCTCCTCCCCCCACTATTTTCAAAAGGCGTTTAGCTTCCTTTATGCTTTGTCCAAAAAGTGCAGCCTGAGAATTATAATGCTCTTTTCCAGAGCCATCAGCTCCAATAGCTAATCCAATAGCTAGTGATACACCTAAAGCATAAGCATTCTTTAGCGCTACTGCACATTCAACACCTATAATATCTGTAGATAAGCTAATATGATAGTATGATGTTTCAAATAAACTCTTAAACTTTCTAAGTAAATTTATATCATCCCCACAAAATACAACTTCAGAATTATCTTTATCTGCAAGTTCATAACTAGTACATGGTCCGCCAACAGCGCTAATAGATAGTTTTTTATTAGAAGGAAGTTTACTTAAAAAGTAGTGAGGATAATTTATCATTTTGCCATCATTACTAGTAATCATTCCTTTTGTTATTGAAAGAATAGGAATCTCTTCAGGTATAATAGGTAATATATTGTCTGCAAACCAGTCCACCCCAAAGCTGCTGACTCCGCAAATAATAAGCTCTGCTCCATCTATTGCTTCATTTACATCTTCAATTTGATAGTATTCAATTCCTGTTTCAGGTAATTGGCGTTTTAATGTGGAATGAAAACCTGTAGCCTTTGCTGTATTTATGATTTCTCTATCTAATGGTGTACCCACAAGTCTTATCTTATTATTATTTTCGGTTGCTGGAAAAGTTAGTGCAGATGCCATTTGACCTGCTCCAATAATTGTTATAATGCTCATAATATTGCCTCCTAATTTTGAATATTAACTTCTTTTTAATTTTTCAAAACTCATAGAATACAATTACTTTCCATGAATTTTCAATACTTTTTTAACATACAATGACTAGATAAAATTCTTCTAATCATCAAGGTCTTAAATAAAGCTTTCATAAAACTGCATCAGCTCTTCACCAATATATTTAATTGATGAAAATACATAATCTGCAGTTATGTCAGATTCTCTATACATAGCTTCTGATGTCTCACCACTTAATACAAGAACGCTAGTTATTCCTGCATTCACTCCAGTTTTAATGTCAGTGTAAAGTCTATCTCCTACAATTGCCACTTCTTCTTTTTTAAGCCCATACTTTTCAATAATAGCCTCTACTATATATCCATATGGCTTCCCTATAACCACAGGAGAAATACCTGTGGATGATTCAAACATTCTTATCATAGAGCCAGTATCGGGCATATATTTGCTATTTTCAATTGGGCAATTGAAATCTGGATGAGTAGCTATAAATGGTACTCCATCTCTTATATAATCACAAGCTGTCCATATTTTTTCATAAGTTAGTGTAGTGTCAAACCCAAGAACTACATAATCCGGTTTGTCATTTTTGTCCTTAACTAGTATAAAGCCAGCCTTTTCAAATTCTGCCATAAGTGGTTCTGTACCCATGAGATATATCTTGTTACCTATGCAGTTTTTCTTCATATACCATATGGTTGCTTCACCAGATGTGTAAATCTGTTCTTCATCAACATAACAGCCAAATGCTGAAAGTTTTTGCTTATAAGTTGATTTATTTTTCGAAGAGTTATTTGTTAAGAATATAAATTTCTTTTGTTGACTTTTTAAAATGTCTAGAAAGTCTAGAGCTCCATCAATAATTGTATTTCCAAGATAGAAAGTCCCGTCCATATCTAATAGAAAACATTTAATATCTTTTAAATCATTCATTTTTACCTCCACATTAAAACATATAATTGTCTTATATGTTGTTGGATTTAGGCACATGAAAGAAAATAACGAGTCCAAAATGCCAAGCCTATTTTTGATTGGTCTCATAGCAAGTCTATTAGGTAATCTGCTGAAGAAGCATGATGGAAAATAGGCTTGGCAGATGAATTTGTTATTTTTTTGATTGTGCCTTATACAATTTATCAGCAATTAAATTAGCAATTTCATCTGTTAATCCAAGATTATCGATTAAATGCACAACGCCATATCTTGTTCTTATGTCCTTTGCAGCAATAAAAGTCTTAATAAATAAATTCTTATCTATTCCAATCTCTTCTGGATGCCATACACATCCACCATCCTGTAGTATTTTCTTTACTTTCTCAGAACTTGGAACTAGAGTATGTCCAATATCAAGAATTTCTTTCCAGTTTGCTGCTATCTTTTCTGCATTTTCTTGTCTCCTATCAGGATCCAATTCAATTGCATCCTTTTTATAGTTAATTACATTAACTGCCACTTTACCAAATACGCTTTCAATATTTTGTCTCCATTTATTCATATCGTAGTATCTGAAGCTTTTCTTAGCCATAACACTTTCTATATCTATATCCTTTAATGCTTCAAATAACATAGCCATTACAACTGTACCTACTCCAACAAAATTTCCATGTACCCATTTTTCTTCACTATTTCTTGTATGAAACATTATTTCCCATCCATGAGCAATATGATGCTCAGAACCTGATGCAGGTCTTGAAGAACCTGACATTCCTATAGTTATTCCCGACAATACTAGCGCATCTGTTATATTTTTTACTACTTCATCATCCCTTTCTGGAATCCTTGGTGCAGCAGCAACACACTTATTTACTGTAGATTGAACCATATCCGCAATAGTCTTACAATAATACTCCCCTGTTAAGAGGTTTGTAATTGACCAGTCTGCGAGAGCAGTATATTTACCTAATACGTCCCCAAGTCCTGAACAAAGTAAATACATTGGAGCATTCTTCATAATGTCAATATCCGCATATATTCCATAAGCATAGGCTGCTTTATGAGATTCTTTGAATCCATCTGTAATTAAAGGCGATACTACAGATGCATATCCATCCATAGATGGTGCAGTACATACTATGGCATAATGCACATGTGCTCTGTAAGCGACATACCTGCAAATGTCATTTATAACGCCTGAGCCTACACCAAGTATAAGTTCTGTATCATCTTCTATTTCTATTAAAACTCTTCCAAGAGCATATACATCAGGCAATAAGTGTTCCTGTGGAAACACATATTTCTTTAATAAAAAATCATTATTTAATGTTTCTTCAACTCTTTTTCCTGCTATATCATATGTGTGGACATCCTGTATAATTAATATTTTTTTATTCCTAAACTCTTTTAGGAATTCTGGAAGCCGTTCTATTATATTACTTCCTATTTTTACAGAATTAATTTCTACACTGTGCCTTTTTCCACATTCACACTTAAAATCCATTCCAATAAGTTCTTCTACTTTTAAATTTGTTACTTCCACTATAACCATCATCCTTTCTTTGTAAATAGCCAATGGTATTAAAGAGTACTAATAAGCACTCTTTAACAAATTAGGTTATTTAATCTTATCTGATGTCTAGCCACTGTAACACTCCCATCTTCTATTAAAGTGAGAGATAACAGTGGCACGACCCTAGATAACTTCAACTAACCTTCAGTGAAGGTTAAAACTCCCTCTGAAGCTAAGTTTCACTTTATAGACTTCCTGTGAATAATTGGAATATCTTAATTACTATCCAGTTTAAGAAATTTCCTCCCATATCTAAACTTGAAATAGTTGATGTTCCTGCCGGCATTGTAAATTGAGCCATTTGAGCCATTTGAGTATGGAATCCCGAAATATTTGTTGCCATTAGTAATCCTAATGCCATAACAATTGTACCTGATATAACTGAGTGAACTATATTACCTTTTGCTGCACCAACTATAAAGGCAACATAAAAACATATTGTAGCTAAATCTCCAAAAGGTAGAACTTGATTTCCAGGTAATATTACTGCTAAGAATAATGTAATAGGAACTAATACAAGTGCTGTTGCAATAACTGCTGGATGTCCAACAGCTACTGCTGCATCCAAACCAATTGTAAGATTTCTATCTTTCCCAAAATTTTTCTTTTGTAAGAATTCTCTAACTGATTCTGAAACAGGAATTAAACCTTCCATAAGTATTCTAACCATTCTAGGCATTAAGAACATGACACCAGCCATTGAAATACCTATTTGCAAGATTTTATCTACACCATAGCCAGCAAGAATTCCAAGTACAATACCAAGAATAAGTCCCATCATCATAGGTTCTCCAAAAACGCCGAATCTTTTTTGAATAGTTTCTGGGTCTGCTTTTAAATTTTTTATGCCTGGAATTCTTTTTACTACACTAACAATAGGAATTCCTATAAGACCACAAGCTGCAGTTGAACCGGTTGGCAATGATACTCCCTCAAGTCCAAAGAATTCTTGAACCATTGGAGCTGTCTTATCTGCAATTTTAATAACAGCAACCTCGTATAAAATACCAGCCAAAATAGCAAGTAACCAGTTACCATTAGTTAATACGTATACACTTGCACCAGCTGCAGTAAAGTGCCAATAATTCCATATATCAATATCAACTACATTTGTTGTCTTTGTAGCTAACATTACTAAATTTACTAGCATAGCTATTGGAATCATTATTGCTGCTATAGGAGATGCCCAGCTTATTGCAGCTGCTGCTGGCCAGCCTACATCTATTATGCTTAGCTGTAATCCATATCTAGTAACCATTTGTTGTGCTGCGCCACCAAGATTTGTTGTAAGCAATCCAACAACCAAATTTATACCAACAAAGCCGATACCAATTGTAATACCTGATCTAAATGCTTTTTTAAATCCTTGTCCAAATATAATACCAATGATAGTAATTGTTAATGGCAGCATAACAGTTGGTCCTAAGTTCAAAATGTATTGCACTACATTTAATAACATTTTCTTTCCCCCTATATTATCAAATTTTATTTACTTTTATAAATTCTCAATTAAGTGTTCATATCATAAATTTGTATATATGATTTAGTTTTTGAACAAAAAATACTATTAATTAAGATGTGTTGTCCTAAGCTTCAAATACATAATTTTATGTGCTATAATAATTAGTAGTCCAATTAAATTTTTTATATAGGTCCACCTTTAAAGTGGCCTATCTTTTTTTATTTCAAAGCATCTATAATTCCTTGGTCAACTTTTCCTGGATTAATGTTAGTTAGATAGTTCATAGCATTAATTACAGGGAATTTATAATTTCGTGATGAAATTGTAGTTGTTACTAAAAGATCTGCTTGATCTTCATAACCTACCACCTCTGAAATCTTGCATTGTATAATTCTCGCATTAATCCCATTAGTTTTAATCAAGTCTTCCACCTTTTTACATACAACTGTTGAAGTTGCAATTCCTGTACCACAAGCTACTAATATTAATTTTTGTTTGTCCATTTTTTTGCCTCCTTAAAATAAAATCATATAATTTAAATAATTGCTCATTAATTATTCGCAATTACAATTAAAGCTTGAAACGATATCATACACCTCGTCGCTATTTTTTGCTTGAAGCATATTTTCGAGAATGCTTTCATTCTGGATTAAAAACATTAATTGCTGTAACATTACTATCTGACTATGAGGTTCATTTAAAGCCATAGTAAATACTATATTAACATCTACACTTCCATTTCCATCCATGCTATTAAATTTCACTGGATTTTTTAGTGTTGCAATGGCTATTGCTGGTTTCTTAACATGTATGGCATCTGTATGGGGTATTGCAACATTGTATTTTCCAAGTAATAAACCTGTAGGAAATTTACTTTCTCTATTTACTAACCCATTAAAAAAGGAATCTTCTACAAATCCTGCTTCTAATAATATTGGAGACATCTTCTTAAATACATCCTCTGCTGATCTAGCTTCAAGATTATTTACTACTAAATCTCTTCTTAAAAATTCTTTAATACTTCTAGTCATTTAACTTCCTCCTTTTTTGTAAGTATTTTATACGTTTTCATCCATGATTACATCTTCATAATATTTACAAAGCAATTATCATGCCAAAACTATGTTGAAAAGGTAATAATATATATTTTTAAACCCAACTTTAAATTTAGCTTCAAGGTTATTTAACGCTAAATTTCTTCTCAATAGTTTCTAAATGCTTCAAGTCATTAAACTACCTCCTTTTTTGTATAAAATTTCTTTAATATTTCTAGTAATCATACTTCTTCTTCACTTGATGTTGTTTCTTTATACTTTTTTATATTTGATTACATCTTCACAATATTTCTAAAGCAATCGCCGTGCCAAAACTATGCTGAAAAGGTAATATATATTTAAAAATATAAAGTTACAAGATAAAATTTTTACTTTTTACCTTGTAACTTAAAATAGTTATTAGATTTTTAATAATATGTCTGAAATCTCTTTTGGAGAATTTGATTTTCTTAATTTATTAGCTACTTCTGTCTTTGATAAGGTATCAAATAATTGTCTAACCACTTTTCCATCATTTTCTTTAAGTGCCAACATAATCACAACGTCTACCATACAATTATAATCCCATAAAATAGGATTATTAAGTTTAAAAATAGCTATAGATGATTTTTCAACGAATTCTGATAGGCCATGAGGTATTCCAAATGTTCCTTCAAACAAGGTTCCTCCAAGCATTTCTCGCTTATACACACTCATTGTAAAATTCTCACTAACTCTTCCTTTTGATATAAGAAGACTACACATCTCATCTATTAAATCACTTTTGGTAAAGCTATCATTATTAACTTTTATTAATTCCTCATCAATTACATTTATTAAAGGATTAAACTGTTTCTTATTTATTCCAAGGAATTCTTTTAATCTTAATTTACCTGATTCTTTTAAAATATCCTGAAAAGATATAAATGGAATACTTTCTAATTCAGGATCTATAGTTCCGACTATTGCAGCTATATCATGATCTCTACTAATTTTAATTATTTCATTTTGAGCATTATCTTTATTTATAATTCCAACTGATATAATTCTTAAGTTCTTATTTGTATTTCCTAGTACTACATCTTCAAGATACTTTTTTATTTTTAACGCGGTCCCTTCACCTGTTATACATATTGTAATTATAGTTTTAGTATATTTATTCGCCCCTTTAACTTTCCCAACGTAAGCCTTGTCTCCATCAAGAGCTTTAGAAATTTCGTATAAGTTACTATTCTCCATTAATGATCTTCTAACTGCTTCTAATACCATTACAGTATCTACCCTACCAATAACTCGAGTTGGAATTCCTGTTTCTTTTGTTATTATTTCCCCAAATGTAACCAGTGATCCCATATCAACCAATATCAAGCATCCTTTACCTTCATTAACTCTTTTAACCACTTCTATAGCTCTTTCAAGTAAAGTTTGAGGATTTTCATCTAGTGACATTTCAATTCCAACTGCAAGATTTGTACCTAATAGTTTATTTGCTACATCGACCATACCACAAGCAACATGTCCATGGCTTAATACAATAACAGCCACTCTACTTACATTTTTATCCACCTCAGAAAACGTTTTTAGGTACATGGCAATAAAGCCTATTTCGTCTTCTGGAAGTTCAATATCTAAGCTATTATTTATTTCTTTAGTTAATATTTTTGCAATTCTGTATTCATTGTAATATTCCTTCTTTATATAATCTGATTCAGGATTCCTTACTATTCTTCCCTGTTTTAGTCGTTCATAAGTTGAATTCAAATGCATTGCTACACAATAATAAAAATTTTCCTGGATATTTTCTATATATTGTTTTGCAATATCAGTTACTTTTTCAACCACATTTAATATTTTTTCATCTATTATATTTTTTAGTTCTTCCTTTGGAAAAAACATATTTGATTCTATATTTTTTGCAAACTTACTTAAATTGAATTCCACTTTGCTCCACAATATTTTATTAATTTCATCTTTACTTAACCCCTGCTTTTCAAGTTTATAATACTTTTCCTCTATATTACTATATATTCCATCAGGTAACATATATCTATCATCTTTGGATTTCTGTGTCACAACATCATTAGGATTAACAACCAAATCTTCATTAAAAATATCTTCTGACACTAGTTCTCTATCCTTAACACTTAATATTTCTAGAGGAACATGCTTAGGCAAATCTTTTATATCAATAGCAACTTCATTTGAATTATTACTTAAGGAATTACAAAAACCTCTTGCACATGCAACTTGTATATCACTTCGCAGCTGTCCTATGTTCCCTGGACAATTGTATAATAGTAACGATCTAATGACTTCATATCGTATGGTAATTTCCTTTCCAACTCTAGCTGATTCTTGTGAAAAAAAACTTTTAATCAAAACATATTTTTCATTAACGGGCCTGTTGTTAATAGACGGAAGTTCAATTATCATTGGAATTCTTCTTCTGAATGTTAGTAGCAAGGATGATTTTGGATCTTCTGTTGTTGCTGCAATTATCATTACATTTGCTGTCCTACTATTTTCAGTTTCGCCAAGCCTTCTGTACTTTCCCTTATCCAACAGATAAAACAATATTTCCTGACCTTCGCTTGGTAATCTATGGACTTCATCTAAGAATAGTATCCCATTGTTTGCTTTCTCCACTAATCCAACTTTATCCGTGATGGCGCCAGTAAAAGCACCTTTACTGTAACCAAACAATTGAGAAAGAAGTAATTGTGGATTATCTACATAATCAGCACAGTTAAAAAGTACAAATGGTGCATTCTTATCAAAATGCGAAGAACTAATAGCAAAATTATACATAGCCTCTGCAAAAAAACTTTTTCCAACACCAGAAGCTCCAAGTAAAAGAGTATGGAGCCCATGAGGTGGATATAACACTGCTGCTTCTGCTTGACTAATTGCATTTTTTAACGAGCCGTGATATCCTATAATATTTCTTAAATAATTAGTGTTACTTTTATCGCCCTTATTTGAATTATCTATATTGGAGCTATTATTAATTTCAGTCCCATCTTTATCAACTACTGATTTAACTGTTATAAAATTTTTCGGTTGATCTTTATTTAAATTTGATTTT
This sequence comes from Clostridium sp. YIM B02569, assembly GCF_022320765.1. Lineage (NCBI taxonomy): Bacteria > Bacillati > Bacillota > Clostridia > Eubacteriales > Clostridiaceae > Clostridium > Clostridium sp. YIM B02569. The sequence goes on along the minus strand of NZ_JAKJJX010000014.1, from coordinate 136,596 downwards.
TCAGCAGCATTCTGCGGAAAAACTTCTGAAATTATACTTTTTTTAATCTGCGATACTGAATATCTAGAAATATCATATCCAAGAATAGATAGTCTTTTGCATAACTGCCTATCTGAAATATCTTTATCTTCAATAATTATTTCTTTTATATCACTATATAGAATTGCTTCTTTTCTTTGGCGAGAATTATTTATATTTTTTTCTGTTCTAAATTGAGTTATATATTCTCTAGTCGTATTTACTAATTTAGCAATATCACTGTCGGTTAATGGCTTTCTTTTATCCTCATTTTCAATTAAATCGAGTATTTTATTTTCCAGCAAAATTCTCCCCCCAGTATTAGTGTAATTATATATGTTACAAAAATAATTCTTCATCATAATTCTAAAAATATTTCAAGAATTTTAGCCATAATTGTGAATTGTGCATTGCAACATATATATTATTTAAAACTCTATGAATAATCGTTAGTAACAATTATATTATAAATCATTTTACTACTTTTTCCATATATTTAGGTTTACTTATTTTGCCATAATACATTAAATTTACAAAAATATTCCGACTTAAATGCAGTATTGTTAAAAAAGCTCTGCTTTTTGTATAGTTATTTATAATACTAAACTACTCTAGTACCATGTATTTCAACTGCACCTGTATATTCCAAGAGAAAATCTCTATTTTCCTTATTAACGCCTTTTCCTGGCATTATTGAAATTCTACCGTCTGCATATTTAACTAAATCTTTTAAACACTCTTTTCCAGCCATAGCATTTTCACATCCGCCCTTAGTAAGTATTCTATCTATTCCTAATTTAATTATTTCATCTACGGCTATCTTTTTATCCTCAACTTCGTCAAATGCCATATGAAAAGTTATTGTCATAGGCTTTGCCAAATTAACTAACTCCTCTATTATTTCTTTATCTACCTTAGAATCTTTTACAGAACCAATTACCACCCCGTGAACTCCAAGTTCTTTGCACATCTTCACATCGTATTTCATTATTTCTAGTTCTTCTTTTGTGTAAGTGAAATTTCCACCGCGTGGCCTTATAATAACCATAACTGGTATATCTATATCCTCAACAATTTTTCTTATTGTTCCGTAACTTGGAGTTGTTCCCCCCTCCATCAAATTATCACAAAGTTCTAGTCTATTAGCTCCTCTTTCGGCAGCTAAAATTGCCTCATTATAATTCCCCACACATGCTTCAAATATTTTCATAACTTGCCTCCTATTTTCTTACTCGAGTTTTTTATAAACTTATAAATTAATCCCTATGTATAACCATAATTAACTAATAAATTAATTTTTTATTCTACTAGTCTATACGTAGAACTTGTATATATCTTAACATTTCTCGGTCACTTAAATAAATACATATATAAATTCCTAAAAAAATATTTATAATGAATTTTTATCTAACTTATGAAAACATTTAAATTGGCCTTACCAATTATAGAAATGTATGTTATAATTTGAGTGTAAATACAATTATTTTTATTTAGGGAGGTTATTTTATGGCTTCGATCGAGATTCCATACTCAACAAAATCTTTAAAAATAAACATTGATGATAAAAATCTAAAGGGCATTTTAGTTTCCAAGGCAAATACCTATAAAGCTGATATTTCACAAAATGATATAGTGAATAAAGCTCTTGATAATTGCATAGGTAGTAAATCTTTAGAGGAATTAGTAATTGGTAAAAATAATATGGTTATTATAACTAGTGATCATACACGACCTGTTCCTAGTAAAATTACCATGCCAATTTTATTACAAAGAATAAGAAACGTTAATCCCAATATAAACATAAAAATTCTTATAGCCACAGGCTTTCACAGAGCAACAACTAGAGAAGAAATGATAAATAAATTCGGACAAACCATCGTTGATAACGAGGAGATTATAAACCATATTTCAACAGATGAAAATAGTTTAATAAATGTGGGAACACTACCTTCTGGTGGTGAGTTATTCCTAAATAAATTAGCGATGGAAACCGAGCTCCTAATAGCAGAAGGTTTTATAGAACCACATTTTTTTGCTGGATTTTCTGGTGGAAGAAAAAGCATATTACCTGGAATAGCTTCAGCAAAAACCATAATGGCAAATCACTGTTCTGAATTTATTAACAGCAATCATGCAAGGACTGGAATTATAAAAGATAATCCTATACACAAAGATATGCTCTATGCTGCTGAAAAAGCAAATCTTGCATTTATACTAAATGTAGTTATAGATGAAGATAAGAATATTATAAATGCTTTTGCTGGTGATAGTAAACTTGCTCACGAAGAAGGTTGCAAATTTGTTATGGAGCTTTCCAGTGTAAAAAGTATACAAGCTGACATTGCAATTTCAAGCAATGGTGGATATCCACTAGATCAAAATATATACCAAGCTGTAAAGGGTATGACAGCTGCAGAAGCTACATGCAAGAAAGACGGAGTAATTATTATGATAGCCGCTTGTAACGATGGACATGGTGGTCAATCTTTTTATGAAACTATAGCAAATTCAAAATCTCCTGAAGAACTTCTTGAACAAATATTAAAAGTTCCTAGAAATGAAACAATTCCTGATCAATGGGAGATTCAAATTTTAACACGAATTCTATGTAATTACACTGTAATCGTTGTTACAGATATGTGCGATCCGAATATGATTAAGAGCATGCATATGAAACATGCTTATACTTTTGACGAAGCATTAAACATTGCATATGACATAAAAGGTAAAGATGCTGATGTTGTAGTTATTCCAAATGGTGTAGGTGTGGTTGTCAAATAATAATCAATAGCTTATAACAATATTAAAAAGCTGGTATTTTTTAAACAAAAGTACCAGCTTTTTAAATATTACTTCAAAGCATTTTCGCTAACAATCTCAGATATAAATATCATAAAAAGAAGTTTTACTACTTATGATTCACTAATGTTACGTATATATGTATCATATGGAAATGGTATTATGATTTCTCCTTCAACAACTTTGTAATCTGTATTTTCTGTTGGGCTTAAATTTTTAATTAAATTCATTCCAACTTTATATAAAACTTCAGCTTCAATCCTTGGATCTTGAATAACAGTTCCAGTCATGATTCCTTTATCAATTAAATCTTTTGCTTCTTGTAAGCCATCAATTCCAACAACGGCTATATTTTTTGACTTATTATCCTTGTTATAACCATATTTTTGCAATGCCTCAATAGCGCCTATTGCCATAGCATCATTGTTTGAAATTATTGCTTCAATTCTCCCATTATATTTAAGGAACAAATTATCAATGGAACTTTTAGCTAGATCCTTAGACCAATTAGCATTTACTCTAGCAAGTTCTTGTGTCTTTATTCCAGAATCATTAAGTGTTGATATCGCATATTTACTTCTATCAATGGGCTGTGGGTCATCAGATGGACCTTGCAACAAAACATACTGTAATATATTATCACCATTTGCATCTAAACTGCTTTTATTTTTATTCCAAAAATCAGCAATGATTTTACCTTGAGCAATGCCAGCTTTTTTCGAATCAGGAGTTACAAAAACAACTTTCTCATATAATTTAGAAGCTCTTGATGCTACTTCAGGTATAATATTCATTAGTATTAAAGGCTTATTCTTTTGCTTAATCTTGTTAATGGCACCTTCTACAACATTTTCTCTTCTGTCTGGTAAATATAATATAAATAAATCATATTTTGTTTGTAAAGCAGCATCTAATATTTCATCTTGTATTGCTATATTGTTCTTCGGATTTAAAAAAGTAAATTTCACTCTATTTTGATTCTCATTTTCTATATTTTTTAAGCTTTCAATAACTTTCATAGTAAATGGATCATCAGTTACGAAAAATATTACTGCTATATTAGACACTCTACTAGTGTTAAGATCCAAACTTGCTATTGTTTTAACTTGAGTTATAGATATCAATAAAAAAATAGTTAAAGTTAGCAATATTATCGCAATTCTTTTATTTAATATTTTCATTATAATGCCTCCCATTAGATATAAATACTCAAAATTATATATCTACTCTTGATTAGGTTGCATATAAATATAAAATTTATTCAAAATTAATCATTTAGAAATAAAAGGATTCTAAAAATATTGCAAAAATTTTAGCCGTAATTGTGACTTGTGAAATGTGCATTGTGAATTTCAACATATATATAGCCATATCCTATAATGAATGATGCTAACAAAAGAATTCATTAATAAAATATGGCCAAAACTTTTAGATAATATTATTTATACATATACTCTCTAGTCCAATGTAAATTATTATTTACTCCTTTACCAAATAGAAATTGGTGTATATGAACATTTCCACTATTAAAAGATGCTGCACAGGCATTTAAATATAATCTCCACATTCTTATAAATGTTTCATCCTTAGTCTTTCTTATTTCAGGCAAAGCATTTTCAAAATTACTTGCCCAATGTTCTAGTTTTTTTCATAATGCAATCTAAGATTTTCTACATCACTTACATTGAAATGTTTATCTGAAATTGAGCAGATCAATTCTGAAACAGATAGAACATATCCATCCGGAAAAATATACTTATATATCCATAAACTAGATTTTAAAAGAGATCCTTGGTTTTAACAAATATATTTTTATATCTTTCTTTATTTATTGAATCTTTCTTAAACTCAATTGCTGTCTGCGGACATAAGTGGATGCACGCCAGACATTGCTCACATCGGTGTTCCCATGAAGGTTTTGCTTCTATAATTTCTATATTTTCAGCTGGACATACATTAGAACAAATTCCGCAGCCTATACATTTCTCGCTAACCCAGAAATTTTCATCAATGTTATTTGGGTTAAAATCTTCATACATCTTTTCTTCTTTATATCTGTTTTTTATGACAGGAATATTATTTTCATAATTATTATTAATCATTCTTGCAATATTAATTGTTATCCTTGATTGATTATTCATTCGATTAATGAAATCTTCTTTAGGATGAGGATAATACATAAACCACATATTTCCAGGCATCTCAACACTAAAATTTGCAGAAAGTGATTTTCCTTTATTTCTTAACAGGATATCAATTTGCTCAAAGGTTAATGCAGCATAACTCCCAAAATTAGCTACCGCAAAAAAGTATTTGCCTAAATTAACATCTAAGTTTTTTATAAAATTTGCAACCATTTTAGGAAGCCCTCTATAGTAAACAGGAAAAACAAATCCTATTCTTTCAGAAGTCACTTCATTTATATTCATATTACGTTTGCATATGCGTATCAATCGACAATTGGTGATATTTTCACATAAATCTTTAGCTATCTTCAGTGAATTTCCTGTACCAGTAAAATAATAAATAGTTGTCTCCATTTAAAATCTCCTTAATAAATATTCTACAACTTGAATTTTACAACTCAAATATACATCTTATACAAATTAAGAAGCTATCCATTTTTAGCATGCGGATAGCTCTTATATCTATATTATCTTTTAGTAAAATACTTCTAATTTTTATGATTTCATAGTTTCAGTTTCCTTTTTAATAAATCTATGCTCAAACTCCAATGCTTCCATTGGTTTTCCTATTAAGTAACCTTGAATATAATCACAGTTAAGTTCATTTAGAATCCTAAATTGTTCTTGAGTTTCAATTCCTTCTGCAATAATCTTAAGATTCAGACTATGTCCTAAAGTTATTATTGATCTAACAATCATTACACTTTTATAATCCTTTTCCAAGTTCCATACAAGTGACTTGTCAATTTTTATCATATCAATAGGTAATCTATTGACATAGCTAAGGGATGAGTAGCCTGTACCAAAGTCATCTAAAGATACTCTAACTCCTATTTTTCTTAACTTTTCTAGTATTCCTATGATTGTACCAGAATCCTCCATAGCCTCATCTTCAGTAATCTCCATATTTAAACATCTTGCCGGAAACGAATAATGATTTAATATATTTTCAACCATTGGTATGAACTCAGATTGCTTTAATTGCGAATAAGAAACATTAACTGAAATACTAAATTCACTTCCTCCGAGCTCATGCCATATTTCACATTGCTTACAGGCATTTTCTAATACCCAATTATCAATTGATATTATTTCACCCACACTTTTTGCAATTGGAATAAACTCTATAGGAGAAATAATTTTATCACCTTGTTTCCATCTAATTAGAGCTTCTGAATATAGCACTTTCATTGATCTTAAACTTATAATTGGTTGATAGTAAATTATAAATTCATTATTTTCCATGGCTTTATTTAATTTCTCTTTGATATTCATTTTATTAAGAAATTCATCATTTATTTTCGATGAATACAAGGCATAATCATACCCACCTTTTTTCTTAACTTCATACATGGCTACATCTGCTTTTCTAATCAATGTATCTGCATCTTTACCATGTTCAGGAAATATACTTATGCCAATACTGGCTCCAACACATAAATCTTCCTCATTATAAATAAAAGGAATTTTCAATGCTTTTTGAATTCTTTCAGCAATTTCCTTAACATAAGTAGTGGATTTTATATCAGTTGTTATAATTACAAATTCATCTCCACCAATTCTGCTTATTATATCAACATTACTTATTATACCTTTTAATGTGTCCGCAACATTTTTGAGAACTTTGTCACCAACTTGATGTCCATAATTATCATTTATACTTTTAAATCCATCTAAATCTATGAAAAGTATTGCGAAACTATTATTTTTAATTTCTAAAAGCATATTAAGGTTTTCTAGCATCATTTTTCTATTAGGAAGTTCTGTAAGAGGATCATAATAGACAAAATGACGAAGTTTCTCCTCAGCTCTTATTTTATCTTGAATTTGATTTTTAAGCATCATATTAGCTTCTTCTAATTTTAAAGTACAGTTCTTTTCCATTTCTAATATTTTTTTTCTTTCCGAAATATCATGTAGTAATATTAATATTCCTAATATATCGCTATATTCATCATATATAATTGTACCTGACAATTCACATGTAATGTTATTTCCATATTTCGTTTCCAAGTTAACTTCTATATTTTTTGCACAAGAATTTTTCGTTATACTACTTAAGTCAAAATCAACATTATCCAGTAATTCACTAAATATTTTTCCTTCTACTTCTTCAATTTTATAATTAGTTACACTTAATGATGCATCATTACAATTTTGAATAATGAAGTTCTCATTTAAAATAAAAATCGGCTCATTTACAGTGTTAAAAATATATTCTGATATATACTTTGGAGTCGTCAACATCAATCTATGCTTGTTTATTGCATAATAAATACCACCTAAAGCTATGGTTCCCGTTAATACTGCTGATGGAAAAATAGTTACTCCTAGTAAAGGCAAAATAAAATCTGTAATTATTCCTATAATGATACTTACTGTACAAGTTATTAAAATAATTTTGTTTTGCTTTTTTACTCTATTCTTCTTAGAATATTTTCCTCTTAAATACAATACTATAACACCTGCAAAATCTATTACTATCGCCCATATTATATATAGAATTTGTGGAAACAACTCTGGAGCCACATCAATCCAGCCATAATATTCCTTAGTCATTGCTGAATAAGGTTCTACTATAATGTTTCCAATAAATAATAGTGTAGTTGGAACATATGCTAAAAATTTTATTATTGAAATATACTCAAAATCATCCTCATTATTCAGTAAATATGCAAAGTATAGCCAAAGTCCATTAAAAAAGCAATACCCTAGAACCGAAGAATTTCTCCAAAAAAATGCTGTATTGATATTATCAGATGTTAACATCATTGCATATCCGCCTGACCAAAGTCCAAAGCAAATACATATATATATAAATATCTGATTTGTTTTTGATTTTTTATCCATTCTATAACCGTATATTCCTAAAAATAAATAAAAAATACAACATGAAAATAATAATATAAATAACGCAGTCTTAATAATATCACCTCCAGTATGAGACACAAAAAAGCTCCGATTTACATAACTAATAATCTATACTAGATTTTAACTCTTTAAAACATTTATTTTTACCTTAATGACTTCATACTATATATCTTTAGGCATGTTTTATCGTGATATATACTATATTTAACTGTAAAATAATAACAACTAAAGATATAAAATAATTATATCATATTTTTTTAATATAAGCTTTTGATTGATTAATTTTAAATAATTTAGACAACTTAATAATCTACAGTTTTTTTAATAATATGAACTACATTTTATACTATTCTGAGCTTAAAATTAGTTTAACATATATTAATGTATTGTTTCTGTACATACACGATTTTGACGAAAGAATAAATAAAGGCGGATTAAGTATTTCTACCTAATCCACCTTTATGAATATTTTTTGTTAACAACTTTGGATATTTTCTTTATGCAAAATATCTATCTAAAAGTCCTTTGAAAGCTTTTCCATGTCTAGCTTCATCCTTACACATTTCATGAACTGTATCATGTATTGCATCTAAGTTTAATTTCTTAGCAAGTGTTGCTAAATCCTTCTTACCTTGACATGCACCATGTTCTGCATCGACTCTAGCTTGTAAATTAGCTTTTGTATCTGCCACTACTACTTCTCCAAGTAATTCAGCAAATTTAGCAGCATGTTCTGCTTCTTCAAATGCGATTCTCTTATATGCTTCTGCAACTTCTGGATACCCTTCTCTATCAGCTTGTCTTGACATAGCTAAGTACATTCCAACTTCTGTGCATTCTCCAATAAAGTTCGCCTGTAATCCATCGATCACTTCTTTCTCAACGCCTTTAGCAACTCCAATTACATGTTCATCAGCAAAAGCTAAGTCACCACTTTGTTCTATGAACTTTTCTGATCCTACACCACATACTGGACATTTTTCTGGTGCTGCTTCTCCTTCATGAATATAACCACACACTGTACAAACAAATTTTTTCATAAATTCTCTCTCCTCGCTATCATTTCAATAAATATTTATTAGGCTAATTACCTTATTATATATATTTCAACATCTATATCCTTTTTTCCTTCTATTCTTTCGCACTTTCATAACCTTTATTTCTACATTTTTATACACAATATGCATATTTCTATCTTTTTCCTCTATAAAGAATTGGACTCGATCCCAAAGAATATCCTTCATTATATAGTTTGTTTTCTAACTTAATTAGTTCTTCAGCCAAAATTGTATTTGATCTTAGATCTGTTGGCTCCTTAACTATATCAAGTTCTATACCTTTATATTTTCTGTAGTAACTATAATTTTTCCATAACCATGCTTTTATTCTACTTAAATTTGATGGCCTTCTGATAATATTAAGCATTATTTTTCTGCATTCTTCAATATCTTCCTTTTGAGTATCGTTTAAATTTGATAACTTGTTTCCTAAACTTCTGGCCGCCTTCTCATCTAGCTCTTGACATAAAAATTTGATAGTATGCCATACATTATAGAGTTGATTTTTATTCTCTATTTCTACTTCTCTTGCCCAAACAAAAGCGTTTAATCTTCTTCTTATATCCCACCTTTTTATTGGGCTTTCTAAATCATCTGCACATACTAAAAAGAATCCTTCTTTAAGTAACATCGCTCCTAATACTCCAGGTGGGTTTCCAAGTCTTTTGTCCTTAAGAGTAGTCCTATATACTCCGCAACTTGGACTTCCCTCTTTGTACATATAGATATATATATCCTCACTCTTTAATAATTCTAAACAAAAGTTACATGCTTTTATAAGCTTTTCAGTAAGCTCTTCACCAGTTTTATTTTTAACCTTGGCTTTTCCTTCTAAAACATCTTGTCCACTACCACCTTTTATGCTTATAGGTATTCTAGGCACCCCTAACCCAGCAAGACATTCAGGACACATAGGATAAAATACAAATTGCTCATTTTCTCTACCGAAATTTTTGACATAATCGAATCCTTTACCATTGTATCTTACTTTTGCGCCAAAACAACATTCACTTATACCTACTTTTAATTTTTTCTTCAGTACTTTCTCCATATAACACCTCTTTAAACCCATTAATCGTTTTTATACAAAACACTCTCATACTCTTTATTTTTATCAAATTCCTTTTTTGCAAAAACACATACTGGTATTATCTTCTTATTTTCTTCTATCGCAAAATCTACAACTTTCCTTATTAAAAGTTTGCCTGCTCCTTTGCCCTTCAACTTTTCACCCACAAAAGTATGATCAATTTTTATTACATCCTTACTAGTATCACTTAATATTACTTCTGCTAAAGTATTTTCTTCCGTTTCTCCAATATAGAATTTGTTTAATCCCTTTTTAATATCAATCATAATACGCAACACCACCCTTTCCATAATTTTATTCATTTTACAAAAACCCTTTAGTAATACCTTATATATCCACAACATTATTATATCATAGTCAAATAACATTTTATTGTCGAATTTTTAGACTTTTTTTAATTTAATTCACATTTTACTTCTCAAAAGAAAAAAATAAGGGTCTATCTTTGATAAACCCTCATTCCTAATATTCTATTTATAAATAATGCCAATATATTTATCTAAAAGCAAAGTATACAAAATTGAATATATCATGTATTTTTATAACTAAATTTCGTTAAAATAGTTGAATTACATTTCCATTCTTTCCGCAACACTTCTTGTATTTCTTTCCACTTTGACATGGGCATGGATCATTTCTTCCAATCTCTTTTTTGCTTTCAATTGTTGTGTTATTTCCTTCTTTTTCATTTATATTTGCACCTTTATATTTCCATAATGGTATATTCTTAATAAATTTATTAACAATATTAAATACCCTAATTTCATCTTCCTTGTCAAGTTTTGCATCTATTCCATTTATTATATCTTCAAGTATTTCTTCAGAATTTCTATATTGTATATCCAAAGCCAACATGTTCATAGTTCCAGCAGCATCCTTTTTATCAACTAAAAACATCGATGAAAATTCTTTTGAAAACTTCCTTCCAATACTACTTCTTTCCAAATAATCTTCGTTAGACATGGAAATTAGATCATCTTTACTAATCATAGAATAATCCAAATTATTGTCTATATCATTTAATATTTCTTCATAATCCTCTATTTCCACATTAACAAATATAATTTTTCCGTCATCGTCAATTGTACCATAATATTCATTATTATAATAAAAAGATCCTTCTTCTAATATAGATAACAATATTTGCTCTTCTACATTGTCATATCTTTTCATTAATCCTTTAACATCTTCAAAACAAAGAACACCATATAACTTAATCATACCTCTAAAGATATTCATGATTTCACTATTTTTCTTCATTAACTTTCTAAACTCTAGGGTATCACATTGCTTAACAACGGCCTGCATTAGTTCAGGCATTAATAAGATTGGTTTTCTATCTTTTAAGCACGGAAATACCATCCCTTGATTCATAAAAAAAGCATGTTTATCCGCATAATTTTCTGCTTCATTATCAGAAACTGAAATTATTCCATTATTCTTAATGTATTTTAATAATATTTTATACATATCATCATTAATCACATTCATTTTATTTCTGATATTTTTTTCATATTCATCAATATATTTTTCAATTACCTGATTTTTATTCAAATTATATGATAATTTAAGACCAATGTTCTCTGCTAGGCTACAAATTTCTTTTTTAGGATATGGCTTGATCAATTCTTCTAGGTCAAAAGAATATGTATCCTTGAAAAACGTATGTATAAAACTATTTGTAAATTTATTATAATGTTTTAAAAAATCATTCTCTATCATTTGTTCAGAATCGTCAAAATCTGAAAAAGCATCATTGTTATGTATCGGCTTTTTATTACTAACTTTGTATTTATTGTTATTTCCAGGCAAGTATTCTTTTTCCGAATCTTTATTTCCTATATACCCGCAACCCCCATCTCTTGGAGAATTATTAAGTTTACCTTCTTCTGGATTATTTCTAGCAATAACTTCCATTTGGCTAAATTCATTTGGGACTTGTATTATATCTACAACTTCTAAAGTCAAATAAGTAGTTGAACCAAAATCATATTCATATTCGAACTTTTTATTAATATTTAATAAATCCTTTAAATAAAAATTCATCTCATATTGTTCATCACTATTGTCATGATATATTTCTTCATCAATATAAAAAGCACTTAAATGCCCACAACATTCTACCCATATATCTCTTATAAATTTGTCCAAATGCTGAAGTTGCAACTTTGCATCTATCGAAACATAAATACAGTATAAACTAGGATTATACTTATCTTTCATGGATATTATGAATTGCTCTCTTACCCCTTTAGTATAATTCATCTTTTCTTCAATTGATTTTTTCATTACTGAACAACTCTTTGCATGTCTTTTAATTGTTCTTTCAGTTAATTCTTTATTACAATAATAACATCTACCTTGCACGACTAAATCTCCTCTTAAATAATATAATTACTATATAAAATTCCAACATGCACAATTATATACTAACATTATGTTTGTCTGCAAATTTTTTATAAAATTTCTATGTTTACAATTCCATTAAGGGTATTAGATAAGTAGAGCTTATAATATTACTAAGCTTTAATATTTATAACGTATTAACTTCTTGCAACTATTAGTAGCTGGTTGAATTTTTATTAGCTATATCTTTGGCATACATGTCGCAGAGAGAATTCTCAAAATGGTTAGAATGTGCTTTTACCCACTGAAATTCAATATATTTTCCATTACAAGCTTTATCAAAATCAAGCCACTTTTCTATATTCTTAGCTGGTTCTCCATTAATAGTTTTAAAGTCATTCAATTTCCATATAGGTAACCATTCTGTGAGTCCTTTTCTGACATACTGGCTATCAGTTATTATTCTTATTTTTTCAACATCTTTTAATAATTCAAGTGCTTTCATTGCTGCTTCAAGTTCAGCTTGGCTGCTTCCTATGTCTTTCACTTTTTCTGTATATAAATTATAATTTCCTTTCAAATCTTCTATTATAAAAGCAAATCCACCATGATTTTTCTTCTCTAAATAACTGGCATCTGTGTAGATTTTATAGATTCTCTCTTCAGCCTTACTTTCCTCTATTGCATAACTATCATAATTACTATTTCGTTTATCTAAAACTAAGATTTTACTCCTATCATTAAAAGCAGCTACATCTTTATCTTCTCTTATGACTACTTTTACATTAAACCCTACATAATATGTATCTGGCCGCTTATTATGTAGCATTTTTCTAAATTGGTATTCCTGTCCTTTAAAGAAATCACTTAGGTTGTTATTATCTACAAAATGTAATTCTTTTTTTAAAGGATTAAATTCTACTAAGGAGTTCTCAGTACCGTTACTGACTTTAATTTTATAGTTATTATTTTCTTCACCTACTATTTCTAGTGTAAAAAGCATCATTTTCATAAAAATTACTCCTTAAAACAAATATCTCATTATAAATATATTTATGTCACAATTAAGTTTCTACATCTATCCTTAATTGAGTGTCTGACTTACTAAAGCTTTAAATATAGATTTATTGTTGAAACATATATTTTATCATAAGTACAACAAATTCAAATTTAGTAGTTATTTTAATAACTACTTTATATTTTTCTTTTATATCATAAAACTTACTACTGTATACATCATTATAACAAAATTAAAGCTGAAATTTTCTATATTGTCTAAAAATTTCAGCTAATAATTATTAATTTAATCTAAGCATTTACGTAGGATTTAAAGTTTTCTAACGGAAGTGAAATTGTCACTGTTGTTCCCTTCCCATATTCACTATCAATTTTAAGAATCCCATTGTGCATATCTATAATATTATTAGAAATGACCAATCCAAGTCCTGCGCCAATAGATTTAGGATCAATTTTATAGAATGACTCCATAACATGATTTATATCCTCTTTTTTAATTCCAATACCTATATCGCTAATTTTAATTAAAATGTACTCTTCGCTAACTGATTGAATAACATAGATTTTACGATTTTTATATGAGAACTTAATTGCGTTATCTAATACATTTAGTATAACTTGCCTCAATCTATCACCATCTGCTGTAATAATTGCTGGGTGCGTTTCAACCACTAATTTAATTTCCTTTTTTTCTGCTTTCTTTTGAAGCTGGAAGGTTACTTCACGAATAATTTTGTCTATTTTGACATCAGATAAGATTAGTTTAATTCTATCTGACTGATATCTTGAAAAATCTAATAGATTCTCTACTAAATTAATAAGTCGATCTGATTCATCATTAATAATTCCTAAACCAAATTTAAATTCCTCATCTGATAATTCGTCTGGATTCCGCATAGTTTCAATCCATCCCTTAATTCCTGTCAAAGGTGTCCTAAGCTCATGAGAAATTGATGATATAAAATCATTCTTTAAACGATCGGTTTTTAATATTTCATCGCCCATATAGTTAAGCGTTTTTGCTATTTCTCCAAGTTCATTTGGATAAGCATCCTTAATTTTTTCCTTGTATTTTCCCTCTGCTATTTTCTTTGTAAAATTGATAATATCGTTTAATGGTTCTACAATTATATTCCCTAAACGCAAACTTACAAAAAACACGATAACAGCAATAAAAATGCAGATGATAATCCCATAAATCAACAGATTAATAATTAAAGCATTTACTTGTGTTAAGGATGTTGTATACCGCAAAATTCCTAATACTTGCCCGTCAAAAACAAGAGGTGTATATACTGCTATAATCTTTTGACCTGAATATGAATTTTTCTCAATTTTATATGTGGTTTTCAAATCCAATACATCAGAATCTATCAAATAAGTTTTATCTTCATAAAAACCTGTAGATGATTGAATTAATTTCCCATTTCTTTTTAATAGTTGTAGTTCGGAGCCATTAATCTTATAATTTTTAATAATTTCACTACTGAATTCCGCCAAACTTTTATTAGTAAAATCAGTTTCTCTTGACAATACAGAAGGAATCGCCTCTGCTTGACTTTGAAATGTATTAGCAATTCCCTGATAATAATATTGCCTTATTCCAATTCCAAACCCTATCATAACAAGACTTAATGTAAGTAAACTAATTATCATAAAGTAAACAATGATCCTTCGCTTCATAGTTTTATTCCTTCCATAAATACCCATATCCCCAATCCGTGCGTAAATACTCTGGAGCTGATGGATCATTCTCTATTTTCCTTCGTATACGTCTTATATTTACATCGACAACTTTTTCATCACCAATATAATTTATTCCCCAAACTTCATCCAAAATATCATTTCGTGTAAATACCTTATTCTTATTATTTATTAAAAATTGAAGTAAGCAATATTCTGTTGGAGTTACTTTAATATCCTTTCCAAGGTGAGATACTTTTTTATTTATTACATCAAGCTCAAATGGCCCCGATTTAATAACTGAGCTTTCTTTCTTTGAATATATATGATTCAATCTTCGCGCTAAAGAAATAATTCTTGCCTCTAGCTCAACCATGCTAAATGGCTTTAGTAAATAATCGTCAGCTCCTTCTACAAGACCTTTTACTCTATCTTCTTCCTGAGATCGTGCCGTTAACATGATAATCCCAACAGATTGACTTATATCTCTAATTTTCTGACACACCTCAAATCCATCAATTCCTGGGAGCATTAAATCTAATAAGACAATATCAATCTTTCTATTATTAAAAATAGATAAGGCCTCTTCTCCATTCTCAGCTTCTAGAACTTCGTACTTTTTCTTTCTTAAATTTAGGCAGATAAAACTTCTAATTGACAGTTCATCCTCAACAACAAGAATTGTTTCCATATTTTCCTCCATTAAAATTCATCTTTAAGTAAATGAAAATTTTCCTTTGAAATAGGTTGTTCTTCTTTAATATCATCATAAAATATAATATCCTTCGTTTCTCCAAGCTTGGTTTTGTTCTCACCATATGAACCTTTGCTTATCCATTTTACTTCAAATAAATTATCCTGACTTTCATTATCTATAAGTCTAACACCTTGATCAAGCTTCTGAATTGTAACTTTACCATGCCATTTGGAAGGAATTGTAATGTAGAAATGCTGCACACTATCTGTATATCTTTCTTCTACAATTTCATGTGTTCCATCTTCTTTATAATCAGAGTAAGTATAAATAAAAGGGATTTCTGCCATCGCTGCATCTTCAAAACCTTTAGGAATATACATTCCTCCAACATCTATAATACCGTCATTGTTGATATCTCTACTATATAATGGGTAAGCCTTAAATAAAATACCATCATTTTCATCTCCAATTTTAATAAATCTTCCCTTATCGCAAGTAACAATTTCAGTTAACATTGAATGGGCCCCTAATGCACTATCAATGAATAACGCATTATTTCCATCTGCTAATTTTCCACTAACGACATTTTCAATTACACCCTCAGGATTTAGACCCACAAACGTGTGAGATTTTAATTGATTATTTTCATAATTAAACATTTCTGCTGTTTTTGATTTGCCTATTTCTCCATCAATTATTATAACATCAGGTTTCTTATCTTCATTGCAATCTGATATATCTATCAATTCGTAAGTACGATTAACTTTATTAACTAATTCTTTTCCATTCAATTCATATATAAATAACTGTTTACTTAGTTCAGAATCTGATACTGAAGTACCTAAAATCACTTCTTTTTTCCCATCCCCATCAAGATCTTTAAGAGTAAAATAATCAAGAATATTAAAATTAGTGGCTACATCAAGTACTTTATTCCATTTTTCATTTTCTTCTTTAAGCATTAATAGATGAACTTGTCTATTTTCTTTCATATCCCTATATAATACAAATGCTTCATTTTTACCGTCTTTATCAACATCATCTATAAAAATACTTTGTTTTTCTTGTGAATTCTTAGGTACTAAGAATTCACTGCCAGGCGTTAAAATTTCTTTTAGCTCTTTATTAATTTTATTTTCTTCTACATTTTCGAGCATAGGGGCCTGAATTAAGCTAGTTGTGTTTACAACATTCCCACAGCCTGTTATAATACTGCCTAAAGAAATAATCAGTATTATAACTCTTGCATATTTTCTCATAACATATACACCCCATTTTTCATTCTGTTATTATTTAGTATTACCTTATCCATAATATATAATTACTTCATATCCATAATTTTTAGCTCTTATGTTAACTATACGTTTTTATTATATTTTCACTAAATGCCTGTGCTTCAATGCTTAGCTTTTAGCTATCATCCTATAATTTTAAAATAAGAAAGTAGTTTTTAATTTACTAAAAATCATTCTTTAAAATATATATTGCATAGGTTTGTCCTGTGTTTGCATCATAATTTACAGACAAAAATATATTTTTATACTTAAAATGTGCATCTCCACTTTTATCACTAACTGGGTTTCCAAAAACTTCTTTAAATCTACTTATCTTATCACCAATCTTTACACCATTTAAATTCAAATCATTTCTCATAATAAAGATTTGCTCTACCTTATCATTATTTTTCTGATCAAACCAAACTCTAATACCAGCTTTTTTAAATTCCACTCCACCTTCTCCTATAGAATTTGGCTTTTCATTTAATGTACTTATAAGTTCATCTTTACTAAAACCTAATAGATTCATATATTCTGTAAAATTATTCTTTCCATTATCCGACTTTGAGGCATCCATAGACTTGCTATCTTCAATTATTTTTACTGAATCATTTTTCTTTTTTACTTGTGAAGCTACTATTTCTTTATTATCCTCATTATTAGCAGATTTTTCAATGCTGACTACTTCTTCTGATATTTTTTCACCTTCTGCTTGATTGCTATTTTCTGAAACTTTCTCAACTGACACTTCTTTATTTTGAGCATCTATTTCAGATGACTTTTTAGGACTACACCCCACTATACTTGCAGAACTTATAGTGATAGCGCATATTATAGCTGCTAAAAACAATAATTTAAATCTCTTTTGAATTTTATTTATCATAATTATTCTCCTAACTAATTTTTATTATTTTTTTGTATATAATTAATCTACTTGAAAATTCAAAAAATATATGTGTTTCAATGCACACTGCTCATTTCACAATTACGGCTAAAATTCTTGTAATATTTTTAGAATTATTATGAAGAATTATTTTCTCAATATATACTTTAGCGTTTTCTATATCTTACCTAAAGTATAAAAGATTTTTAAACTAAAAGCGTTACAAAAAAGTTACAATATTATGTGAAAACTTTCAGTAAATTCCTTTCTTAATTAGTAAAAAAATTCTATTGCAATAATATTAATTGATTATAATAAAGAATTTTTTCGTTTTGAGGCATATAAAAAAAAGCCATCCTTTAAGGATAGCTTTTCTTTTAAGCTGCTTTGCTTGCTTTTTGGGTGAAACATTTAATTGCTAAGAATATCTTGTGTAAATTCATCTAAGTCTACATCTCCATAGATTCCATCGATAACACCTTTATCTGTATATTGATGTCCTGCTCTAGAATTCCATACACTATTAGCTGGTAAGTTAAATGGACTCTTATAATAATTTGCTTCCCATAATGTATATTTAGATAATCTACTATCTAAATTATTTTTTATAAAATCTGAATATGTATATATACAAATGTCCATATTACTTAATTTTTTGAATTCATCTATGAACCTTAATGCATAACCCATGACATCAAATCCATCTTGTTCTATATCCAAAGCAGGTTTTAGGTCATTCTGCTTATCCTTTATGTTATTGTAAAAATTACGTGCTTGTGTTTCAGGAGAGCTTGTCCCAACTAAAAAATGATAAAAACCTGTATTTAATCCAGCATTTTGAGCACCACTATAACTAATTCCTAAATAATTATCCACATAGGTTGTCCCTTCTGTAGCTTTTATGTATACACATTGGATCCCTGAAGTTTTGACTCTTTTAAAATCTATGTCCCCATTGTAGTGACTAATATCTATACCTTTTAATAAAGTATCAGAATTATTATTGACTGGATTTCCTGGCCCTATCTTCTTGCCATCAGAACCGATTTTATAGCCATCTATTGTAGAATTTGTAACTAAAGCTCCAGATGATTTATCTAAATAATAAGTATCACTTCCAGAATTTATCCATCCTGTTGACATTGCTCCACTAGATTTTAAATAATACCACTTTTCATCAATATTAACCCATCCTTTAGCCATTGCACCAGTATCATATAAATAATACCAAGTTCCATTATCTTTAATCCATCCAGTTGCCATGCTTCCACTACTGCTAGAGTAATACCAATTATCACCTGATTTATACCATCCTGTAGCCATTTCACCACTACTATAAAACATATAAATTTTATTATCAATTTTATTTAGTCCTGTTACCATAGCCCCTGAACCGTTTAAGAAATACCAAACATTATTTAATTTACTCCAACCAGTAACCATACTGCCTGATTGATCCAAATAATACCATATTCCATTCACATTAAACCAGCCAGTTAACATTCTTCCATCGTATTTTAAATAATACCACTTGTTATCTGGTTTTATCCACCCAGTTGCTCTTGTATTATCTGATTTATAGTAATACCAGTATCCATTCTCTTTTTTCCACCCAATAGTTGATGTTATGTTAACTTTTCCATCATTACTATTTACAATATCTTGGGTACTATATTTATAAATAACATTTAATTCACTTGGCTTATTTTCAGGTATACCTGGATTAGGAATTTCATCTGATATCTTGCTAACAGTATTGCTAGATACTACAGTTGAATCAGTAGTTGCAGCTTGTACATTTACTACTTGTCCAAAACTTATACTAGTTAATAAAACCAGTATAAATGAAGTAAGTTTCTTTCTAATATTCACATGGATCATTCTCCTTTTAATTTTCATTAAGTGCTTACTTATTTTTTAATCCGCTTCAATCAATTCATCTAAAATTATACAATTAATGTAATTTTCAATCAATTGATTTACTATGGATGTAGAGGAAACTTATGTCAACATCATCTTATATAGCTTACTAACTTCTTTATTTAGCCAACTATGATAGGAACTATACCAGTATTTATTCTCTAATTGTATATATAAAATTTACTAGGTAAAAAAGTTAATAAATTTTATATATACATCATAGATTTATAATAATACTGGAATAATAAAACTATTATGCTTTTTTATTCCACAAAAATAAATGTATTATACTGGATAATAATTATTATTTATTAATAAAATGTTGCAATTTTCCGAATATTCCAATATAATTAATGTAACATATAGGTAAGGAGTGATGTTAAATGAAAAAAATACTCTCTAAGGCTTTTGCTAAGAAAATTATCGAATTTTTGATATATGGTCCAGGGTATAAAGCTCCTGAATATGCATATGTTCGTGTAACTCCTCCATCTTCTAACAAAGATATTTACGAAGATAACTTGAGGCGATAAAATTATATTTTTAATATATACAACTTATTAATAGTAAATATTTACGTGTGCATATAGAAAAAATAACTAGTGGAATTTAATCTGCTAGTTATTTTTTATTAACACTTCCTTATATACTTTAAAATATAAATAATTTAATTCTTTACACACTTTTTTATTGCTTTTCATATGTAATTTTTATAAATTTTCCTTTTTAACTTTAAAACGATTTATACTTAAAACCATAAACCTTAAAAAAACACAATCTTTTTCTTAATCCTTACCAATTTTTATTATTCTTGAAAAATACGAAAATATTTAGTACTATAAAATTATTATTAATGTAATATATCTAATAAAGAATCTATATTTATTGAGAGGAGAAATTTGTTCGATGGAATTTAATTTAAATGAAGGTACTTCATATGTCAAAGAGTTTAAAGTTACAGAAAATGAAACAGCTATAAAAATGGGATCAGGTGATCTAGAAGTCTATGCAACCCCTGCTATGATTGCTCTAATGGAAAATGCATCAAAAAGTTTAGTAATAGAGGAACTTCCAAGTGGCTATACTACAGTTGGAATTGACATGAGTGTCAAACATATTAAATCATCTCCAATTGGCGCAAATATAAAATGCAAATCTACCCTTACAAAAGTAGATGGAAAAAAATTATTTTTTGATGTGGAAGCAAGTGATGACCAAGGTACTATCGGAAAAGGTTCTCATATAAGGTTTATTGTAAACTCAGAAGATTTTATGAGAAAAACTAAAAATTGCTAAATAAATGATAATAACTATATTTAAAGAGATTCTCTCTTTAAATATAGTTATTGCTTTAAAATTGCTTTAAATTGGACTTACTCCGATACTTTTCCATAAATATTTAAAATTAGTTTTGAATAATAAATTTATATCGATACTTTGATTCATTGCCCAAAGTACCATAGAACTTTGCAACATCGACACAATACTCTTTGATGTAGATAGAGAATCAATTTCTGGCAAAATCTCACCTAATTCTTTTCCTTCTTCTACAACATTGTCTATTCCTTCCAATAATCTATGGTTAAAATCATTTACTAGATTTCTATTTTCATAACTTTTCAATCCTTCAATTGTTATAAATGTGACAGCAATATAGTTAAATCTATTTATATTTAGAATCTTTTTTAAATATGGTATTATTCCACAATATTTTATAAAAATTGTTTTCAGCCTTTTTTTTGCGGATTCATTGCATAAATTGGTAGTACCTATAATTTCATCGAAGTATGGAGAACAAAACTCTTCTATCACTTTATATATAAGCTCATCTTTACTTTTAAAATACTTATAAAAAGCACTTTTATTTATGTTAATTTGTTTAAAAATATCTCTAATAGACACTTCAAAAAAACCATTTTCCATAAATAGTTTGATAGATGACTTTAAAATTTTTTCTTTAATTTCCACCCTAAAATTCTCCCTCTTTTTATTTAGCATTTTCCACCATTAATAAAAAAAACAAACTAAATATTATAATCTAAACTTAGTTTATATCGTCTTAAGGCCACTGAACTTTTATATATTATAAATAATTCATACTAATCACCTTATTTATGTGATAATTAGTATGAATATATTTTTGAAGTCTTCAGATTTCTAAAAATCTGAAATCCAAGTTAATACTATTGTGCTCCAGAAAATGCTATCCAAGGTTTTTGGATTTCTTGCTTTAATGTATTATAGTTATCAATTTGGCTTCTTAATTGAATATTTAGATCTTCACTGCTCAAAACTTGGGTATTGTAAGCAGATTCAGTTATCATTCCTAAATCATATTTAAGTTTTGCATCACTAAGGTTCTTGTTGCTTAATTCTATATTTTGCTTAATATAATTAATATTATCTTGTGCTGTAATAAGATTTGTATAAAGTGTTCTTAGTTGATTTTTAAAGTTCTTTTTGTCCTCATCTATACTTGTTTGTTCTTGATCCACACTAAGTCTATTACCTAAATAAGTTAAACGTGCCGATATGGCATTTGCATATGCACTTTTAGCAGCTTGATATTTATTGTAATCTGTGAGATAAGCTTCAATATTTCCGTTATAATCACTTAATTTAGGTTCTTGAGCTTCATCTGTTATTTTTTTTGCATCACTTACATCGCCGTCACTTATTTTATTATCAGAATCATAATAATGATCTTTCTTAAGCTTAAGTATTTGTTCCCTGTATTTTAAATAGTTATCTATAACTTTATCTAGGTAAGTATCTATAGATCCATCTATTTTTAATGTTTCATAAGGAATATCCTGTTCCAAAGTATATTGTGTTACATCCTTACCTGTCAATACTTTAAAGCTATATTCAGCGTCCTTTAATGTATTTTCACTTGTTTTCTGTGTTATTTGTAAATTTTCAATTTCAAGTTCAGTTGATTTCAAATCACTTGATGTTACCATTCCTAGACTGCTTTTAAGTTTTGCATCATTTAATGTCTTGTTTTTAATTTGCAATTCTTTTCCAGCTTTATCTATTTTCATTTGACTTGTAACGATATTATTATATGCTTTAGTAACTTTTTGAATTAAAGCATCTTGATCAAAATCCCTTTGTTGCCTAGCTTTATTTGCATTAGCTTCTCTAGTATCATCATTAAAATCTTCTTCGTCTCCACTAACATCTTTAGAATCATCCAAGTCTTCATTTATGTCATTAGTTTTATCTTGGTAAGTTATTTTACTAGTATCAAGTTGTAATACCTCGCTTATACTAATTGCCTCTTTTATAGCTTCATCTAAAGTAAGCAGTTGCTTTCCGTTTACGATTTGTGAATTTGTTGCAGTGCTTGTACTAGTAGTTGTTTGTTGAGTTGAATCTGCTGCAAGTGCTGGTACAACGCTACCACTCATAACACTAATCCCTATTGCAAATGCTATTATCTTATTTATATTTTTTCTCATGTATAAATCTCCTCTTCATTAATATTTATTTTAATATAAATTCGAATTCTCTTTTTATTTACTAGATTATTTTTCTGTTGTAGCTTTATTTTACTACAATTTTATTGTTTAGTAAATGTAGTCATAATTTAGGATTTGCTCCTGAACTTTGTATTTAAACTAATACACTTTATATATGGATCATACTAAAACTTAATTTTAGTATGATCTTATTAAAATTAGCAATTTCTTTGTTATATGCTTACATTTGATTCGCTATCAATTGGTGTTGATTTTTTTCTATGAATTTTTTTTGCAAATCTTTTTTTCAATCCATCAAGTATTGTATAAACTATTGGAACTACGAATAATGTTAATATTGTTGAAGTGATTAATCCTCCAATTACCGCTTGTGCCATCGGCTTACGCATTTCAGTACCTGCTCCTGTAGCTAATGCTGTAGGAATCATACCAAATATCATTGCTAAAGTAGTCATGATTATAGGACGTAATCTTACAAGACCAGCTTCTACTAAAGCCTCATTTCTTGGCATTCCCTTTTTAATTCTTTCCTTTGCAGCATCAATAAGCAATATACCATTTTTAGCAACCAGTCCCATAAGCATTACAATACCTATTGCTGCCATCATGCTTAATTGACTTCCACCAACATATAATCCTATTATTGCTCCAATCAATGCTAGTGGTAGAGCGAACATTATAGCTATAGGGTCAACAAAACTTTCAAATTGGGCTGCCATAACTAAATATAATAAAAGAACTGATAAAACTGAATTTTGCACCAAACTAATCATACTCTTCTGCATAGTTCCATTCATTCCTCCAACAGACAAAGAAACTCCCGCCGGCAATTCACTTTTTATCTTAGCTAAATACTTATTTTGTAAAGTTCCAGTAGATAAACCTCTTACATTACAAGAAAGTTCGACTTGTGCCTGCTTATTGTACCTATGTAATGTTGAAGAAGTTGTTCCAACAACTTTTTTAGTTACTTCAGTTAGCGGAACAAGCTTATTGTTTGAACCTGAAACGTAAATTCCATCAAGATTACTAAGATTTTTACGCTGCTCATCTTGAAGCAAAACTTTAACATCATATCTATCTTTTCCACCATCATACTTAGTTACAGTTGAACCATTAAATAATGTAGCCAAGGTACTAGCTACGTCTGAACTGTTAACACCTAAATCAGCAGCCTTATCACGATCAACAGTCATTTTTACCTCTGGTGTACCTGAATTGGTATTAACACCAACATTAGTAGCATCTGGATCTTTAGCCATCTCTGCTTTCATCTTTTCTGCAAAAGCTTGAACTTTTGCTCTATCATCACCAACAAGATTAATGGCTACATCTTTTGAGGATCCGCCACCACCTCCCATAGATGCAGCTGATGCTGTAATATCCATTCCAGGCAGTATCTTTAGATCTGTTCCAAGTTTTTGCGCCATATCTCTGGAGCTAATCTTACGTTGTTTCTTATCTACCAATGTAATATTAACTGTTGCTTTACTATTAGTGACTGTTGAATATACATATTCAACTTCTGGATTTTTCTTAACAATCTCTTCAATCTGTTTAGTCTCCTTACTTGCAGTATCTAATGTTATTCCTGAATCAAAATTAGCATTAACTGTTATTTGTCCTTTATCAGTTATAGGTATCATTACGAAACCTAATGATGGAATAAGCGAAAGACTCGCTACAAACATAACTGCGCAAACAGCCAAGACTGTTATCCTCTTATGAAGAAGAAAAGCTAATAAATGTGAATATTTCTCGGCAAAAAGATCGAATTTATAATTAAACCACCCAAAAAACTTACCAATAAATGTTTTACTTTCTTTTCTTTCTGATCTAAGCATTCTAGATGACATCATTGGCACAAGGGTAAAGGATACAAACAATGAAACTGCCATACTAAAAACAATTGTAAGTGCAAACTCAATGAAGAACTTTCCAATTATTCCAGCTATCATTGCCATAGGCAAGAATACTGCAATAACAGCTAAAGTTGTTGCTATTACTGCAAATCCAATTTCTGAGGTAGCATCCTTAGCAGCATCAATTGGATGTTTTCCCATATGGAGATGCCTTACAATGTTTTCTATAACAACTATAGCATCATCAATTAAAAGTCCTACTGCCAGCGACAATGCCATTAAAGACATAGTATTTAATGTAAAGTCCATCTCTTTCATACAAATAAAAGTAGTTATTATAGATATCGGAAGAGATGATGCACTTATAAGGGTACTTTCCCATTCATTTAAGAATAAAAATACAATAACAACTGCTAATATACATCCTTCTATAATAGTATTCATAACATCATCTACTGTATCTTTTATTGATGTTGAATTATCAGTAACAATATCAGCATGCATACCTTCTGGTAATGAAGTTTTAACTTGTTCTAATGCTGCTTTAGCTTCTTTTGCAACTTCTACTGTATTAGCACCAGATTGCTTAACGATATCAATACCAATTGACGGATTACCTTGATAGTAAGCTTGGCTTGTTTTTTCAACAATCCCATCTTCAACTGTTGCAATATCTTTTACTCTAATCTCTGTTCCGTTTTTGTTGGACACCAAGATATTCTTAAAATCTTCCACTTTTTGTATTTTACTATTTGTTGTAATAGATATCTGGTTATCTCCATCAATAACTTTACCAGTTGACTGATCAATGTTATCACTCTTAATACTATTTATTACAGCACCTGATGTAAGGCCATATTGTAATAATTTATTATTATCTAACTTTATATGAATTTCTCTTGTATCCTCACCAGATACATTTACGGCTCCAACACCCGATACCGCATATAACTTTGGCTTTAGAGTATTATCTACAAAGTCTGTCATTTTTTGATTATCAGTTGAACCATAAACAGCTATGGATATAATTGATGTTGCCGACATATCAAACTTAGAAATTATCGGATCATCAGCATCAGTTGGTAATTTACCTCTAACACTTGAAATCTTATCTCTAACTTCTTGTGCTGCAACTTCACCATTTTTACTTAAATCGAACTCTATAACAGTTTGTGACATCCCTGAACTTACACTTGAAGTTATATTTTGAACTCCAGAAATTTGCTGTACTGCATCTTCTATCTGTTTTGTTACTTTACTTTCTATATTTTCTGGTGTAGCTCCATTTTCTGTTACTACAACGGAAACATAAGGCATATCAGCATTTGGCATATCATTAAGTGTCAATCCCTTATAGCATACAAAGCCTAAAATAGTAAGGACAATCATTATAACTGATATAAATACAGGTCTTTTAATACTAATATTTGCTATATTCATTTATTATCCCTCCTACTTATTTGTTGTATCATCTGCACCGCCATCTTGTTCAGAAGCTGTGTTATCTGAAGAACTATCATCCTTTATAATTGCATCTACTTCACTACCCTCTTGAAGCGTACTTATATTAGTACATATTACCTGATCCCCTTCTTTAATACCATCTGTTACTTCAACGTTATTTTCATTAGTTTCACCAATTGTAATTTTTTGCTTTTTAGCTGTTCCATTATCATTTAAGAAAACAGAATAATCTCCTTCGTTACCAGCTAAAGCACTAATCGGAACAGTTATAACTTGTGCTTTTTCCTCGCTAATAAGCTGTACCTTTCCAAAAATACCAGGTAACAGTGACTTATCGCCATTATCTATTTTTACTTTACAATTGAATACTCTAGTTGTAGCATCCGCTGCAGAGTCCATAGCTTCAATAGTGCCATCATATGTTTTATCATTTCCATCTACGGTAATTGTTGCAGCTTGACCTATTTTTACTCCAGTTATTTTCTCTTGTGGCACTTGTATTGTTGCATATACAGACGATATATCATTAACTTTTGCAAGGGCCGCTCCCTGAGATGCCATCTGTCCTACATTTAAGGTTTTATCGCTTATAACTCCGCTTATAGGTGCTTTAATCACTGTGTTGGCCAAATCATTTTGAGCCTTCTGTAAATTTACTTTTTGTGCTTCTAAACTTGCTTTTGAACTTTCAATGCTTGCTTTTGCTGATTCAATACTTGCTAATCCTGAACTATAATCAGCTTTAGAAGTGTTTAGAGCTTTTTCAGCTGATTCAAGATCTGTTTTTGATATAGCGCCTCCATCAAAAAGAGTCTTTTGTCTATCATAATTACGCTGTGCATCGTCCATAAGAATTTGCAATTTCTGTAGCGTTACTTGCGATGAATTTAGTTGTTGCTGCGTTGAATTGACTTGCTGCTCACTAACTTCTACCTGAGCTTGTGCAGTTTTTATATTATTTTGTATATCTTGGTCATCAAGCGTAGCTATAGTATCCCCAGCATTTACATATTGTCCATTCTCAACCGACACAGCAACAACCTTTGCTGCTATCTTACTAGTTACTATTCCTTGCTGATAAGCTTCTAGTGTTGCTTTATATGAATCCCCTAAACTTTTTTCTTGTGCTTTGGCAATCTGTACTTCAACAGTAGTTTTACTAGCAGCAACGGCAGTGGTTGCTTCTTTTTTAGCTGTGAATAACTTAGTTTTAGCTACTGCAGCACAGCCTATTACAGCTATAACAATTACAGCATATATAACTATTTTTTTTACATTTTTCATGTTTCACACTCCTAATCTGTAAACATATAGTTTATTTTGTTAATTTATATATTATAAATTTAATTTTTCTTTGCACCAATTCCATCCATAATGAAATTTATAAGCTTTTCATTTTCCTCTCTTCTTTGTTCTACTGAATAATAATTTTCATGACAAGTCCGATGACAATGTAATGCCACCATTCCTCCTATAACATTTGTAGCAAAATCAATATCTATACCTGTATGCCTTACCTCCCCCTCTTCGATTCCTTGCTTTAAAATATTGTATGTAATATTTCTCCCATTTCTTTTTATATCTTTTATAAAATCTTCAAGATCACGTTTTGCTTCAGGATTTAATTCTGAAATCTCATTTGCTATATAATAACTTATCCTTCCAGCCCTTTCTATAACAGCATGCTCAGTTAATTCTATAAGCTTTCCTAGCTTTTTAAGAAATGATTCTTCTTGTGATATCTTCTGGTTTGCATTCATAGTGAAATTTCTATGGTCGTACTTTAAAGCTTGTACAAATAAATCATCTTTACTTCTAAAGTATTCATATATTGTACCCTTACCTATCTGTGCCTTGTCCGCAATATCCTGCATATTAGTTCCCGAAAAACCTTTTTTGAAAAATATGTCTATTGCAGCGGCAAGAATTTCATTTTCCTTATTTTTCAATCTTGCCAAAAAAACCACCTCACTTATAAAAATACTGTATTACAATAAATTACTGACTCATTATATTCACATTTTATTTAAATGACCGACCAGACAGTCAATGATTCACATGCAAATAAATCATTGAAATATTTTATATGTACATGAAAATAATACCATACTTTTAATTTTTATACTTTGTTTGTAACCTAAAAAATATCTTAATTTTTATGAGTTACAAAACATATCTGCCTAAAATTGTTTGGATTATTATTTATCTATAGCTATCATTTGCTACTTATGTTATTTTAATATGGAGTGTATCATAGAATTGTTAACTGAATTTAAACTTTTCTATTTATTTGAAATTTAATTATTATAGTAAATATTTTATCTATAATTAAATACTTGAATTTATATATAGATATGATACTTTTAAACATAGATAAAAAAGTAGTATAATTAGTGCATAAAATGGAGGTATATAAATGTTTCATATTTTGATTGTAGAAGATGATAAAGAATTAAGAGAATTATTTTCAACTGTTTTACTTAAAAATGGCTATAAGACTACTGGTGCGAAAGATGGAATTGAAGCACTTAATGTTTTGGATAAAGAATATATCGATTTAATTATTTCTGATATCATGATGCCAAATATGGATGGTTTTGAACTAATAAAATCTATTCGTGATGCTCAATTTAATCTGCCTATATTAATGATTACAGCTAAGGAAAGATTTCAGGATAAACAACGTGGTTTTCTTCTTGGAATTGATGACTACATGGTTAAACCAATTGATGTTAATGAGATGGTGTTAAGAGTAGGTGCATTACTTAGAAGGGCTCAGATTATTAGTGAAAGAAAGCAAAGTGTTGGTGATACCATGCTTGAATATGATTCCTTGTCAGTATATCAAAATGGTGAGGCAACAGTCCTTCCACAAAAGGAATTTTATATTTTATATAAGCTTATTTCTTACCCTAATCGTATATTCACAAGACAAGAACTTATGGATGAATTTTGGGGGCTTGATTCTGAAACTGATATAAGAACAGTAGATGTACATATTAACCGTTTGCGTGATCGCTTTAAAAATAACATAGATTTTGATATTTTGACTGTAAGGGGACTCGGATATAAGGTGGTAAAAAATTATGAATGATAAACCAAATTTAAAATTAGGACTAGTCTTTTCATTTATTATTTTTTCAATAATGTTTGTATCATCAGTACTTACTGCAATTTTAGCTATATTCTTTCATCCAAATTTCTCTTCGGAAGCTAATAAGTTTCTTTGGCCAATTATCGATCTATCTATAATTAGTATAATAGTTGGGACAACCATATCAGCTATAATAGGTAAAAAAATATTAGCTCCACTAGTAAAATTTAGTGAAGCAATTATGGAAGTCGGAAAAGGTAATTTTAATATCAAATTAGATGAAGATAAGTATTACTACGTTGAAGAGCTAAAAAAAATGTCTCAAAACTTTAATATTATGGTAGACGAACTAAATAACATAGAGACCTTTCGAAGTGACTTTATTGCTAATGTATCTCATGAATTTAAGACTCCTCTTGCCTCTATTGAAGGTTACACAACTTTGCTACAGGATAACAATCTAAGTAAAGAAGAAAAGTCTAAATATACAGATAAAATACTAAATAATACAAAAAGGCTATCAAGCTTAGTTGGCAGCATATTACAGATCTCAAGATTAGAGAATCAAGATATAATAGCAGAAAGAAGCAGATTCAAATTAGATGAACAACTAAGGCAAACTCTATTACTTTTAGAATCCAAATGGTCCAACAAAAATATTGACTTAGATATAGATTTAGACTCAATTACTTTTCATGGAAATGAAGAACTGTTGATGCAAGTATGGATAAACATACTTAGTAATGCAATAAAATTCACACCTGAAGATGGTACTATTAGATGCACTTTAAAGAAAGATAAAAACTGGATTACAACAAGCATTTCAGATAACGGCATAGGTATGAACGAAGATACCCAAAAGCATATCTTTGATAAGTTTTACCAAGGCGATAAATCACATTCTTCTGAAGGCAACGGTTTGGGATTAGCCCTAGTAAAAAGAATTATTGACTTATGTGGTGGAAAAATAGAGGTATATAGTGAATGTAAAAAAGGATCTACTTTTGTAATCAAGTTACCATGTTAATTCTTAATTTCTATAAACACAAAAAGGCTATCTTAATGAATAGATAGCCTTAAATTATATCTGCTTAGTTTTAAAAAAAATCCCATTTAGTTTTATAAAGTTAGTCTAATTTTGCTTGACGATTTCTATTTTTCAACTTTTATCGGTATCATAAAAAGCATTACATACAATTAATACTATGCAAACTAAAATAACTACCGCCAACATACTTATCCCCTTCTAACTAAATATATAATCCTTTATATTATTATATATTAATTATGTATATCTTGTGCTTGTAATCGTTTGTTGTTGTAAGTTAAATTTATAGACCTTGTTGTAGTATAATTATTTCACAATCACTCATTTATTTGTCAAGCAATATACTCTTAATAACTGCAGTGGATTCCCTAGCATATGTTGAAGGTACAAAATACCAAGGCATAGTGCTTGAATAATTATCAAAATTTTTATACCCATTCTTCTTTGCTAAAACACTACTTCTAAAAGCATGAAAGTCTGTTGTTACTATTTTTACTTTTATATCACTTATTGGTTTGTTACTAAATTCTTCAATCTTTTCTTTAGAATATTTTAGATTTTCATTAGTATCTCTTGATTTATCCTCTAATATTATTTTGTTTTTTTCTATCCCTTTAGCCTGTAAATATTCACTCATGGCCTGTGCCTCTGATATACTTTCATCTGTGCCTTGTCCTCCAGATAAAACGATATATTGGGCTAAATTTTCTTTCATACATTTTATAGCAATATCAAGTCTTTCCCGAAGTATTAAATTAGGAACTACTCCATGATCAAGTCCTGCGCCAAGTACAATAATATAATCGTCGCTATTTCGATTATACTTTGGATAGTTAATTATTAAAGCTTCTATTATTATAAAAGAAATAAATATTATGCAAGATGATATCTTGACATATCTAAAAATTTTACAGAAAACTATGTTCTCTTTTATTCTCTTCTTAGAAAAGTAATATGCTAAAATTATGATTCCTAAAATTATACTTGGGAAACCAAACGCAATCCATAATTCCGATAGCACATATCTAATTTTCATCAAACTCATCTCCTCCAGATTAATTATCTATACATAATTTAGTTAATCTTAAGCTTCTTATAAATATTATATCTGTAACTGAGAAAGATGAAATACGCTTATATAAATCTTATAAAATATATAATAATATCGTAATATCGTTGTCATATATATCAATAATTTCATATTTATAAATTATTTTCCTAACCATATTTATAATTACTTTATGATGAAAAATATTCATATACTTTTTATTGGTAGTTTATAGAGGTAATAAATTCATGAAAAAATAGCCTTAGATTCTACTAAAGCTATTCATTGATGAATTTTATAAATTTTTCCTTTTTCATAAAAATTGACGCATATATACTTGAAGCTGCAAAAAATATATTGATTATTGGCACAATACTAATAATAAGTATGGTTATCAGTAGACCTCTTTTTTCCTTGTTACCAAAAATATTAATATTATTCTTGTTTAAAACAAGCCTAAATAATAGTAATATTAAGGATAAACAACTTAACTTTATTGATATAGTATATAAATATAACATATTATTCAACTCCTTTGAGTATATGTTTAATTGCCTTCTTTTACATTTTATACCATATTGTAAGGTAATTCCATATGAATTTTCTGCCATCTATCTCATTTTATTTTCATTATTTTTCATAATCTCATCTATGCTTCTAATTTCTTTTATTCTCTTTTGTTTTCCATAGACTTCATTTGAATATAAATTCATACATAAAAAAAGCTAGTAGAACATAAATCATTAGCTATGTTCTACTAACTTTCATTTTAGGATCTATGGTAATTAATGAACCGAGTTACGACATTAAATATCTATTTCTAGAGACTTTGTTCATAACCCTCTATCATTCTCTTAACCATTTCTCCGCCAACACTACCATTTTGTCTTGAAGAAAGGTTCCCTTTATCAATGTTTTCATAGTTATTTAACCCAATTTCTGAAGCTACCTCAGTTTTTAATCTGTTTAAACCTGTTTTTGCCTCTGGAACTAAAGTTTTATTTCTTGAAGCCATCTTAATCTACCTCCCTTAATCTATGATTTTGTTTGGCATTAATATATTAACCACTCTCATAAATTTTAATCTATGCAAATACTTGTAAAAAAAGTGTTAAAATCCTCCTTTCCATTAATTTTTCACAAGTTCCATTCATTTAAATTCAATAATTTATTAAGTATATTTTACTATAAATTTATAAAACTAATACTGATATGGAGGTGTTAAATTATGAGCAGAAGGCCTTTAGTTCCGGAAGCTAGAGAAAAACTAGATAAGCTAAAAATAGAATTTGGAAATGAACTTGACATAGAACTTAATGATAATTATAAATGAAATAAGTCATCAAAATTAAACGGACTTGTAGGTGGACCAATTGGAGGATTGATGACCCAAAAAATGATAGAGGAATATGAAAAAAATTTAATTGACAAATAATTTTCTTTTCCAAAAAATAAATGACTAGTTACTAAAATTATGTAACTAGTCAAAATATAATATTTATATTCTTTTTCATTTAAGTTTGTATTACTACTTATATAAATTCCTCAATTCTTCTATTTGAGTTTATATTTTAATTCAACATTAAATATATATTAAAATTAACTTAACAACCATAAAAATATAAATTTTATGCATTATCAGTATAGAAAATTATTCAGTAACTACTACATCAAATGAAGTCTTGGTTCCATTAACATTTATTGTAATAGTAGTTTTTCCTGCTTTGTATGCAATAACTGTTGGATGAATCTCTTTAAAAAATCCATCCTCCAAACTTAAATTTATTCCTGAAACGGCAACACTATCATCTTCACTCTTAGACAATGCTATTAAATTAGGAAATGATGAACTTTTATCATCTACACTACTTACTTTTATCATTCCTAAATCTATAGCTTGATTAGTTCTACAATATAAAGTGTTTCCATTAATAGTTGCCTTTGGTTTGGTATTGTCTAATTTGTAACCTGTTCCATCTTCAATTCTTACTCCATCCTTTTCTGGGTCATCTGAATTGACATCAGTTATAGTAAACATATTATTATCATCTAATTTAACTTCATAATTCTCTGTAGTTGATTTAGTAGTCAGTGCATATTCTGGACATAAATTATAATTTTTGTCACTAAGACATTCTATAACTTTGCCATCATCTCCTAAGCTATATTTTCTGCCACTTTCTGACGTATATTCGCCTTTTTGCAACACACCATTTTCATCAAAAATATATATATTACCATCTATATTCCATACACCTTTTAAATAATAGCTATCTTGAATTTTAAAATACGTATTTCCGTTTTCATCAAACAAGCTAAAATCTGGGGTTGTACTCATTTTTTCCTCTGAAGGAGGTCTGCTAATGTTCATATTAACATTTTTATTAGGAAGAGCATTATTTATCCATTTCCCATTATTATCAAGCTCATAATCCTTACCTTTAATTGATGTTTTACCAGATGCCATAGCGCCGTTATCCTGTAAATAATACCACCAAACCTTATCTAAAATCCATCCAGTCTTCATATAACCATCATTACCAAAATAGTACCATGATCCATTTATTTGTTTCCAGCCAGTACTATAAGATTTTCCTTCCTCATACCACCAACCAGTATTATTATGCTTCCATTCTGCTGAAACTTCTTTTGGTATTGCAGAAACTACCGCTGCTACAATAAGTAAACTGTAAATTATTTTTTTAGTCATCTATTTCCCCCTCATTCCCAAATCTTATAGTGTATATAGTTTCTCCATTTGTTTTATACAAAACATTCTTCATTTTGTTTATTATCTATAATATATTACCCTTCATCAGAGATTATTTTTTATATAACCAATTTTGTGCAATTAATAGCTTATATGAAAATTATACCACAACTTAAATATCTTAATCCCATATTTCTAACTTAATTAGTTCAAAACATGTAAATTGGAATCTTAATACAACAATTTAAGTAATAATTAAATAATGATTTCATTCACTGATTCAAATCATATTCGTTCTAATATAATAAAAGTAAGAGGATCCTAATAATATCAAGGAGGAAAATATATTATGGATACTTCTAAATTTTCAATTGCTGAGAATATAGAACTAGATATAAATACCTTAAAAAATACTGTAAATTTCGATGAATTTGTAAAAACGCTTCAGAAAAATTTAATCCCCACCGACGAATTTGAGGGATTTAAAATTCGTCCTGGATTTTATCTAGAAAATGGTGCTGTAGTTATACCTGGGGGTGTTAACTTCACTATCCACTCTCAGAACGCAACATCATGTAAACTACTCTTATTTAAGACTGCTATGTGTGAACCTTATGCTGTCATTCCTTTTCCTGAATATTATCGAATAGGTAATGTATACTCTATGATAGTACTTGGATTAGATATTGAAGAATTCGAATATGCATATAGTGTTGACGGTCCATATATGCCTGAAAGAGGATTAGTTTTTGATAGTAGTAAATTTTTACTTGATCCCTACTCAAAAGCAATTGCTGGGCAAAGTGTATGGGGAACAAAAACACTATGTGCAAATCAATATAAATCAAGAGTTGTCTCTAATGATTTTGATTGGGGCAACAGTAAAAGGCCTTTAATTCCTATGAAAGATTTGATTATTTACGAGTTACATGTAAGGGGCTTTACTAAGCATCCATCGTCAGAAGTTAATTATCCTGGAACATTTGCCGGATTAGCCGAAAAGATTCCTTATTTTAAAGAGCTTGGAATCAATGCAGTAGAACTTATGCCAATTTTTGAATTTGATGAAATGCTTGATGCACGATATGTTAGAGGTAATTTGCTTTGTGATTATTGGGGTTATAATCCTGTGTGTTTCTTTGCTCCAAACACCAGTTACACTGCTGGAATTGAACGTAATAAAGAAGGTGATGAACTGAAGTCTTTGATAAAGAAATTTCATGAAGATGGAATAGAGGTTATTTTAGATGTTGTTTTTAACCATACTGCTGAAGGCAATGAATATGGCCCATATATATCTTTTAAGGGGTTTGATAATAATGTTTATTACATGCTTACACCAGATGGTAAATATTATAATTTTAGCGGATGTGGAAATACTTTAAATTGCAATCACCCAATTGTTCATAGAATGATTTTAGATTGCCTTCGTTACTGGGTTACAGAATATCGTGTTGACGGATTCAGATTTGATTTAGCTTCAATCCTCGGTAGAAACGAAGATGGATCACCAATGAATAATCCTCCACTATTGCAAAGCCTAGCATTTGATCCTATTCTTGCAAATACAAAATTGATAGCTGAAGCATGGGATGCAGGTGGATTATATCAAGTCGGCAGTTTTCCATCTTGGAAAAGATGGTGTGAATGGAATGGAAAATATAGAGATGATATTCGCAGGTTTCTAAAGGGTGATTCAGGGTTAGCTGCCACTGTTGCTGAAAGAATTACCGGATCTTATGACCTCTATAATCCAGATATAAGAGGAAAAAATGCTTCAGTAAACTTTATTACATGCCATGATGGATTCACTTTATATGACTTATATTCTTATAATGATAAACACAATGAAGAAAATGGTTGGAATAACACAGATGGTGAGAACAACAATAATAGTTGGAATTGTGGTACTGAAGGAGAAACTGACGATGAAAATATAATAAAGTTGCGAAGAAAGCTAATAAAAAATGCTTGTGCTGTTCTTCTTTCTAGCCAAGGAGCGCCAATGCTTTTATATGGAGATGAATTTGGAAATACACAGTTTGGAAATAACAATCCATATTGTCAGGATAATGAAATTTCATGGTTAAACTGGAGTCTTCTATATAAGAATCATGATTTATTTACTTTCTTTAAGAATATGATTAATTTTCGAAAACGGCATCCTGCTATTAAAGACAGAATTGAAGAATCACGATGTGGCTTACCTCCTGTTAGTAAACATGGTATAGAGCCTTGGTATTTAGATCCATCAGATAGTACTAGAACTGTTGGGATAATGTTTGCAGGATGGAATAAAAAAGAAAAAGAAGATGACATTGTGTACCTATGCATCAATGCACATTGGGAAACGCAATATATAAAATTACCTGAGCTCCCTATATATTTAGAATGGCGAATCGCTGTAAATACATCCATGCCTTCTGGAGAAGACATTAGCGATTCAATTGACCAGATGCTCCAAGTTGGAGAGACACTTGAAATAGAACCTAGATCTGTTATGATTCTTGTTGGTATAAGTAAAATATAAATTTATAGGATGATAAGAGCTTGATTCACTTTAAGCTCTTATTTTATTAATATTATTGTTTATTATCAAACCTTCTTCTATAATTTAATTAGTTATAGAAGATATTATCTTAATAGCAACAAAGGAGATGTAATAATGAAAAAATACGATCTATCAACTAATGAAATATCTGACAACTTACGATATTTAGAGTTGCTTTCTAAACAATATCCGACAATCAACGAAGCTTCTACTGAAATAATAAATCTGCAGGCAATTTTAAATTTGCCAAAAGGAACTGAACATTTTCTAACTGATATCCACGGAGAGTATGAGCCTTTTATTCATGTATTAAAAAACGCATCAGGGGTCATAAAAAGAAAAATTGAAGATCTTTTTGGTAATAGCTTGATGCAAAGTGAGAAAAAAAGTTTAGCAACCCTTATATATTATCCTGAGCAAAAACTAGAGATAGTATTGAAGCAAGAAGAAAACATAGATGATTGGTACAAAATAAATTTATACAGGTTAATTGAAATATGCAGATACGTTTCTTCTAAATATACACGTTCAAAAGTAAGAAAGGCTCTTCCAAAAGATTTTACTTACATAATAGAAGAGCTCTTACATGAACAGCCTAAAGGAATAGATAAATATGAATATTATGAACAAATTATTAGAACTATTATAGACACAGATAGATCAAAGGAATTTATAGTTGCTCTTTCTAAATTGATACAAAGACTTGTTATAGACAGACTTCATATTTTAGGGGATATATTCGATAGAGGTCCCGGTGCCGATATTATTATGGATACTTTAGTTGAATATCATTCTGTTGACATCCAATGGGGAAATCATGATATCTTATGGATGGGTGCTGCCTGTGGTTCAGACGTATGTATTGCTAATGTTATAAAAAATTCTCTAAAGTATGCTAACTTGGATACTTTAGAAAATGGATACGGAATTAACCTTCTCCCTCTAGCAACTTTTTCTATGGATTTTTATAAGGATCATCCCTGTAATATCTTCTTGCCTAAGATGGATTGTGATAAAAAATACAGCATTAATGAAATTAATTTAATAGCTCAAATGCACAAAGCTATAGCTATAATATTATTTAAACTCGAAGGTCAGGTGATTTTAAGGCATCCTGAATTTAATATGAATCATAGGCTTTTATTAAATAAAATTAATTATGCTGAAGGAACCATTAACTTAAACGGTAAAACGCATAAATTGAAAGATTCATTTTTTCCTACTATAGACCTTAAAAATCCATATGAACTTACTTATGATGAGAAAGAATTAATCGATAAGTTAAAAACCTCTTTTATTAATAGCGATAAGTATAATAAGCATGTTCGATTCCTATATTCAAATGGAAGTTTATATTTAAAATTTAATTCCAATTTACTATATCATGGATTCATACCATTAAATGAAGATGGAAGCTTTAAAAAAGTCAAAATAGCTGATAAAGAATATAAAGGTAAAGAACTTTTAGACAAATTGGATATGCTAGCAAGAGAGGCCTATTTTTCAAAAGACAAGGATGATTCTGATAATAAAGAAGATATAATGTGGTATTTGTGGTGTGGTGCTTCTTCGCCATTATTTGGTAAGGATAGAATGACAATATTTGAACAGTATTTTATTGAAGAAAAAGAAACTCATTATGAAAGAAAAGATCCCTATTTTAGCTTAAGAGATAATGAGGATATCTGCAAAAAAATACTAAATGAATTTGGGCTTAGTTCACCAGAATCTCATATAATAAATGGCCACATGCCCGTTGAAGAAAAAAATGGAGAAAGTCCTATAAAAGCAAATGGAACTCTACTAGTTATAGATGGAGGTTTTTCAAAAGCATATCAGCCCAAAACTGGACTAGCTGGATATACGTTAATATATAACTCTTTTGGGCTTCAGTTAGTATCTCATCAGCCATTTGAATCCACCGAAGCAGCCATAAAAGA
This sequence comes from Clostridium sp. YIM B02569, assembly GCF_022320765.1. NCBI lineage: Bacteria > Bacillati > Bacillota > Clostridia > Eubacteriales > Clostridiaceae > Clostridium > Clostridium sp. YIM B02569. The sequence continues at coordinate 97,549 of NZ_JAKJJX010000014.1, read as the reverse complement.
AGAGACTGACATATTATCCACAACTCTCTTACTAGAGCAAGTTGTAAATAGGAAAAGAGTTGAAGATACTGATGTAGGTGTAACTCTCAAGCAGCAAATAGATGACTTAAAGATGCTTCTTAACGCTTACAGAAAAGGGCTAATAAAGCAGCAAAATAAAATTTAATTAAGCTAAATGAGAATAAATTACGTAAATAATTTATTCTCATTTTTTATAAGATCACACTATTTCAATAACAGTTCCTGAGTCTTTCATTCTTTTTTCTATATTCTCAGGCGGCTCTTTTGTAGTTATTAATAAATCTATTCTATCAAATGAAATAGCTTTAAACGTGCTGGAATTGAAGAACTTTTCACTATCAGCTATAACACATACAAAAGTACTTCTTTCTGCTACCTTTCTCTTTATATATGAATCCTCAAAATCAACTACATAAATTCCATCTTCACTAATTGCTGCAGCACCTAAAAATGCTATATCAAAATGTATATCTTCGATTTGATTTATTGTGCCACTGCCATATAAAAAACGATTTTTACGTTGCAATTTTCCACCTAATAAATGAACATCACATTTTTTTTCAGCAAGTATTTCCATGTTATCTAAAGAATGCGTATATATAGAGATATCATCCTCAACACACTGACATAACGCTTCAATGGTAGTAGACACATCAAAGAAACATACTTGATTTGTTGAAACATATTTAGCTGCATATTTACCCAATTTTATTTTTTCTTCTGAATTTATAGATAAGCGGCTCTTATAATCCTTAATTTCAGTTCTTATAGATGGCACTGCAATTCCTCCATGAGTTCGAATAGCAACTCCTTCTTCTACTAATCTAACAATGTCTCTTCTAGCAGTATCCCTTGATATATTAAATGTTTCCATTATTTCTTTATTAGATAACACGGTTTTTTCTCTAAGTATATTTAATATTTCATATAATCTTTCTTCTTGATACATAAAATGTCCTTTCACTTCTAACTATCTTTTAATTACATACTATAATAAATTATATTTTAAAATAGTCATTTGTCAATTTTTTCATGAATGTCAGCACTCATGAACTTTAATGGATTTATATATCCTTATTTTCCTTGAATTGACAGCTTTCTTATGCTAAACTCACAATATATAAATTACTGTAATATAAATTCTCTTAATACTTATTTTACAGAAATCTTCTATCTTATATAAAGGGGTGCAATAGATGAATAAAAGAATATTATATGTAACAGATTTAGATGGTACCTTATTAAATTCTAATGGAGAAGTTTCACAAACATCACTAAAAATCTTAAAGAAACAAATAGAAAAAGGTACATTGTTTAGTATTGCAACTGCACGAAACCTTCAGGCTGCAAAAAGATTGATAAGTGAAATTCCAATTAACATTCCTATCATATTAAATAACGGTATAGGATTTTATGATTTAAATAAAGAGCAATATCTAAAAATTAATGAATTTCCAATATCTCAGTTAAATCATCTAATAAAAATATTTGATGAGTATAAAAGTTATGGATTTATGTATGCATTAAAAGATGGAGATATCCACTTCATATACAACAATCTTGATGACCCATCTGATCTTGAGTATTTTGCAGAAAGGCATTTATTATACAAAGGTCGTTGTCATCAATACGATGATTTTGAACAAGTTCCAAAGGATGGGTATACAATTTTATATTTTGTTTTGTATGGTTCTTTTGATCGTATAAAAAATGTTGAAAATTGCATTTTAGATAACCCTATATTAAAATGTGTTCCTAACAAAAATGTATATAAAGATAATTACTTTTTAGATATATTTAGTTCTAAAGCATCTAAGGCCATTGCTATAAAAGAATTAAAGGAACTGATTGACGCAAATGAAGTAATCGCTTTTGGGGATAATTTTAATGACATTGAAATGTTGCAATCTGCAGATCGTTCGTATGTTCCTGAAAATGGAGTTTCTGAAGCAAAGGCGGTTGCAACAAGTGTCATCTCAAGCTTCGATGATGATGGAGTTGCAAAGTTTATCGAAAGAGACACCAGTATTAATTAAAAACTTTCAACAAATTTATAAATTTAACAAACAGAAAAAGCAGGTATATTAAGAAACTTTCCAATATACCTGCTTTTATATATTAAGTTTATATACATGGCTAATCTATTAAAAATAAACTAATTCTTCCTCAAGCTTATCTATTTTTTTATAATCTTGAACCACTATATATGGAATCTCCCTTTGTTCTTGCTGTATATATTTTTTATGAATTATACCCTCTAACTCGATCCATTCCTTATCTTTAAAATTAAATGCCTTACTTGTCTGACACAGAATACCTAAAAATGATATATCATCTTCACAGCAAGTCATTGCATTTCTACCAAATGCAAAAACACCTTTAGGATACTTAGGATTGCTGTAAGCAAGACCTTTTACTCTTACATTTTTACCTTCATACTTTTCTGGATATTCTGTTGCATCTAAGTACCAAACCCCATAATCGTAATCTTTAAATTCTATTACTTTCTTATGTATATCAAATGGTAATTCTAAGGGACTATCATCAATCTCGCCATTTTCTAATTCAAATATCATATTTGCTCTTGAATTAATAGCTTTTACACTATTTCTAAATTTCAATTTATTTGTTTTATCGTTGCAACGGTTAAATATAATCAAATCTGAATTCTTAAATTGTTCTATTAATAAAGACTTCATATTACTCATATAACTTTCAAATGTCGATGCATCAATAGTTGTTATAATTTGAGCAATCTCCCATCTATCAGGAAACTTCACATTATCAAAAATGTCAAATTGCCACATTCCATTGTATTCAAAAACAACCTTGGTTGGTTTATATTTCTGATTGAATTCTTTTAATGCTAAATCTGTAAATTCTTCTATATTGCCGATGCTAACAATATTTGCATTGTGTTTTTTCAAAAATTCCACTTCATATTCTTCTACACCGTTCTCGCAAACAATTAAAAGAATTTTTTCCCCATCATAAAACTCTGGATCATTAAATATTTCTTTTATAAAAGTAGTCTTACCACTCTCTAAAAAACCAGTAATAAGAAAAACTGGTACATCAGTCATAAATCAATTCCTTCTTTCACTTATTTTTCTAATTAAATGTAACATAATTCTATCTATAAATTTACATTCATAATTTAAGTTTTTTAATATTTCAGAACTTAAATTGTTTTTTCTTATGAATTTCTATTGCTAATTCTAAATTTCTTTCCTCATAATTATAAATACTTTATCTTAAAATTTCATTTAATGTATATTTTATTTATATTAGTATAACCTACTACATATTAAATTCTATGAAAAGAGGTAATGTCCATGAATAGGAAATTACTACAGGACTATCAAAAAAGAATCTTATGGATAATTAAGGCCTTAGGTGAGAAAAATTCTCTAAATATCCCTGAAATCGAGATTGATAAAAGTCCTTCTTCAGATATAAGTCAAAAAAATGTCATAATATCACTAAATAAACTCAAATGAATTTAAATTATTTGAATTCATTAAAGAGAGGAATTTTATTATAGATAAGCAATATATAACCTAGACTTATGCGTATACCTCATCGAAATGAATAATATACTTTTGTTCCAGTTTCTAGGTAATTCTGATGGGTGATTCTAAGGCTATAAAGTTGCACCCAAAGTGCTGGCTTCAAAGAACAAGCGCTCACAGAGAAAGTTCGAAGAACGAAATATAAAATTTCGATTCTCACTTTTTGAACTAGCACATTTGGAACAACTTATAGCCAAAGAATCACATCCATCAAAATTACCAATGAAACATTCCACAAAAGTATATCACTCATTTCTGGTTTGAGAATATTTCATAGTCTAAGTATAGTTTATGATTGTGTTATCTATATAGATATCCAACTTAAAAATTAAGAATATAGACTAGCCCATATATTTATTGATTTGGTTATCTATATTATCAGTAATGTTCATTCCTCTTCCTTAATCGCAATTCTTATATAAATCCCAAATATTTAGCTTGTATCTATACATCAAATAATTCTTCTATTTCATTCTTATTTAAATTTGTACCTATAACGCATAACCTTCCTGTATAATCTGCTATTCCTTCACGTACTTCATACTCGCCCGGAACTAAATCAAAGTTTATCCAACCTCCATCTGAGCAAGGGATTATACCTTTAGCACGCAATATAATTCCATACTCAGAAGATTCCGATAAAGTTTTTAATATATTATTTATTTCTACTTTTGAAAACTTTTTTGGTGTTTCCATTCCCCAACTCGTAAATACTTCATCTGCATGATGATGATCATGTGAATTATGATCGTGTCCACATCCACACTCATGATCATTAGTATGATGATTATGGTTATGATCATTACAATTACAATCTATATGATGTTCATGATTATCACATTCACATTCTTCCTTAGTATGGTTCTTATTATTATTGCAACAGCACTCTTCGCTGTGTTGATGATTTTCAGACTTACTATTCTTTACTTCTACTAAAAGCTCTTTTTCAAGGGACTCTTCCCTTTCCATTGCAGATAGAATTTGCTTTCCATTAATCTCATCCCAGTTTGTTGTTATTATTGTTGCAAAACTGTTGTGTTCTCTTATTTGGGATACACATACTTCTAATTTTTCTTCTGAAATCTTTTGAGTTCGGCTTAAGATAATAGTATTTGCATTTTCAATTTGATTATTAAAGAATTCTCCAAAGTTATCCATATACATTTTGCATTTTACAGCATCAACAACTGCCGTGAAACTATTAAGTTTAATATCTACTTCGCTTTTTATATTTTCTATTGCCTTAATTACATCTGATAATTTACCAACTCCCGATGGTTCTATTATTATACGTTCTGGTGAATATTTATCTAATGCTTCTTTAAGTGCAACTCCGAAATCTCCAACTAAAGAACAACAAATACATCCTGAATTCATTTCTGTTATTTCAATTCCTGAATTATTTAAAAATCCTCCATCAATTCCTATCTCGCCAAATTCATTTTCAATTATCATAAGCTTTTCACCCTGAAACGCTTCTTCTATTAATTTTTTAATCAAAGTAGTCTTTCCTGCCCCAAGAAACCCTGAAATAATATCTATTTTAGTCATATAAAAAATCCTTTCTATGTAAATATTAATTATATATTTAAAAGTTATTCCTTCTGGAAATATTTAAGGTCGTTTCCAGAAATATTTCATTTTTATCCTACCCTTAAAATCTAATACTGTCAATAATGATAAATCGATGATTTCTCTATTATTGACACTTTTAATGAATTACTTACTTATAAAATGATAATATTATAAGTAAAATGAAAAAAGGAGTGTTTTCATGGGTGATTTATTTAAACCAAATGTATTTTTTAGTAAATGTTTAGGTTTCGAAGCCTGTCGTTACAATGGACAAATGATAACTGATGCATTTGTTGAAAAATTGAAACCTTTTGTTAATATTATAAATGTTTGTCCAGAAACTTCTATAGGACTTAAAGTTCCACGACCAACAATTAGAGTTGTCTCTGAAAATAATGAATTGAAATTATATGAGCCTAAAGAAGGAAAAGAATTCACAAAAGAAATGGTTGAGTTTTCAGAATCATATTTGAAAAATTTAAGTAATATAGACGGTTTTCTCTTAAAAAGCGGTTCACCTTCCTGTGGACATAAAAATGTAAAAATTTATAATGGCACAGCTAAGGTTACAGGAAGCACAAGAGGTGCCGGAATATTTGGAAATAAGATTAAAGAAAAATTTCCTTATACACCAATAGAAGATGAAGGCAGATTACATAATTATAGAATTCGAGATAATTTTCTTACAAGAATTTTTATTAATGCAGATTTTAGAAAAGTCAAGGAATCTAATTCACTTAATGAATTAATACATTTTCAATGTAGAAATAAATTACTACTCATGGCAAATAGCCAAAAGTATACTAAAATCTTAGGTAGAATTACAGCAAATGGTGAAAATAATGATATAAAAAGTATTATAGCTGAATATGAGAAGAATTTGAATTTGGCATTTGAAAAACTTCCTAAGTATACAAATAATATAAATGTTCTAATGCATGCTATGGGATATTTTTCAAAATACATAACTAATGAAGAAACTCAATTATTACTTGATTCCTTAGAAAAATACAAGATGAAAAAACTTACAATAATGTCTCCTATGCTTTTAGTCAAATCCTATGTAGTTAGATTTAATATTGATTACCTTTTGAAACAAACTTATTTTAATCCTTACCCAGAAGATTTGATTGTATTAGAAGATTCAGAAAAGATAGAAATATAATTCAATTTTTGATTAAATTTTAACGGCGATACATTTACCGCCGTTAAAAAATATTAGCTTTATTGATTCTCTTAAAGTTACTTATAATTAATATCATGATGATGATACTACTATTATAGTATCTTATCTAAATATTCTTCATAACCTTCTTCCTTCATCTTGTCTTTTGGGATAAACTTAAGTGCTGCTGAGTTTATACAGTATCTTAAACCTCCTATATCTTCGGGTCCATCAGTAAATACATGTCCTAGATGTGCATCACCAGTACTGCTTCGAACCTCCGTTCTTACCATGCCATGACTTTTATCCATTTTTTCTTTTATTACCTTTCTATCTATTGGCTTGGAAAATGCAGGCCAGCCACACCCAGAGTTGAATTTATCGGTTGATACAAACAATGGCTCACCCGTAGTTATATCTACATAAATCCCCTTTTCAAACTGATTATCATATTCATTAGAAAATGGAGCTTCTGTACCATTTTCTTGTGTAATTCTATATTGTTCATCTGTCAGACTCATCTTTAATTCTTCATTGGATTTTTTTACATATTCTTGATTCATTTGTTTCCTCCCTGTTCTCTTTTGAAATTATTTATTTCTGTATACTTATTAATATTATGTGACAAATGAATAATACAAATTCATTTATAGGAATCTTATACTTATATGTGACCCTTATATTTTAACACCTTAAATGTAATCATACTTATTCACTTTTCTATTTTTCTAGTAATTCTTCAAGTTGATTAGCAAGAAGAGGCTTGCTAAAATAATACCCTTGAATATAATCACATTTCATTCTTTCAAGTATTAAAAGCTGACCTTCAGTCTCAACTCCTTCAGCAATAACTTTTAATTCCATACTATGTGCCATTTGAATAATATTTTTTATAATCGCTTCTTCTTTCTTATTTGAAGAAATATTGTCTATAAATGATTTATCAATCTTTAATGTATTTATAGGAATTCTTCTAAGATAGCTTAATGATGAATATCCCGTGCCAAAGTCATCAAGCGCAATTCTAATTCCCATGTCCATTAATTTCTTTAATATTCCAATACTAGAATCAAATGATTTCATAAGAACAGTTTCAGTAATCTCAAGTTCAATCATATTCGGATTAACAGATGAACTTTCAATAATTTCTTTAACATTATCTAAGAAATTTGTCTCTTGTAAATCAACTGATGAGATGTTAACGCTTATGCTATTAAATTTATAGCCTGCTTCAAACCACTTAGCACTTTGTCTGCAAGATTCCTTAAGCACCCATAAAGTTAATTGTGTGATATATCCACATTCCTCTGCTATTGGAATAAACTCTGCAGGGGATATAAAACCAAGTTCCCTACTATTTAATCTAAGTAATGCTTCAAAGCCAAATATTTTATTAGCCTGTAAATCATACTGAGGTTGATAGTTAATGATAAGTTCATTATTATCAACTGCCGTCCTTAATATTCTTTCTATGCTAGTCTTTCGTTCAAGACTTAGATACATTTCTGGATCGAAAAGTGAAAATCTATTTTTACCTAATTCCTTTGCCCTGTACATAGCGGCATCTGCATTTCTTAAAATTGTACTACTATCCCTTCCATCTTTAGGATACAAAGCTATTCCAACACTTGCAGTTATATACATATGCTTGTTATCAATTTTAAATACTTTATCGAACAAACCTAATAGCTTGTTTGCATAAGTTTGTATTTCGTCTTCTTTTGAATCAGGATGAAGTAATATAAATTCATCTCCACCAAGTCTAGATATTGTATCTTTTTCTTCGATTAAATTTTCAAACTGTTTTGCTAAACTTATTAGCAATTTATCGCCATACTCGTGTCCCATAGTATCATTTATATTCTTAAAATTATCTAGATCTATAAAAAATACAATTCCTTGTTTATTGGCGTAATTAGATAATTGTAGTTGTTCATTTAGCCTATTCATAAACAATGTCCTATTAGGAAGTTTTGTTAAAGAATCATAAAACGCCATGAATTTTATTCTATCCTCTGAAATCTTTCTTTCAGAAATATCTCTAATAGAACCAGTTATTTTTATAACTTTTCCTTCAGAATTTCTTAACGCTTTACCACAAGAGAGAATCCAAACGTACGAACTGCTCTTAGTTCTTATTCTAAATTCAGAGCTATAAACATCTGTAAGCTGATCAATATGATTTTTGAAATCTTTTTTCACTTTATCAAGATCATCTGAATGAACATTCTCATACACAAAGTTTCTCAAATTATTTATCTCATCCAACTTGTATCCAGTAATATCAATTAATTTATCAGAAGCAAAGAATGTATCTGTAACTAAATTCCATTCCCAAATCGAGTCATTTGCACATTCTAGTGCGAGTTTGTATTTTTCTTCACTAACTCTAAGTGCTTCCTCATTTTGTTGTAATTCGTTATATTGTACTCTTAATTCTTCTTCTGTCGCCAGCAATTCCTCATAAACTGATGATAATTCCTCATAGCTTGAACGTAACTTACCAATCATCAAATTGAAAGATCTTCCTAATTTTCCAAACTCGTCATTTGAATTAATACTAGCTTTTACTGATAAATCCCCATTTCCAGCCGCTTGCATTAAAGGAACTAATTCTGTAATCGGTTTTGTTACCTTCTTAGTAACAATGAGTGTAACGAAAATAGCAAGAAATGAAACACCCACTGTTATCATAATTATTAAATATCCCATCTTGCTAGCTTTGCTTTCCAATTCACTTTTTGGTATAACTGAAGCCATCTTCCAACCAGTATCCTTACATGTATAAACATTAACTAAAACAGGATCTCCATTTATATAAGTTTCAAAACTTCCATTATCCAAATCTATAAATTTATCATAGTTATCAAATGAAAATTTTGAAGCTTCATCTGTTTGAGAATATGTATAACCTAACTGATTTAAATGTAAGATATTTTTAAAGTTTAAATCTATATCTGGGTGAGCTAACATAGTTCCATCTTTTAAATAAAGAAAAACATAGCCTGTATCTCCAATCCTAATATTTCTTATTATTTCAGATAACTTTTCCAAACTTAAATCTATACCCATAACTCCAACAATGCTTCCATCTTCATTTTTTACTGTTGTTGACGCACTTATAATTACACTTTTGGAATTATCAACTGCCGAAACGTATGGATCTGAAATTACCACTTCATCTTGATTTGATAATGCCAAAGAATACCATGGTCTTGTCCTTGGATCAAATGTATTAGTACTTAATCCATCAGGCCATTGAATATATCCTCCCCATTTAGTACCAATGTACACATAAGTTGTTTCTGGATGAGATGTTCCATAAGCCTCAAGCACATTATATATAGTACTCTCTATCCCAGGTATTTGTTTTGAATATTTTTTATTTATCGCAATATCAGGAATATTAAATAGAGCTGAAATAGATTGGTCTGCTTTTTTTGCATCTGAATAAGTTGCAAGAAACTTAGCATTGTACTTTATTTGCCCTAACATGTTAGAAAAGTTGTTATCAACCTGCACCATTTGGGCTTTAGCGCTTGAAAATAGATGCTCTTTAAGGGATTTATACATATAATTATAAGTTATTAGTGCAATTGGAATAGATATAGACAATATAATTCCTACAAAATAAAAGAATAGTTTTAATCTAAAAGTAAGCTTCATAGCAATGCTCCTTGATTATTTAATTTGTATATTTTCTAATTTAGGACCTTTTTCACTAATATAAAAATCAATGCTAGATAATGATATTAATATATATTTTACCATTTATACTTAATAATTTCAATTCTTTAGCTACCTATCTTCATACTGATAAATTATAGCTCTCTTAATTGAAATCTATATGTTGAAATCGAATTTCTATATTTTGTCCTAACTAAGTACTTATCTAACCAAAATTTTAACTATAAATTTATGATCACAATATATATATAATTTTTTCTGTATTAAATACCCAAACTATCCAATCAACCTTTTTTAAGTTATACCCTCAAGGAGTACCTCGTCCACTGATTTTACTGGAATATAAATTTCTAAAGAATAAAAAGGCTGCAGGCCAAATCTATGCCTACAGCTTTTGAATAAATTTATTTAACATCTTTTATGCAGAAATTTCACTTAAACTACTCTTAACTTCTTTATTTTTATTATACTTAGATGGCTTAATTGGTAATCCCTTAGCCCGTGCTCTTTTTTCAAACCACATAGTTACAATAGGAGTTAATATTGATGTTACTAATACACTTGTTGCGATAATTGCTGTAGCTGAAGCTGCAACTGGTTCAAATTGTGCATTTGCTTGTGCTATAGCATAAGGAACCGCAACAGCAGCACCAGCAGTTGATGATGCTGCCCAACCTGCAACACCATCAGATCCGGTTAAATATCTATCAATAAGGGATAATAATCCACCTGAAAGTGCTACCACTGCAACTCCCATTATAATTCCCATAAATCCTGATTGAATAATCATCCCAAAGTTTAAGCTAAATCCTAAAGTAAATGCAAAAAATGGAATCAAAGCCGGAACAACTGGAGCAAACATTTTACGAAAATCATGATCCAAAGTTCCAAGAGCAATACCCAATGCAAAAGGAATCAATGTAGAAACTAATGTTTGCCAAGGAAATGAGGCAATTCCTGCAATACCCATAGCCACCATTGTCATGAAAGGTCCAGATTCTATACTTATAAACGGAAATCCAGCAGCATCTTCTTTTCTTCCAAGAGTCGTCATTAATGCTAGATAAAGCCCACCATTTGTCTCATTAAATGCAGCAATAACTGCTAAAACTGAAAGTCCAGATAAGATTCCTGTTTGTATTCCATTAGCCGGAAATATATGGGACATTAGTACTCCTAATAATGAAGCAAATAAAACCTTTCCTATTAATAATGAAATGCCTTTCTTTGCAATATAACCTGATGTCCGTAGATCAATAGTTGTTCCTATGCAGAAAAAAAATATGAATAGAATAACAGATGTTCCAGTTAAAAAATTACCCGTAAATCCTCCAAAAAACTTATTAACATCTGGTGAAAGCGTTTTAAGTAATGTTCCAAGAAATAAAGGCACTATCATTAAACCTCCAGGAACTTTCTCAATATTTTGTTTAATTTTCATAATAACAACTCCTTAAATACTATAGTTTAACTCTCATAACTGTTTCATTTGTATTGATATACTCATAACACAACATTATTCATACTAATCTTTTTGTAAAAACCACCAAAATAAATTCCATTAGATTTAAGTCATCACAACGTTTTCAATGACTATATAACTAGTTTACTTATATATTGCTATATTTTCATCCCTCCTTTAACTTACTATATTTTAAATTTATTTCTACATTAAAAATACCAACCTATCATTTGTATTTAAATTTTTATAGTATCGTATGTGCAATAGTTTTAAGATAATCATACATGTACTATGGTATTTTCTTAAAACTATCCTTCCATAATAAAGTTTCTGCGTTTAACTATTACCATATTAGTTAGAACTATGTCTCATCATTTTTAAACTATATAATTATAACTGCAATTTAGTAATTAGTATGCAGAAACTTGTTCTTTTGATTATGTTAGTATTAATTATATTATTTCAAGTCTTGGATTCTTATGTTATCCATATCATCAAATGTTATATTCTCTCCACACATTCCCCATATAAATGAATAATTCTGAGTTCCAATGCCTGAATGAATTGACCAGCTTGGTGAAATTACTGCTTGCTCATTCTTCATTACTATATGCCTTGTTTCTTGTCCTTCACCCATAAAATGAATTACTGCTTGATCTTCAGGTACATCAAGATATAAATATACTTCCATACGTCTTTCATGAGTATGACATGGCATTGTATTCCATCCACTTCCTGGCTCAAGTATTGTTAATCCCATTACTAATTGACAGCTTTCACATACTGCAGGATGAATATATTGGTTTATTGTTCTTTTATTCATGTTTATTTCATCGCCACATTTTATCTTATTAGCTTTTTCTAAATCTATTTTTACTGTTGGATATGATTTAAGCGCTGGCGCAGAATTTATATAAAACTTAGCTGGATTTTTTCCATCAGCTGATTTGAATTCTATATTTTTAGTGCCTTGTCCAACATATAATCCATCTCTATAATTTAGATTATATTCTACTCCATCCGCTATAATTGTTCCTTCTCCACCTACATTAATAACTCCAAGTTCTCTTCTTTCCAAAAAGTAATCTGTTCCTAATTCTTTAGACGCTCCAAGCTTTAATGCTTCTTTTACTGGTGTAATTCCTCCAAATATGATCCTATCATTATGGCTATAAACTAAATTCACTTCTCCATCTACAAATACTTTCTCAACTAAATAGTGTTTTCTTAAAGTTTCTGTATCATAGCGTTTAGAGTCTTCTGGATGATTTGAGTATCGAATTTCCATTTTCATAATATTCTCTCCTTATAATTTTTAGGCACACGTGTTCCTAATTGAGTAAAAAAATATTCAAAGTTTATATATACATTTTATCAAGAAGGTTTTACTAAAATTCCTAACCTTAATATTATGTAATTCCTTTGCACACGTGTTCCCTATTTCTTAATACAAGTATATACGCTTATGTAAATATTTGCAATAGTTTTTTATTCTCATTTTGAATTAAATTTTAAAGCTATAGTGAGGAAAACTTTTGCTTCACTATAGCTTTATATAATTTATTCTAATTTAAATCTTTAATTGAATTACCTAGTTCCAATTCTGATTCTATATATATTTTCTTAGTTGTTATATCTCGTTCATTATTTAGCAATCTTAAAAGTAAGTCAGTGGCAATTCTTGCTATTTCTCCCATAGGCCTTTTAATTGTTGTAATACTTGGAGTAATAAATCTGCCAATTTCATTCCCATCAAATCCTAGTATTGAAATATCTTCTGGAACCCTTAATCCATGCTCTGTAATAGCTTTTATTGCCCCAGTTGCCATTTCATCATTAAAAGCAAATATAGCTGAAAACTTTTCATTCATTTCTATTAATTCATTAGCTTTTTCATATCCACTTTTGACAGTAAAGTTCCCATTTAGCACCAGATTTTTGTCCAATTTAATATTATAGTTATTGAAAGCTTTTAAGTATCCCTCTCGCCTCATTTTAGTTGAATCGAAATTGATTGCTCCTTCTATTATTGCAATATCCTTATGACCATTTTTTATTAATTCCTCTACTCCCTTATACACCCCAACACTCTCATCTGTATATACATTTATAACATCATGATTTACCTTTCTATTTATGACTACAATAGGTATCTCTTTCTCTAATATTTCTCTAATAAAATCATCATCATCTATTTTTTGACTTACTACTAGTATTCCATCATAATTTTTAGGATTTATAGTATTTTTTTCATACATATCTATTCCTTTAACAATGACATTATACTTTTTGTCTATATTCTTGTACACATTATTTATAACAGTTTGAAATACAAATGGTGAGGTTCCATTACTTATAGTTGAAAAAAATACACCAATATTATAAGCTTTATCTATCTTTAAACTCCTCGCATTCATATTAGGAATATAGTTTAGCTCTTTAACTGCATTAAGTACCGCCTCTTTGGTCTTTTCATTTACAGATTTAGATCCAGTCAGTACTCTTGAAACAGTTGAATGTGATATTCCTAGTGCTTTCGCTATATCTTTAATCGTAGTAGCCATATTAATCCTCCAAATTTTTAATAAATAAAGCGCTTTTATCTCTAGCAAAGAATTAATTTTTAGTACGCAAATATAGCTAGAGGTTATAAATAATTTCTTTTACGCTCAATAATTACACACGTGTTCACAATCTTGTTTATTATTTTATAGCAGTAATTAGTAAATTACAAGCTTTGTGAGTATTTTTAATACTCAGGATACGTTATATTGTTTAAAACTTATATAATTAATTTCTTGATTTAAAAATTAACTTAATATACAATATTAACCATAATATATTTTAAAATTTTTGTCAAAAATGTATAATAAATTTATAGATTAAAGAAGGAAATAATATGTTTAAAAAATGGGATATAATTATAATAGTTATTCTACTATGTATATCACTTATTCCTGAACTTGTTTTTGGGGTAATAATGGGCAAACATTACAATGGAACATATGCTGAGATAACTATAGACGGTAAATTTTATAAGAAAATCAACCTATCTGAGCATAGAGGTGAGGACCAAATAGATATTAAAACTTCATACGGTGATAATATAATAGACGTCAAAGATAAATCTATTAAAGTAATAGATGCCGATTGCAAGGATAAAATATGCGTTAGATCTGGATTTATATCAGAACCAGGCCAAATTATAGTTTGTCTTCCACATAAACTTATGATTGAAATAAAAAGCAGTGATATAATGGCAAACAGTTTGAGGTGTTTAAATGAATAAAACTTTTCGTATAGTATTTATAGGTATTCTAGTATCACAAGCTTTGGCTTTGTATACAATTGAAAGTATGATTCCCGTTCCATTTATTGCACCTGGTGCAAAACTTGGGTTAACTAATTTAATTACTGTCATAGCATTATACATATTGAATAATAAAAAAGATGTTTTTTTAATTATAATATTAAGGCTTCTTCTTTCAACTATGTTTGGTGGAAATCTCTCTACACTTATGTATGGTGCTGCTGGAGCGTTGCTTAGTTTTTATATAATGCTTTTCGTAAAAAATATTTGGAAAGATAAAGTTAGTATAATAGGTGTAAGTGCTGCTGGAGCATTTTTCCACAATGTAGGACAATTAATTGTAGCCGCAATTATAGTTCAAAATATTGCAGTTACACTTTATTTACCAATTTTATCTATAGCCGGAATTGGTACAGGTATTTTTATTGGTATAACTTCTAATTTTATATTCAAACATATGTCCAAGCTTCCTTTCTTTAATGATTTAAATATTAGTCAATGAGTTTTATCACTATTAATAATAAAAATTCTCTCATACGTTTACTACAATGCCCCACTAATTACAAAATGTATAGCCAGTAGAAATGCACATTTTTTCATCTCTACTGGCTATACATTTAATAAATATTTTATATTAAACCATAATTTAATATAAAATACTGTAAATTTTAAATTGTAACTTTTACTGTGTCTGAATTTTTATTAGCAATTAATTCATTCGCAACTTTTATTGCTCCTGTTGGACATTTTGCTAAACATGTTGCTTCACTACATTTTTCAGCACATATTTTCTGATCCACCACTGCGAGATTATTTTGAACTTGAATAGCTCCATAGCTACAATTCTTTGCACAAAGTCCACAGCCTATACAAGCAGCACTACATAACTTTCTAGCAATAGCTCCCTTATCTTTTGAATTACAATCAACTTTTACTCTAGCATTTATTGATATCATTTGAATGACATTTTTAGGACATGATTCTTCACACTTACCACAACCAGTACATTTTTTTCTATTAACAACTGGAAGTCCATTTTCTCCCATTGTCATAGCTCCAAAAGGACAACTGCTTACGCAAGTCCCAAATCCAATACATCCATGCTTACATCCTTTTGGTCCTCCTTGTATTAGGCTTGCCGCCTTACAATCATGAACTCCTTTGTATTTATAACTTAATGCTGCTTTTTCACTTGTTCCTTTGCATCTAACATGAGCTATTCTTGGTTCCACTTCTTCTGCTTTTTTACCTGTAATTTCTGCTACAAGTTTTGCTACAGCATCCTTTCCTGGAACGCATAAATTAGGAGGAACATCATCTTTCATAACTACTGCTTCTGCATATGCTGCACATCCTGCATAGCCGCATGCACCACATTGTCCTTTAGGAAGAATATCTTCTACTTCATGAATTAGTGGATTCACCTCCATAGCAAATTTTCTATTTGCAAATGCTAAGATAAAACCAAAAACCGCACCTATTCCTCCAAGGACCACTAAAACCATTATAACAGTAAACATAATCTTTACTCATCTCCTTTATATCATTCCTGAAAATCCCAAGAATGCCAATGCCAACATACCTGCTAATATAAAAGCAACTCCTGTTCCTTCTAGTGGTTTTGGCACATCTGCATAAACCAGCTTTTCTCTTAAACTTGCCATAAGTACTAAGGCCAGTGCAAATCCCATTCCTGATCCAATTGAGAACACTACACTTTTTACAAACGAGTAGTTTGACTCAACACTTAATAATGGAACTGATAATACAATACAGTTTGTTGCTATTAAAAGAAGATATATTCCCCACATGCTGTATAATGTAGGTGCTTGTTTCTTTATAATTAATTCTAATAATTGCACAAAACTTGCTATAAGTATAACGAAAACAATAGTTGTTAAGAATGTCAAATGATATGGCAAAAGTACAAAATTATATACAACCCATGCTAACATTGAACTTAGAGTTATAACAGAGGTAACTGCCATTCCCATACCTATTGATGCATCTAAACTTTTAGAAACTCCAAAAAATATACAAAGCCCAACAAATTTTGTTAAAACAAAATTATTTACAAGTAGCGCACCTATAAACAATGTAAAATACTCTCTCATTATGCTTCACTTCCTTCTATTTTTTTAGCTTCTTTATGTGCATTGTGGAGCTTTATTGCTCCTATCATATAACCTATTAGTATAAATGCACCAGCTGGTAGTATCATAATTAAAGGCGCGTTGTACCATGAGCCTAGTATTTTAAACCCAAGAATTGATCCACTTCCTAAAAGCTCTCTTATTACAGATATTGAAAGCATAGCTAGTGTAAAACCACATCCCATTCCAAATCCATCTAAGAATGATGGAAACACTTTATTTTTTGATGCGAATACCTCTGCTCTTGCAAGTATTATAGCAAAAACAACTACTAAGTCTAAATAAATACCAAGAGCACTATATAATTCAGGTGATATTGCCTGCAATGCAAGTTCTACAACGGTAACTATAGTAGCTATAAATGTAATATAAACTGGTACTCTAACCTTTGGGTTTACAAATTTTCTTGTAAGCGATACAACTACGTTATTGCTTGTAATAACGAAGGTTACACATAAGCCCATAGTAAAACCATTGATCACTGATGATGTAACAGCTAATGCAGGACAAAGACTTAAGCATAACATAAATATTGGATTTTCATCGTACAAACCCTTGCTAAAAATTTTCCACTTTTCCTTCATATTATTTACCTCCTGCAAACTCTGTTACTTCATGCACAGCATTTTTGACAGCTAATGTTACAGCTCTAGATGAAATGGTTGCGCCTGTCATAGCTTGAATATCATCCTTATCAGACGCATCTTTTGTTACAGTTAAATTTGCTTCTTTTTTTCCTTTAAATTGACTTCTAAAAGGTTCTTTTGAAGCATTATCTCCTAGACCTGGAGTTTCATTATGTGCTAGTATCTTATAATCTATTACTTCTCCTGCTGGTGTAATAGCTACAAGCATTTTAATTTCTCCACCATATCCTCTGCTTTCTCCTGGAACTACATATGCAATTACTTTACCGCCTTTTTCGGCTGTAAACCAATCGGCCTTATCCGGAACAGCCTTGAAATTATCGGCATCACTAACTAATGCTCTCATAGATTCTTGTTTTGATATTTCTCTCTTTTCAGATGCAATCGGTGCCGTAACATAATATACTAGTCCTATTATTAAACCAGATGCCAAGCAAGTTATTATTAAATTTATCGCTATCTGAAAAATAGAATACTCCTTATTAATAGCATGTTCATTGGACATTTTACTACCCCCTTGCTCCAAATTGTTTTGGCTTTACAAAACGATCTATTAGTGGTGTTACAGCATTCATAAGTAAAAGCGAATAGCAAACGCCTTCTGGATAACCACCTATTAATCTAATTAATGATGTTATTAGTCCAGCTCCCACTGCAAAAATTATTTGCCCCTTTAAAGTTATAGGTGCCGTAACCATATCTGTCGCCATAAAAAATGCACCTATAATTAATCCTCCAGCCATCATATGGAAAATAGGATCACCACTAAATAAACCTGAAGGTCCGAAAATCCAGGTTATTATTCCTACTGTTCCTATCATGCATACAGGAACTTGCCATTTTATATATCCCTTATATATAAGATACGCGCCTCCAATTATAAGAAGTATTGTTGAAGTTTCTCCTGCGCTTCCATTTCTTGTGCCAATAAACATAGCTTTATACAATTCTGTATTGCCACCAAAAGTTTCAATCAATTTAGAATATCCTTGTTGTTTTAATATGTTCAATGGTGTAGCAGAGCTAACAACATCTACTGAAGTTGTCATCTTTGTCCATGTTGTCATTGCAACTGGCCAAGATACCATTAATGCTGCTCTTCCAATATGAGCCGGATTAAAAATATTATATCCAAGCCCACCCATAGAATGCTTGGCTATTACTATGGCTACAAACGAACCCGCTATTATCATATAAACAGGTAACGTTGGGGACACGCACATAGCTAGCAATAATCCAGTTAAAAATGCACTTCCGTCAAATGCTGTGATCTTCTTTTTGCGGAATTTTTGAACCAGATATTCAAAAGCAACTGCTGAAGCTGCACCAACAACTAAGTTAATTAATGCAGGGATACCAAAATAATATATAGAAAAAATAGCAGCTGGTGCTAATGCTATGTTTACATTCCACATTATCTTTGAGATTGATTCATCACAACGAATATGTGGAGATGCTGATACAGTAAAACTATTTTCCTGTGTATCAGCTTCTTTTGCTTTAATTCCTTGCACTTTACTTTCTTGTACTCCAATTTCGGAACTCATTTTACCCCTTCTTCCTTTACTTTTTTTGTGCCATTGCTAAATTTTGTGATTTTGAATATTTTATATACTGAACTATGTTACGTTTTGCAGGACATGTATAAACACAACTTCCACATTCAATACAATTTAGCAAATTATATTCTTCTTTGGCCTCTTTAAATTTATGACGTTCACCTAATATGCTTAGCATACTTGGGATTAGACCCATAGGACACGCCTCAACACATCTTCCACATCTTATACAAGGGGACTCCTCACCAGAATTTATGGCATCTTTACTTAATGCTAGAATTCCAGATACACCTTTAATCACAGGAACATCTAATGAAAATTGAGCCATTCCCATCATAGGCCCTCCCATAATTAGCTTCTCTGGCGTTTTGCTAAATCCACCACAATAACTTATGGCTTCTTTAAAACTTGTTCCTATTCTTAGTAATAGATTTTTAGGTTCCTTAATTGCATCTCCTGAAACAGTAGTAACTCTTTGAATTATTGGAATGCCATTTACTACTGCATCATAAATAGCTATAACTGTACCAACATTTTGTACAACAACTCCAACATCCATAGGCAATCCACCCGATGGAACTTCTCGACTTGTAAGCACTTTTATAAGCATCTTTTCTGCACCTTGAGGATACTTTGTAGGTAGAGCTACAATGTCAACTGATGTACCCTTAAATGCTTCTTTCATAACTTTTACTGCTTCTGGTTTATTATCTTCTATTCCTATAATTCCTTTGCTAACTCCTAGTGTTTTCATAACTATCTTAACTCCAGTTACTATACGGTCAGCATATTCAATCATCATTCTATAGTCTGCTGTCAAGTATGGCTCACATTCAGCAGCATTTACGATAAATGTATCAACTTCCTTGTTTGGAGAAAGTTTAACGTGTGTAGGAAATGTAGCACCACCCATTCCAACTATTCCAGCATTTTTTATGATATCAAGAACTTCTTTCTTCTCAAGATTTTCCCAATCTCGTTCTAATGGTATTCCATCGACCCATTCGTCTAACCCATCACTTTTAATAACAACTGATAAGCATTTTACTAACGATGTATGTGGCATTTCTGCAATACTTGTAACTTTTCCTGATATTGATGAATGTATTGGACTATGCATAAATGCTTCACTAGTTGCTATGACCTGTCCTTTTTTTACTATATCCCCAACT
Organism: Clostridium sp. YIM B02569; assembly: GCF_022320765.1. Classification (NCBI taxonomy): domain Bacteria; kingdom Bacillati; phylum Bacillota; class Clostridia; order Eubacteriales; family Clostridiaceae; genus Clostridium; species Clostridium sp. YIM B02569. The sequence continues at coordinate 77,226 of NZ_JAKJJX010000014.1, read as the reverse complement.
TTAACTATAGGCGTACATGGTGCTCCAATATGTTGGCTCATAGGAATAGTTACTGTTTCAGGTAATGGTGGTAACTCAATGGCCTTATCAGAAGTATACTTTTTACTGTCTTTCGGATGAATTCCTCCGAGAAAACTTTTTAACATTAATAATCGCCTCACAAACCTCTTAAGAATAAATTATTTACAATTAAATTTACATAACTACAATAATTCGTAAGATAATATTTATAATACAAGTAAATAATATTTACAATATGAGTAATATATACTTGAATAAATAATAGTTCATCAATTTTTTATTTAAATATCGAGAAATAAATCTATCATAAAATGCGAATAATTACTGGCTTGGACTTTTCATTTGCAGCACTTGCCTTATCGAAATGTTTTACAATAACAATAGATAAAGCAAATATAACTACCCCACCAATCACTTGGAACATAAATTTATTAACTCCTATATATTGACCTATAAACCCTCCTAACATTACACCAATAAATAAAGCAATCAACGGCAGAATAAATACAATAAAAGCTGCTCTCAGAACATTGGTTTCTTTTATTTCAAGAATTACTCTTTGCCCTGGCTTTGCTCCTATTTTATTATTCGCTTCTAAGATTAGGCTTTCGCTTCCCGGGCAAGCACCACAGTTTTTGCAATCACTATGTCTACCAACTTTAATTCTTGCCGAATTTCCAACCACCTCAATTACTAGGCCTTGTTCTGTTTTCATCGTTATCAAACTCCTTAAAATTGCTTATAACTTATTACACGAATACGTTTCTATTAACTTTCATCCAGTTAAAAAATATAGCATAAATATATCACCTCACAAATATACGTTTTCATAGCATTCAATATAATACATAAAATGTAATACCTTATTAATTAATGAATTATTTGGTATTTTGTTTTATTATAAACCTTTATATTTTTAATTTAAAGAATAGTTTTTAAATTAACATTTTTAAGACGTTAATTCTTTAACATTCAAATTGCTAATTAATGTTTAAATAAGTTATTATTTAAACATTAATTAGCAATTGACTATCTTTACTGTGTAAAAAATACACATTTAACTTTAATCTCTTTATTGAATTTTTGTTATATAATTGATATTTTTTTAACATAGTTTTACATTTAATAAATTTTTTACTAAATATAAAACTCACAGTTTTATTTAAAATATATATTCTGAGTTTCTCTATTAATTAATTGAGTCGGCATATAGATTCCTTGATAAAATCTTTAATATTTTAAATTTTGTGGATTATTTTTATCTTTTGGATAAACTATTAAAGTATAATAGTTTTAATAAATAAATTTGAACTTTACTTGGAAATAGAAAGGAGAATTATTTTGGTTGAGATTAAGGAAGGTAATCATAAATTTTATATCGGTGATGACGAAGATAATATAAAAGCTGTAGTAACATATATAGATAGTGGAGAAAATAACATTATACTTGATCATACTTTTGTATCACCAGAACTTAGAGGAAAAAATATCGGTCAGCAACTGGTTAAAAGGGTCGTGGATTTTGCTAGACAACATAACAAAAAGATAATACCACAATGTTGGTTTGCAGAAGAGGAGTTTGTTTCACATAAAGAATATGAAGATGTTTGGTTCAAATAAAATTTTACCATTTCATGAGTATATTTGCTTATTTAAAAATAGATCAAAATTAATTAGAGAGAGTTACTATAGAAAACTCTCTCTAATTTAGTGAATAATTTTTGTATAATTAAGATTAATTCTGGATAATTTATGCACCAATTGTTGCTAACATTATCGCTTTTATAGAATGCATTCTATTTTCTGCTTCGTCAAATACTACAGATTGTTTTCCTTCGAATACTTCATCCGTAACTTCCAATGCAGTCATGCCAAATTTTTCTCCTACATCTTTTCCCACTTTAGTTTTTAAATCATGGTAAGCCGGTAAACAATGCATAAATATTGCGTTTTCATTTGCATTATTCATAACATCCTTGTTTACTTGATATGGGCTCAACAATTTTAGTCGACTTTCCCAAACTTCATCTGGTTCACCCATTGATACCCATACATCAGTATAGATCACATCTGCATTTTTAGTTCCTTTATTAACATCTTCTATTAAAGTTATCGTACCTCCAGCTTCCTGAGCTATCTCCTTACATTTTTCCACTAACTCTTCTGATGGAAATAATTCTTTAGGTGCACAAGCAGTGAAATTTAAGCCCATCTTTGCACAAGCTACCATGAGAGAGTTTCCCATATTATTTCTTGCATCTCCCATATAGACAAAATTAACACCTTTTAGTCTTCCAAGTTTCTCTTCTATTGTTAGAAGGTCTGCAATCATTTGAGTTGGATGAAATTCATCAGTTAATCCATTCCATACTGGAACTCCTGCATACTTAGCCAATTCTTCAACTATTTCCTGACTAAAGCCTCTATACTCTATTCCGTCATACATTCTACCAAGAACTCTTGCTGTATCTGCTATACTTTCTTTTTTCCCCATTTGAGATCCTGCTGAATCTAGGTATGTAACCCCCATTCCCAAATCTCTTCCAGCCACTTCAAATGAACATCTTGTTCTTGTAGATGTCTTTTCAAATAATAATACTATGTTCTTACCTTTCAGCTTATCATGTAAAATTCCAGTTCTTTTTAATGTTTTTAATTCCTTAGACAAATCTAACAGATATCTAATCTCTTCTGGTTTAAAATCTAATAACTTTAAAAAACTTCTTCCCCTTAAATTTACTGCCATGCTCATTCTCCTTCTATTTATAATATTTTTATAAATAAAAAATCTATTTTATTTAGTATATATACTGTAAATAAGTTTATACATAATATAGATGTCCAACTTTAAAACTAGACTTGTGTAATAACTTACCGAAATCATAAATATTTTGATTCCGAAAAGCTATGAAAATATCTCTGAAGGTTCTAAGCAGCAGGTTGTATCCACTTTAGCATGCTCCAACTTTCAGTTTGACAAGCTAAAATGGAACAACCTAAAGCTAAGAACCTTTAACAGCTCATTTTCAAATGTTTTCTCCACAAATATATTTATGATTTCTAGTGAAGATATGAGCTTAAAGTTTTAGCAACTTTGTAAATATGTTCATCTAATAAGTCTAATTCTTAAATTGTTTATCTATGTATAAACAATATATAACTTAAATTTACGTAATAATTTTTTATTTAATCCATATATTATTTATTATATGAATAATTATACAATAAATAGCATTATTATTCAATGTTTTGATATTATTTATTTATATTCAATATTTAAATAATACTTTTTCATTTAGAATTCCAACAAGTCAAGTCGTGAACGAAAAAGAGCATCGTTTATAATCAAAATATAACCATTTTGCGATACTCCCTTCTTTAATTATTATTTTTTATAACCGTATACGATATCTGTTAAATATTATAACATATTAATATTAATTCAACTTTATTTAGAAGGTGTAAGAGCCTCTATTATAGTTGTTTCTTGATCAGTTGTTATTGTTCCTGCTGTTACTAATCCATCTAATTTAGTCTTTATCATCTCTTTATATTTTTCAATTCCTTTAGATTTATCTTTTTCTCCTAATTGCTTTTCTTGTAGTTTTAACGCATTCTCTATTGCTGTTTCTTTATCTGAGGTCAATGTTCCAGCTGTTACCAAATTATCTAAAACTGTTTTAAAATTCCCTTTTGCATCTTTAAATGCTGTTTCTATTGCTGTCTGCTCATCTGCTGTTATTGTTCCAGCTGTCACTAAATCTGATAGCTTAGTCTTAAAGAGATCTTTATGTCCTTCATTTTTATCTTCTGACTTTAATGAATTTTCTATTGCTGTCTCTTTGTCTGAAGTTAGTGTACCATTTGTTACTAAGTTATCTAAAACTGTTTTAAAATTCCCTCTTGCATCTTTAAATGCTGTTTCTATTGCTGTCCGATCATCTGCTGTTATTGTTCCAGCTGTCACTAAATCTGATAATCTAGTCTTAAAGAAATCTTTATGTCCTTCATTTTTATCTTCTGACTTTAATGAATTTTCTATTGCTGTTTCTTTATCTGAAGTTAGTGTACCATTTGTTACTAAGTTATCTAAAACTGTTTTAAAATTCCCTTTTGCACCTTTAAATGCTGTTTCTATTGCTGTCTGATCATCTGCTGTTATTGTTCCAGCTGTCACTAAATCTGATAATTTAGTCTTAAATAAATCCTTATGTTCTCCATTTTTAAATCCGCTTTGTGGCATTAATGCTTCTTTGATAGCAGTTTCTTGATCTGAAGTTATTGATCCTGCTGCTACTAAAGGATCTAGTTTTATTTGGAAAGCATTCTCTCTACCTTTATGTTGAACTGCTGACTTATTGTTTGAAACATTTGAAGAATCTGCCGCAAATACTCCTGTACTTGCAGATATTACCATACTAGCTAAAATAACGCCTGTCATAACTTTACTCTTAATACTTTTATTTTTCATTTAAATTACATCCTTTCAAATATGTTATTCTATAGTCCAATTATTTTTGTATTAACTTATGTTTTCTTAAATTATATAAGATAATTTTTACAGTTTTGTCACAGAATTTAGTCAAAAATGTTACAAGAATAAAAAAATTCCATAATTCCTTATCTTATTATGTAAAATCAAATAATTAGTAACTTTACATTTTTTGATCATAATATGATTGATTACACAACTTTATAAGAGTATAATTTTTTAGAATGTAAATTTACAATTTATTATAATTATCCATTGTAAGGGAGATCCAGGTGTATGACTAAGAATTTATTAAATAAGTGCTTATTTAAATTAGAGGCAAATACAGGTAAACAACCTAATAAAAAGACTGTTTTAATTATATTAATTCTAATTGTTGTATCCTTAGCTAGTTTGTTTTTTATTTCTACTAATGAAAATTTATATGGAAATCCAATAGCTAAAATAACATCAATAACTGAAAATGAATCTAAAGAAGAAGATTCTACTGGAAAAATAGAACCTATGAAAAATCAAAAAATTGAAGCTATTATTATGAATGGTACATTTAAAGGAAATTCCATTGAACTTAATAATACAACATCATTTTCTCAAGTTAACGATTTAGATTTAAAAGTAAATGATGAAATTTTTATATCTCTGCAAAGTGACGATAATAATGGAATAACTTCTGCAAAAATTCTGGATTTAAAGAGGGACAAATATGTTATTTATATGATAAACATTTTTATAGCTCTGATATTACTCGTTGGAGGAATAAAAGGTTTTAAATCCTTAGTAAGTGTTGTTGCTAATATTTTAATTGTATTTTCAATAATTGGTCTATTTTCCAAAGGTTATGACTTAGCTATACTTTCTATAATAGGAAGTATACTTTTTATAATTGCTTCTTTATTTATAGTATCAGGAAAAAATAAAAAAACAGCTTCCGCCATAATTGGAACTTTAGCAGGTACTTTAACCTCAATGCTAATAGCTGGTATTGTGATTAAGTTAAATAATTGGAGTGGAATTCACTTTGAAGAAATGGAGTTTCTAACTCATCCTCCAGAAAAGATATTTTTCATTGAACTTATTATAGGTACACTAGGTGGAATAATGGATATTGCAATTTCTATATCTTCTGCCATAGATGAGCTTTATGATAAAAATCCTAATATTGATAGTAAGTCCATAATTAAATCTGCTCGAGAAATTGGACAAGATATTATGGGAACAATGTCAAATACATTAGTTTTTGCTTATCTAAGTGGTAGTATGCCAATAATATTACTTCTGCTTAGAAACGGGTTACCTATAACTTATATTATAAATATAAATCTTTCTCTAGAATTTATGAGAGCGCTTATTGGAAGCATCGGAATAGTTTTAAGTATTCCAATAACAATTTTTACCTCTATTGCTATTCTAAAAAAACATAAGATTGGAGAAGCTTAAGATCATGAATATAATACTAATATTATTAATTATTTTATTTATTCTTATGACAATTGTTGGAGGCACAAGAGGAATTAAATCATTTTTTACTTTAATCTTAAATTTCTTTACTTTTTTCTTTATGCTTATTCTAATTGGTGCAAAAATTGATCCTATTAAAGTTACTTTTATTTGTGCAATTTTCATTAGTTTTTTTAGTTTATTTTTTATTAATGGATTTAATAAAAAAACATTTTCTTCTTTATTATCTGTTATAATAGTTATTTTCTTAGTTATGTTTATAACATATAATATGAGTATGAATGCTCAAATACAAGGTTTTAGCAATGAGCAGGCAGAAACTGTTGCATTCCTATCTCTATATGTTCAATTGAACTTTTCAAAAATTGTAATATGTGAAATTCTAATTGGATTATTGGGAGCAATTATAGATGTATCTATATCAATATCATCATCAATGAATGAAATTTATAAGAATGATCCTATGTCAAGTAAGTATAGCTTATTTAAATCTGGAATGAATATTGGCAAAGATATATTAGGAACTATGACTAATACCCTTCTCTTTGCATACATAAGCGGATTTATGACATTAATAATATATTTTAATGAACTCAATTACCCTATCTCTACTATTATAAATGAAAAAGTTTTTTGTTCTGAAGTATTTCAAGTTTTAAGCTGCGGCATAGGTATTATTCTTATAATTCCTATTACTGCATTAATATCTTCAAGGCTTTTAGTTTTAAACATGCACTCAAAGAAAAATATGACCGTATAAAAATTGTTTTAAAAAATAAAAAACTATTTTGTTGTCTATCTATCCTTTTAAATAGTTAAACAACAAAATAGTTTTTTATCTCTATATCCTTCAATTGTAGTTAAATTAACTTAATCTAAATTCCTTATATAATTTCCAAGTTCCTTCTTCCCATTTATAAATAGTTATATTATCGAAGCTACACTTAAACTCACAATTATATCGATGAATGTAATCCCAAACTTTATCATAAATAGATTTTAAATTCTTTGATGCCAAGGTCACATGGAAAGTTTTATTTTTGCCATCTTTTCTATCAAATTTAACATACGGTATCTCATTCATTTTATCGATTAGCCTATCATGAACTTCTTTTGCCTCCTTAGACATATTTACCTTCATAAAAATTACCCTATCATTAAAATGATCATATCCATCAATTGTAAATAGCTCTGCTTTTTCCACTTTAATAAATTCATCGAGAACATTATTTAAATCTGTAATTCCATCATCATATTCAAAAGGTGCCTTAATTGTAAAATGTGAAGGAAGTTTAGATGATTTTGCTTTAAAATTTTTAAAAAGTTCTTTTCTTAAATTACTATTAAAATCTCCTGCTTCACCGTGTACTACAGAAACTATTACATATCTCATATTTATTTCTCCTTACATAATCAAACTTACTGTAATTAAGTTTATAATCAGATTCCCCTTCATAATTCTATTTTTTCATTACAATAAAATATTATGTAAATAATTATCAGCATTATTACCCTATCAATTTTATGTGCTGAAGGCATTTCCCTGCATATTTCAATAACTATAAATTCTTTATCTTAGAAACTATTTTATCATATACTTTCTTCATGTGTAGTTCATTAGAAAATAAATTTATTTCATCAATAGGTATCCATTTAACAGCACTGTTTTCATCTGGCTTAACAATAAGTTCTTCAGTTTCATCAGCTTCAATAATATATGCTAGAGAAGCATGTAAATGTGGAGAAACAAATTTTCCTTTTTTTATATGTCCAAAAACAGGTAAAATATCTATTGAAGCTATTTCATTACTAACTGGCATTAATTTTTTTACCCCAGTCTCCTCTCCTGCTTCTTTAATAGCAACAAAAAGTAAATCTTTTTCTCCATCAGCGTGGCCACCAGTCCATGCCCATGAATTATATATATTGTGATGAACCATTAAAGCCTTGCTTCTAGCTTTATTAATCACAAATGCTGAACTTGTCATATGTATAATTTCATTATCTCTAGTTAAAATATCATCAAATATTTTAGAATACTTTAATATAATTTCCTTATCCTTCATTTCCTGCTCATTACAGGGATTGTATTCCTTTACTGCATCAATCCACTCCATAATTTATCTCACTCTCACTAATTTTATATATTCTATAAACTACTATACCATATATTTGAGATAGTAATTTAATTATTATTATTTCTCCCCATAATTAATAATTATATAAATGCTAACAAAGGTGTAAATAATGACTTATTCCCCTAAATAGGTCATTATTTATATTTTGCGCTCTAATGAATAAAATTTTTTTAAATATTAATAATATTATTAACATCAATAATCTATATTAATATAAATTCAAGAGGTGAAAAAAATGCTTAAAGCTTTGAGTTATATAGGAAATAAGTTTAATGATTTAAATATCGTTTGGGGTGCTGGGGGATCAGTCTTACTAAGTCACTTTGGTCTTTTAAATAACCTAAATGATATATCTATTTTTGTTGATGTAAACGATATTTTAAAAATTGATGAAATGTTTAAAGATATGAGTAATGAAATAGCAAACAATGAAAGTAAATTATATTCACCAAAATATTTTCATAAATCTATTATAGAAGGCTCTGAGGTTAATATTATAGCCGGATTAAAGATTAATCACAGCAATGGTACATTCAAATATATTTTTCATTCTGATTCAATCTCAGAATTAACGGAAATTAATAAGATTGATATCCCCTTAATGTCCTTAGAAGATTTGTATGTACTTTATCAATTAAATCCTAACACAAAAGAAAAAGCAGCGCTAATAGAAAAATTTCTATTAACAAATGACATAAAAAATCCCAATTTACTAGAAAGATCTTTAAGAGGTGATTTACCTTTAGAATTAATAAACAAAATCGAAAGAATGTTAGTATGATTCAGACCTCTAATTTTGATATTCCGTGTATGATAAACTTTATGATAACTTTCATTTCTAATTTTCTATAACTTGGAACATTATCATAAGTTAAACATATTCCTATTTTATATCTTAATGTAATGTAATTTAATCCCAAACTATTAATATTTAATCAATGCTTCTTTTTATTTTGTATTTAATAAATAATCTTATTGATAAATAAAATCTATATTGTAAATTAATATATTAGGCAAACTTATCTTTCTGCTCAAAAAGGATATGAATAATATCACATCCTTTATGCTTTTAATATCTAATCTAATCAAAAAAAAGTCTATTTCTTACTATTGATTCGCCTCTAGTGGTGCCTCCGGTTCCTATACCACCGCTTGTTGTACCTCCAGTTCCTGTGCCACTGCCTGTTGTTCCTCCAGTTCCTATACCACCGCTTGTTGTTCCTCCGGTTCCCATGCCACCTGTTGTTCCTCCAGTTCCCATGCCGCCTGTTGTTCCTCCAGTTCCCATGCCACCGCTTGTTGTTCCTCCGGTTCCCATGCCACCGCTTGTTGTTCCTCCGGTACTTGGTCCTCCTAATAAAGTGGTTGCTCCTGTATTCTGCCACTGTTGAACTTGTGTAATTGCTTCCTGAGGAGTTTTACCTAAGCCAACAAGCACTCCTAGTAAAATAGCTTTTTGATATGCGCGTCGTGCGCCAACACCTTGTAATCCAGCTCCCTGACTAGTATCATTCAAAGAATAACTCACTATTGGCTCAATATATCTAATCCAATCATCTGGTCTAAAATTCGATGTATTTTGCTTAACTTGCCTCTTCATATTTTCATTGATATCAAAATTCATGTCACGCATGTTATTATCATCTACTAATATACCAACTTTAGGTGCATTATTAAGAATTTGCATCATTCCATGACAAGAATTAAATTGGTCTGTTAAATCCTGACCTGCATTAAGACCATGGTGTGTCCCTCCGCTCCAATTTGATTCATTGCTTACATCATAAACGACACCTTCTATAGCTACATACGCAGGTTTTCCTCCTCTTCCATCATATTGTGATAAATCATCTAATGTAAGTTCTTTAGGTTGCCTAAAAGAATTGCTTCCTGTAAGTTCATTAATAGTTTTTAAATCAAAATAAATAGACATAAATACCTCTCAAATATTTTTACCTATAAAATATATGCAGTTTCCTTGAAATAAATTCCTAAAAAGCACTTAAATTGTAAATAATAAAAATGTTCCATTTATCTTTTCTGTCTCTGTTCGTAAATCGAACAAAGACAAAATCTACTTTGATTACTATTTCGTAAATTTTCTTAACATATTTATAAAAAATTCAAAATATTTTTGATAAATTCTAAACGTTACTAGATTTTTCAGCAATTATATAGTAATATAGATATACTAAATTTGATTTTTTTTCAAATGATATATACTTCTTTTAAAATAATATAACATTATATCATTTATAGTATACAACATATTTCTTTCATTCATTTTTAGATATATAATTTTATACAAGGGGGCTTTACAATGAGTTTTGTAAATGTAAGAAAAATACCATCTCCAGAGGAAATAAAAGAAATTACTCCTCTAGCTGACAATCTAAAAAGGATTAAAGCAGAAAGAGATGAAGAAATCAAGAAAATATTTTCAGGCAATAGTGATAAGTTTGTAGTTATAATAGGACCTTGCTCGGCAGATGATGAAAATTCTGTTTGCGATTATGTTAACAGACTTGCAAAAGTAAATGAAAAAGTTAAAGATAAGCTTTTTATTGTTCCTAGAATTTATACAAATAAGCCTAGAACTACGGGTGAAGGATATAAAGGAATGTTTCATCAACCAGATCCTGAAAAATCACCTAATATTCTTGAAGGATTGATTTCAATCAGAAAGATGTTTATTCGTGCTATAGAAGAATCTGGGTTAACTCCAGCAGATGAAATGCTTTATCCTTCGAATTATATGTACTGCGATGATTTACTTACTTACGTGGCTATTGGAGCAAGAAGTGTTGAAAATCAACAGCATAGACTTACAGCCAGTGGGATTGATGTCCCTGTTGGTATGAAAAATCCAACAAGCGGAGACTTATCAGTAATGTTTAACTCAATCCAAGCGGCTCATGCAAAACATAATTTTTTATATAGGCACAATGAAGTAAATACTACTGGTAATCCTTATGCGCATGCAATTATGCGTGGTTCAGTTAATAAGCATGGTAATAATATTCCTAATTATCACTACGAAGATTTGATGAGAGTTTCTGAATTATATGGAGAATGCAACTTTCCATATCCAGCAGTAATTGTCGATGCAAATCATGCTAACTCTATGAAGAAATTTGCTGAACAACCCCGCATAGTTAAAGAAATACTCTACAGCAGAGGATATAACAATGATTTAAAAAAATTAGTTAAAGGTGTTATGATCGAAAGTTACATAGAAGAAGGATGTCAAAAAATTGATGAACACATTTATGGCAAATCAATTACTGATCCTTGCTTAGGTTGGGCTGCTACTGAGCAATTGCTTTACTATATTGCAGAACAAGTTTAATAAAATATATTAATTAAATAATCAAGTCAGTATGAAAATTTTATCATACTGACTTGGTATTCTTTAGAACTAATTACACAATTTATTAAAAAGTATCGGATTTAAATTCGTAATTTTATATATAGAATCTAAAATTATTGCTCTATGACACATCCCTCAAACACTTATATTTATGTGTCTCTATCTTTACACTCTAATATCTTCTCTTTGTATATCTATTATTTCTGCATCTGTATTATTTTCTATAAAGGTTATAATGTTCTCCATAGTAGAATCGGATTGAGCTGAATTCGAACATATTCCTGCAATACCTATAACTATTGTTTTATGAACATCTTGTTCATAAGCCTCAGATACAGATATGTTAAACTTATTTTTTAATTTTTGTGTTACGCTTTTTACAATCATTCTTTTCTCTTTTAATGAGTGAACCCACGATGCTCTTAATGTGACTTTCATAAATAAAATATTCATATAATAATCGCGTCCCTTTTCTTAAACTATAAATATAATTTAGTTTCAATTCTTCTGTCATATTCTGACCAGTTTCCTGGCTCTGTTCTATCTTTTATTTGAGAAATTTTATTCATTGTTGCATCTATTGAATCTGCATAATTTATTATAAAAGATTCTTCCATTCTCATTTCTCTAGGTGAACCATATTCAAGTTTTCCATGATGTTGAACTACACAGCCTTTTATTCTCATGATAAAATCTTCACTATAATATGAAGGATTTTTCATGATTGCCTTATCTATCATTTCAACACCAATAACTATATGCCCTTCCATTTCACCTCTAAGAGTATATTTAAACGGTCCATCATAAGACAACTCATAAATCTTCCCTATGTCATGCAGTTTTGCAGCAAGTATGGCAATTTCTGTTCTTCTGCAACCATATCTTTCGCAAAGCATTAAAGTTAAATGCATAACATTTAATGTATGTTCCGCAAGTCCTCCTATGTAATTATGATGCATCGATACTCCGCCTATACCTCTTTTAAATTTGTCTAGAAACTCTTCGTCTTTAAAGAAATAATCGTTCAAGGCTTTAGCCTCTTTTGAAACAATATACTTACTTGTATAAAGCTCTATTTCCTGCATAATATCATCAATAGGCCTATTTACTGTCGGAAGATAATCTGAAATGCTATAGCTTGTAATAATTTCATATTTTTTCACATCTAGAATTCCATCTTTAATTCCCTCAACTTCTAAAACTATTCCATCTGTAATATCATCTTTCTTGTTGGGTAAATTTGCCTTCGTTTCTCCACTTTTATCAGCCAATATGCAAACTATTTTTGCAGGATCTCTAAATAATATTTTCATGACCATTAGTGATATTTTTACGCTTTCACCGCTTTTCACATTGCTTAAAAAATTCTCTTTTGTATTCATTGTTTCCTCCAATTTTATCAGCTTATTTTATATATTGCTTCTAAGTTAAACATAGTATATGCAAAACAGTAACTTTATAATATTAAAAATTATATTTGTATCATCTTTCATTGTTTTATCTCTTCATTTTAAATTTACCTTGCTCTTAATACAAGATACTATCTACATTTTATAATATCAAATAAACTGTAAAAATGGGTAATTTTATAGAATTTTAGAAAAAAAAGGGGTATAATATTAATGCATTTGTTTAATCAACTTTTTATGTTAAAACAAATTTCTGATAAATTATAAATTTATATATACTTAGCCAAGCCTATATACATAGCTAATTATTTAAACATATGGAATAGTCACTTTTACTTACAAAATCGCTATTGAATAATATATGATCTATTAGTAAAAATCAGCTATGAGGTAAATTAATCTCTTAGCTAAAATGGGAGGATAACATGAAAACTAATTTGGGTATAGTAATTTGTGAAAATTTTATTGAAGAGATTGAATTTGCAGTAAAGACTTATAATATAAAAAATGTTATGATTATACCATTTACATCCACATGTTCAAAAGCAACAAACACAAAAAATCACTGTTTAATAGAGGCTATTAATTTATGTGAAAAAATGTGTAATAAAATTTTTGTTATTATTGAAAATAATTGTTGCAGCTCTAACTTAGAAGATTTTATTAATAACAAAGAAAAATGCACACTATATAAAATGGAACACTGTCTTAACTTATTTATTAATAAAGATGTAGTTAATAATCTTTTAGATACAAATTCATATGTTATAACATCAGGCTGGCTTAAAAACATGGATAAAGATAATACCTCATTTATTTTAGATAAAAAACCCAATAAGCTTCTCCTATTAGATACAGGAATTTATGAGGACAGCACAAAAGAAATTCAAATACTAGCTAACAACTTAAATTTACCTTACGATTCTTTTTTTGTCGGTTTAGATTTTTTTCATATGTTTATTGAAAAGATTATGCTTGATTGGAAACTTGAATTAAAAAATAAGAAAAAAATTAGTAATATAAAAATTCTCAGAGAAGAGAAATATAAAAAACTAAAAGACACTTATAAGTTAATTGAAAAGAAAAAGGGGCAACTCTTATACATATTAGACAGTATTTATGAGGGAGTTTTTATTTTAGACACAAATTATAAAATTCTTTTTGTAAATAAAGGCGTGGAAAAATTACTAAACATTGATAATTTTAAAAACATTCTAGGTAGAGACTTATTTGAAATTGGCATTGTTCATAAGGATTATCGCGATATTATACTTAATAGATTTGAAAAAGTGCTTAAGCATAATATATCAGTACCTATAATCGAAGAAAAAATGATTCAATTCGATGGAAATGTTATTCCAGTAAATATATACTCCGGAGCTATTGAATATGAAGGCAACCCATGTATATTAAGTGTTATCCGAGATATTTCGGAACATAAAAAATCTGAAAATCTTAGATTAAAAATACAAGAGCAAAGTCGGTTATTAGATAAAGCTGCAGAATATGATAAACTTAAAACAGAATTTTTTGCAAATTTATCTCATGAATTTAGAACCCCACTAAACGTAATGCTTAGCACACTGCAGCTTCTAAATTTAATTGGAGCAAACAAAACTAATACAGATAGTAAAGACAAAATAAGCAAATACTATAATATTATGAAACAAAACTGCTATAGGTTATTAAGGCTAGTAAATAATTTAATAGATATTACTAAAATTGATGCTGAATACTTTAAACTCAGCTTAAAAAATGAAAATATCATATCCACTATAGAAGATATAACTTTATCTGTAACTGATTATGCTAAAAACAAAGGTTTAGACATTATTTTTGATACAAACGTTGAAGAAAAGCTAATGGCTTGCGATGCGGATAAAATCGAAAGAATAATGCTTAATCTTCTTTCAAATGCCATAAAATTTACTTCTTCTGGAGGAAGCATATTTGTAAATATACTAGATAAAGATTCAAGCATTATAGTCTCTGTAAGAGATACTGGTGTTGGAATCCCTAAAGATAAACAATTATCCATTTTCAAGAGATTTGTTCAAGTAGATAAATCACTTTCGCGAAAAAGAGAAGGAAGTGGCATAGGACTTTCTCTCGTAAAATCTCTTGTTGAACTTCACAATGGTACAATTAAAATCAATAGTGAATATGGCAAAGGCAGTGAGTTTATAATAGAGCTTCCCGTTAAAGCTTTGCCAGAAAGCGAAAATGTTACTTCAGATGAGGATTTAGCAAAAGAAAGTAATATTCAAAGAATAAAAATAGAGTTTTCTGATATATATGATTAAATATTTTTAACATCAGTACATAAGGCCGCTATTAATATTTTAAGTACCTTATGTGCTGTAATTTTTAATATGACTCTAATCTAATACTCTTCCAACATATTTCATATTGGACCTACTTAATCTGCTTATTTTAACAACATCTCCAGTTCGAGGCGCTTGAATATACATATCATCCCCTATATACATCCCTACGTGTGTAGATTCTGATGGTTTATTAAATACCAAATCTCCTGGTTTAATTTCAGATATGCTAATTGTTTTCGCAAAACGCTGCTGGTCCTGTGATATTCTAGGTATATATATCCCTTGCGACTTAAATACATATTGAATCAAACCCGAGCAATCAAAGCCTGATGGTGACTCTCCTCCCCATAAATAAGGAACTTTCAAATATTTTTCAGCTTCTTCTATTAGAGACCTTTTCTGACCAGTAATATCAGATGATAATGTAACCGGAACAGTTATGCCTGTATTCCTGCTCAATAATATATTATTATCTTTAATATATTTTAATAGTTTATCTTTTTGATCCTCTAATTCTACAACTTGATTTCTAATATCGTTTTCATTTTTTTGCAAATCAGCTTTTCCTTTTTCTATCTCTTCATTTACTTCTATTATCCTTTTTTCGGACTCTTTTGCTTGTAAAATCATATTTTTATCATTTTCACATATTTTATATATTAATGATGCCTTATTCATTGCTTCTAAAACATTTCCCGAAGAAATTAAAGCATCTAAGTATTGAAGCGTTGTTGATTCAACACCTCCATTTAACTGTATACCTTTTAATCTATCGGCTAATTTCTTATCTTTCTCTTCTACATCTTCCTTAGCTATCTTTAATTGTTCTTCATTATCCTTTATTTGCTTTTCCTTTTGAGAAACTTCTTCTTTAATCTTATTTAGCTTGTCTATATTATTATCAATTTTGCTATCACATTCTTGAATGTTTTGTATAGCTTGTTCGAGTGATAGTTCAGGTTCTGCAAAAGCTGGCAATTCATTACTCATCATTGTCATAAAAAATAGTAAAGCTACTATTAACGCAAATTTACACCTAATTTTCATCTTATCCTCCCCTGGCATCTACTAAATATAAATCTCAACATTCTAAAAACAAAATCTTAATATATGAATATTCTTAACTAACAATAACAACATAATTTATCTGATGTCTAGTCACATTTGTCATCACTTTTTAAGCAGGTGGAAACTTTGGGTAGACCTAGATAAGTTAAACTACGATTTAGCCGGGCATTCCCCCACCTGAATCAAGTTTCACTTGATATTATATAGTTTTATAAAAAGTTATTTTACTTAATTCTCTTTCACATTATATATATTAACTAATCATAACTTTTATTACTGTATTGTTACTAAAATATATTAAATTTTTAATCCATTTCAGAAGAAATTTGTATTAAATTTATTAATTATTAACATTTACCAAACCTTTATTACTATAAAGATAATATTAAATTTATTTTCATAAATATCTTCAGAAAATTGCCTACAATTTTACCAAATGGGAATTTATATGAGGATGCAGTTTTTATATAAATGATTTATATTATTAGTATAGAAGTAATAAAAAATTAAATATCATTAAAAAGTACAAATTATTTTTTAAACTGGAGGGATTATTATGAACGGTAAAGCTATTAATAAATCTAATTTTAAATTGGTAACCTATACAACTAATAAAAATATTTCCCTTAATAAGGTTTCAAAAGGTATATCTAAAATTCTAAATTATGCATTTAAACTATGTAAGTCTGTTTTAAATTCACTTTTCAGTAATTCAGAATATATTTACAATAAAAATTCAGCACATTCTAAAGGTAGTGAATATAATTATGATATAACAGATGCTACTGAGCTTAGATTAATAGCATCAAGAAGAACATTTTTATAATTAACATTATTGTAGTATGTACACTGCTTTATTATATAAATTTACTTTCACTACTATAACTATTAAAAAGAGCTACTTAATTACTTAAATGAAATTGTTATTTCATTTAAAAACCTAAGTAGCTCTTTTCTTATAAATATAGATATAAAGTAATTACTTATTTAATAAGCTATGTATTATTCTTGTCGCATCCATGTATTTAGCAATTGATCTTCCATAATTTAATCTATTGATAATTCTAGCACAAAGCTCTGACATATCAACGCTCTTAAACCAAGCTGAGTCTTTTAACTCTTCTGGTATATATGTTAAATTAGTAGAATATATTCTTGCTAATAAACCTTCCTCATGAGCCTTATTAAACTTTTCAACGCCTTCTGTAAAGAAAGCAAAAGTTGCTGCAACATATATATTCTTAACATTTCTTTTCTTTAATTCCTTAGCTATATCAAGAACAGACTCTCCTGATGCTATCATATCATCAACTATTAATACATCTTTGTCTTCAACAGCTCTTCCCATATATTCATGTTGAACAATAGGATTTTTTCCATTAACAATTGTAGAATGATCTCTTCTCTTGTAGAATAAGCCAACATCTACTCCTAAAGCACTTGAGTAATATATAGCCCTATCCATCGCTCCGGTATCAGGACTTATTACAAGTAGCTTTTCTTTATCTAATTCTAATGATTTCTCATTTGATAAGATTCCCTTTACAATATCATATGTTGGATATACATTTTCAAAAGATAGTAAAGGAATAGCATTTTGAATATTAGGGTCATGTACATCAAAAGTGATAATTTCATCAACACCTAATCTTTCAAGTTCTTGAAGTGCTAAAGCACAATCCAAAGATTCTCTACCTTTACGTCTATGTTGTCTTGATTCGTATAAAAGAGGCATAATTACAGTTATTCTTGCTGCCTTACCTCTAATTGCTGCAACAGTTCTCTTTATATCTTGAAAATGTTCATCAGGACCCTTGTGATTTTCAATCCCAAACATCTTATATGTACAGCTATAGTTTCCAACATCACATAAAATATAAATATCCTTTCCTCTGATAGATTCAGAAATTTTTACTTTTCCTTCTCCATTAGAAAATCGTATTTCATCAAGTGGCACTAAGAATGACTCAGTACAATTTCTGTTTTTTTGGATATACTTGTCTATAGCATTTCCTAATTCTGAACAACTTTCTAATGCTATAATTCCAAGTTCATGATTTAATTCACTCATTTGCGTTCCCCTTTTTAAATTATTTTGTAAATCGGCTTATTATTATAAAAAAACTCAAACAATTAAAGTATACCTCAAAATTGGATATATATAAATATATTATTACAATTTTCAAGAAAATTTTATGATAATTTTAAAGTTAACCTTTTCAATTCCTTATAAAATTCCATTTTAATATAATCATTGAGATAAATTTTCAAATTCGTATATTACTTTAGCGATGTTATTGGTATTTGTGAACAACATTTCATAAATGTGCTATACTATTACAATAATACGGAATTATTTAATATGGAATATCAATAAATAATTTGAGTTTATATTTTTTAACAAAGATGCTTTTCCCCAATAATTTTTCCATCTTTTATAGTTAATATCCTTTGGGTTTCACTTGCTAAATTATTATCATGCGTAATTAGCACTATAGTCTTTCCTTGCTTTTCATGTATTTTATGAAATAAATTCATGACTATTCTTCCTGTTTCTGAATCAAGCGCTCCTGTTGGTTCATCAGCAAGTATAATATCTGGATCATTTGCTAATGCACGAGCAATAGCAACTCTTTGCTTCTGCCCTCCTGACAGCTCACTAGGCAGGTGAGTTAACCTATCTCCCATTCCAACTAACTCCAATAGTTCTTTTGCTCTATTAATTCTTGTTCTTCTATCCATTCCATAGTATAGCATTGGCAGCTCTACATTTTGGATAGAATTTGTTCTAGCTATTAAATTAGAAGTCTGAAATACAAATCCAATTTTCTTATTCCTAATCTCTGCTAATTTATTATCGCTTACTTTACTAACATCTATTTCATCAAGAACATACTGACCTGATGTTTGTCTATCAAGTACTCCTATAATATTCATTAATGTACTCTTTCCAGATCCAGATGAGCCAACAATGGCTATAAATTCACCTTTTTGTACATTAATATCAATATCCTTAAGTATATCTAATTGATTTTCTTTCCCTATAAAAAAACTTTTAGTAATTTTATTCATTTCGATAATATTATTACTCAATCAGCTACCTCCAATATTTCATGAAAAATTGAAATAGGACAAATTTATCTATTAACATTATTACTCTATGTTTTCAATCTCATATTATTGTCCCTTATCATATTTTGTTACTAATTTTAAATCTTTCTTAGGTTGCTAATTTTATAATGTTTATTTTGAAATGTGTTTTTACGAAATAATAGGTAATAACAAATTTAAGTAAGCTTAATACTCAATTTATTATTACCTATTACATCATTAATTATTGATATTATTAAAGTCTTAATAATATATCATTTATTTCTTCACTTACTTTTAATCTCTCATCATAAACCCATTGAACGTCTAGTTTTAAATTAAATATTTTAGAAAATGAGTAATACATGTTTATCTTCTGATAATAAATTTCTAAATCATCCAAACCACCATTAAAGTTTTGGGGTTTAAATAATTCTTTCTGTTTATTCACAAATAGTTCATCTACATAATTTAAAAATGCATTCATAAGTTCATCTCTAGACACATCAAATGGAACTTTCAGTAAATCCCATTGAATTTCTTCATTAAGCTTGTATTTCCTTAGCCTATCCAAGATCAAAATATATTCACTTACATCCATCTTAGTATAATAATCTAATTTTTCTGTTCTTGTACTCCAAAGGGCTAATTTTTCATTTAAAGGCAGACTTCTAATCTTAAGTATTGCTTCTGATGGTCCTATAACAGCTTGTTTTATAACCTCGTCTTCTGTTTCTAATTTAGATTTAATTATATCTGCATTGCCGCCAACACTGGCAATATACCCAACGTCATAAATACCAAGCCTACCAGCACGCCCTCCTACTTGCTTTATTTCCTGCGAAGTTAACTCTCTTACTTCTTCTCCGTCAAATTTCCTTATACTCATAAATATAATTCTTCGAATAGGAAGATTGACTCCCATTCCTATTGCGTCAGTAGTCACAAGAATCTTTGTTTCTTTATTAATGAACTGTTCGTATTGCATTTTCCTAACTTCAGGTGGTAAATCACCATAAATTATACTTGCCTTGATGTTTCTACTTGAATATTCCTCTGCTATTTCTAATACTCTTTTTTTAGAAAAGACTACAACAGCATCACCTTCCTGAACATCATTATAACTAAAATTCTTATATTCAACTTCTAATGGTATAGCTCTTGTATATTCTCTTATTTCATATTCATCTTTACAATCACTTATAATTGTTTCTAATATATATTTAGCATTAGCAGCTCCACATATATGTATTTCATCACATTGAAGCCCTAGTAGAGCTTTACTCCATGCCATTCCACGAAAAGGATCACTTATCATCTGAATCTCATCAATTACAGCTATATCATAATGTTCTTTTAAATTAACTTTCTCTATTGTACATGATGTGTGAGTAGATCCTACATTTATTATTTCCTCTTCACCAGTTAAAAGATCACAAATTACTCCTTCTCTATTTAACTTTTCAAAATTTTCTAAAGCTAGAATTCTAAGTGGTGATAAATAAACACCTTTTTTTGCACTTTTAAGACGTTCTAAAGCATTATAAGTTTTACCTGTATTTGTATCGCCTAAATGTATGTAGAACTTTCTTTTCATGCTTCTTGCTTGACGATACTCATCTTTAGGATTACTTGGGAAATTTTCTTCAAATTCTTTTGCAACTAATTTGGGAATATGTTGTTTTGTTAATATTGTCATTAGTCCTTGATTTAAAAAACTATTATAATTTCCACGCACTACTTCATAAAAATCAAAACTTGTATTATTATTTTTATTATAGTAATCAAGCATTTTCTTTGAAACAGTTTCTAATAGCTCTTCATATCTCTCATAAACCTCATTAAAATCTCTTAAACTCTGATTTTCTAATTCCTTAAGATGTCTAAGTTTCTTTCTTATTGAACTCTCATGCTCTAATAATGCTCCTGGCTTTGAATGCTCAACTATTTCTTCTATTTGATTTATCTGACCCTTATACTTTTTAAATTCTCTTTGTGCTGCATTATTTTTCATTTATCCCACTCCATATACTAATATAATATTTAACTGCAAAAATATTTCCTATTAATAATATAACTATGATTAAATATATTTATTCCTTTATAAGATTACATGAAAATTATACCATAACTCATATCGGTGATAAAAATTACTTTAATATTATTATGTAATATTTCATAAGCTAGACTCATATATTTAGTTATCAGTAAATTTATTTAATACTTTTATTTTAATTAATAAGTATAAGGCGGTGCGTTCATGGAATTAATGTATGTAAAATATATAAATGGCGAAAGACATTCTATAATAAAGAACGGAGATGATATTATAATGAGCAATTCAAAAATAATAAAATTCGATTCAGCTAAAAAGCAAAAATCTAATGAACATACTCCTTGTTTAAAAAAGAAAAATAATCAAGTCCATAATAATTCTAATGATAAAATTAATGAAGAAATTACCGACTTTTTCTTTAATGCTATTCACAAGAACTACCTATCTAATAGAAATAAATAGAATAGCTCGAACAAGCTATATTAGTAATTTTTATACTATTCTAAGCATAATAACTTAAATCTATTATTTATGGTGATTTCTATATACTCTACAAACCCTTATGTTCCCTATAAATTATTAACTTTCTAAGTTTTTTTATTGTTAAAAATTTAAATTCTTATATTCCTTTATTCTTAAATTCTCGACTTTTTAAAAAGTTTCATTTAAATACATCTTCCATTAAAAAAGTATTCATTAGTAAGAACTTATATATTTTCTGCATTTTATAAAATAATATAATAATACCTCAGGCTCTTAATGTAATTAAAAACCTGAGGTATAATATTTAATTTAATAATTCATTTTTTATAATCTCATATTTTCACTTGTAATTTAATCCAAAAGAATTATTTCAAATTAAATATTCTCATTTATTGATTTGCATATCTCTTTAGAATTTCTATTATAATTTCAGTGCAAATGTCCATACTCTCAACTGCAATATGTTCAAATTCACCGTGGAAAGCATGGCCTCCTGTTCCAAGGTTAGGACATGGAAGTCCCATATAACTTAAAGTAGCACCATCAGTACCTCCTCTAATAGGTTCTATTATTGGAGCAACACCTAAATCTTTCATAGCATCTGTAGCGTTATCTATTAAATGCATACAAGGTTTTATAAGTTCAACCATATTTTTATATTGATCTTTTAATGTAACCCTAACTGTTCCTTCACCATATTTTTCATTCAATAATTTTTCTATTAATTGCATTGTTGATTTTCTATTTTCAAACTTTTCCTTATTATGATCTCTCAAAATATACTTTAGTGATGCATGTTCAGTATTTCCATTAAAACTATCTAAATAATAAAAACCTTCATATCCTTCTGTATGCTCAGGTCTTTCACATGATGGCAGCATAGAATTAAATTCAATAGCTACATTTGTTGCATTAATCATTGTATTCTTTGCAGACCCTGGATGAACTGATACCCCATGAATATTCACTTCTGCTGCTGCAGCATTGAAATTCTCATATGAAATTTCACCTTCCTCGCCTCCATCAATTGTGTATGCAAAATCTGCCCCGAAATTTTTTACATCAAATAAATGCGCTCCAAGTCCAACTTCTTCATCTGGAGTAAATCCGACACATATTTTCCCATGAGGAATATTTTCATTTATTATAGTTTCACATGCAGTAAGTATTTCTGCAATACCTGCTTTATCATCAGCTCCAAGCAATGATGTTCCATCTGTAGTAATTATAGTCTTACCTCTTAAGTTTTTTAAATGTGGAAACTTTTTAGGTGACAAAATGCTATTATTTCCTTTTAAAATAATATCGCCGCCATCATAATTTTCTATGATTTGTGGTTTTACATTTTTTCCATTAGCCGCTGGTGCTGTATCCATATGAGCTATAAGCCCCATACTTGCCTTATCTTCATATCCTTTTGTTGCAGGAATAACTCCATATACATAACAATGTTCATCAACTTTACAATCTTGAAGTCCAATTTCCTTCATTTCTTCAACTAATATATTAGCTAAATCAAATTGTCTTTTAGTTGTTGGATGTGTTTCTGAAGATTCATCTGAGGTAGTATATACCTTAACGTATTTTAATAAACGTTCATAAGCTTTCATATCTTTGTCTCCTTTTTATTTTATATAGCTTTCCAATAAAGAATTTCATATATTGGAAATTAATTATATATCTATTTTACTTTTTAGAATGACATAAATCAATAATTGATTTAAGAAAGTATTATACTCCCTTTATCCTGATAAAGTATTTTATTTTATATCTTGTGTATATTAAACACAAAAAAATGAATTCCATTGAAAAAAAGTTATATAAAAAATAATTTTTATATAACTTTTTAATAACTATTAGATAATTTAAATGTTCTGTAAAATATTAAAAGTTGTTCAACTTTGCTTGTATTATGCAAAATTGAACAACTCTAATTTATAAGATCTTTATTAGACACTCGTTAAAATGCTAATAAATATAATTTAATTTTTACTTTGTAATAAAAATACTTTATTTAACAAATTCTATTATACCTTTTGATAGTTTCGCTATTCTTGCCAAAGAGTATACATCATATCCTTTGTCCTTAAGCATTTGAGCTCCTTTTTGGAATGACTTTTCTATTACTATTCCTATTCCTGCAACTTTTGCTCCAGCTTCTTCTATCAAACGTGCAGCCCCAAGTGCCGCTTCGCCATTTGCTAAAAAATCATCTATAACTAATATATTATCTTCATCATTTATATATTTTTTAGATAATGTCAACTCATAATCTAAACTTTTAGTAAATGAATGTACAGTTGTTTGATAAACATCACCATTCAGTATTTTTGAGTTTTGCTTTTTTAGAGTAACCATAGGCAAATTCATTTGCATTGCAGTCATCACAGCAGGTGCTATACCAGAACTTTCAATTGTAAACACCTTTGTTATTTTATGATTCTCAAAGTAATTTTTAAAGTATGTACCCATTTCGTACATTAATTCCGGATCCACTTGATGATTTAAAAATGAATCAACTTTCAGTACATTTTCTGACAATGCTTGTCCTTCTTCTAAAATTCTTTTATGTAAGCTTTCCATTCTATTCTACTCCACTCTTTTCTTGTTTTAATAATAAATTTAATATTAGCGCTGCAATAGTTCCAGTCGAAATACCTGATGAGAAAATCATTTTAAGACCTTCTGGTAATTGACTTATAAAATCAGGACGGAATGTAATTCCAACACCAAGTCCAATTGCTGTTGCTATTATTAATAAATTACGGTTATTTAATTCTACTCTGCTTAAAGTCTTAATACCCGATGCCGCAACTGTACCAAACATTACAATACCTACTCCACCCAAAACTGGTTGAGGCATTATATTTATTAGTGCTGCAAATTTTGGTAAAAACCCTAGTATTACGAGTATTATCCCAGCCATCATAGCCACATATTTACTTGCTACTTTTGTTAACGGAATTAAACCTACATTTTGACTGAAACATGTATTAGGGAAAGTTCCAAGAATACCTGCAAGCATGCTTCCAAGTCCATCAGATAATACTCCTGCTCCAATTCTCTTATCGTCCATTTCAACCTTCGAAACTTCTCCGATAGCTTTTAAACATCCTACTGTTCCAATTGTTGTAACAAAATAAGCAGGAATAAATGGAAGTACTAATTTAGGATCAAAGTTAACTCCATGCTCAAATATCTTTGGAAATGATATAAAACTTGCTGAACTTACTGATGAAAAATCAACCATTCCAAGAGGAATACAAACAATGTATCCAATTGCCATTCCAATTAATATTGAGGCACTGCTTACTAATCCCTTTCCATATCTGTTTAACAATAAAGTTATAATCATTACAATCATAGCAATTGAAATATTAGTTAAGTTTCCATAATTAGGCGAACCACTACCACCAGCAGCCCAATCCATCGATACAGGTAATAGAGTTAGTCCTATCAATGTTATCACTGTTCCTGTAACAAGTGGTGGAAATAATTTCATCATAGGTCGTATTACAAAGCTTAAACCTATTCCGACTAATGACCCAAGTATTGTCCCACCTAATATTCCTGGAAGTCCGTAAATACTCCCAATTGCAATTGATGGTGCTACAAATGTAAAATCTGTTCCCATTATACATGCAACTCTTGCACCAACAGGACCAATACCTTTCGATTGAATAAAAGTTGCTATCCCAGCTGACAATATAGTTGCACTCATAAGTGCTGTTGATGTAACTATATCAAAACCTAATGCACTAGAAATAACTAATGGAACTACTATAATTCCTCCAAACGCAGCAAATATGTGCTGAAATCCTAGCAAAATTTGTGTAGATAAATTAGGCTTGTCTTCAACTCCATAAAGAAGCTCGCTAATTTCTTCATTTTTACAGTCCAAATCTTCGATTAAAATCTCTTTGTTACTTAATTCCATTTTCTTTCAATCTCCCTATGTAAAATTTAATCATACATAGACACGCAAATTCTTTATACATATATTCAGAAAAGTTTTCAAAAAAATACAACACCCCATCTTAAAGCTGAGGTGTTGTATTTATATGCGAATATAATAATACTTAGCACTAAAACACTACCTCGTAGTCTGCTAATTTACGGATAGCAGGTAGAGACTTTCCAACCATAATATCGGAAATATACGAGTCTTTTGTATGAACTGTTGACTTATTATATCACATATATATTTTTTAGACAAATACTTACTTATTATTTTTATAATTCTTTAATTTTCTCCAAAAATTCTTTTAAAACAAACATATTTTCTCGAACCATCATACCCTATATTTTTTATATTTTTAGAGTAGATAGTTTTACAGTGCCGTTTTACCAAATTCAATTGCCCTTTTCTCACTATTAAAATACACATTAATATTTTTCAGATCTTCATCCAATGTAACCTTTGTCCTACCAAAACAAAATACTGTGTTTGCATATGCTTTAGCAGCAGTTATTCTCCCATACTGTGGTACCATTAACGTTGTAGGTATATATGCTCTGCTCCCTACTACTCCTAAACTTATATTTTGACCGGCAGATAAAACTCCTCCTCTAGCCACCGAATCAGATCTTGTAAAAATTATATCCTTCATTGCAGTTAACTTTGAAGTATATTCACCTTTACCACCTATGATAATATTTCCTGTAGATTTTATCTCGCATTCTTGACAATAACCAATCCGAATATCTAGGGGGACTATTATATTCTTATCATAATAATCTATTTCATTATCCAATATGTTAAGTAAAGTTTTTAGATCATAAATTGACTTTATTTCCAA
Source organism: Clostridium sp. YIM B02569 (assembly GCF_022320765.1). Classification (NCBI taxonomy): domain Bacteria; kingdom Bacillati; phylum Bacillota; class Clostridia; order Eubacteriales; family Clostridiaceae; genus Clostridium; species Clostridium sp. YIM B02569. The sequence goes on along the minus strand of NZ_JAKJJX010000014.1, from coordinate 50,515 downwards.
GATATTAAGTCCTAATATCTTTCCTTTTATAAAATCTACAAGTTTGCTGCGTTTTGTTTTATTTTTTATATTTAAAGAAATTATATTTAATGCTACTTTTTGAAAATTCCCAAAATTCTTCTCAGTCAGTGTCTTTACAAAATCTTTTCTTTCAAAATTTTGTAGATTCAATCCGTTAATATACTCTATCATACTAACTAAAATATTTTTAAATTCAGTAAGTACATCTGAATATTCTTTTTTTCTTATATCTACTTGTCCTGATAATATCTTTGAATTAATTGTGTTTCCTAAGATTGTTATTTCTCCACCTGTAACAACATTAGCCATATTAACATTTTGACTTACATCTAATGAACCTCCAGCGCTAACAAACATATTATCCTGTACGCTATCATAAACTTCTACATCTCCATAAAATTTAATGTTGCAAGTTTCCATATTTACTGATTCCACGGTGTAAATAGGATTTACGCTTACACTTCTATTAGCAATATGTGCTTTTCCATCAATAAGAGATATAATATGATTATTTTCAATCTTACATCCTTTTGATGCATCAATTGGTAAGCTTCTAATATATTCGCGCTCTATAACTTTACCAAAAATATTCATTCCATTCTTTCCTGGAATCTCAGGGATTATTTCTGCGATTTTATCTCCAGCATTAACATTGGAAATTCTAAATAAATTTTTAAAGTCTACTTTCTCATTAGAATCTGGTTCTGGAAAAACCATTTGAGTTGGTGTAAAAAACAACTTTACCTCACTCGGTGTATCCTTAACTGGCTCCAATCCTTCTGCGACCAAAACTTCACTCGAGCACCCTTTTAAGATCAATTCTAAAGATTCTTCCTTTATTCCAAAAACTATTCCTTTTTCTTTTAGTTTTTTATATAACTCTTGAACAGTAAAGTATTCAGGTTCTTCTTTCAACAGAACTTCAGTAGATACAGCTAAATTTATGTAAAATTCCCTGTCCTTTATTTTGTATTCAGTCTTAGGTATATACTCCACTGTCATATAAGCTTTCATTTTATCTTCAGATATAGTTATATTTACTTCTCTCTTTGCAGGAGTTGTCTCGCAATTATAAGTAATCTTATCTTTTGAACTTACTTCATATGGTTTAAACTTTTCACATTCTACATCATTAATAAATAGATTTACATTTTCTTTAGCTTTTATAGTTATAATTTCCCCATTTATCCCATCAGCTATTATTATTTTCCCATTAACAACTTTAGCGCCTACTTCTTTTTCCATTAGTATCTATCCCCCAAAATATGACTTGGTTTTATTTTGTGTTAAATTCTTTATTGATTTCCAGAATATCCATAACTGAGTCTTTACTTATCTCAGGTGGAGTAAATTCTGGTTTGCTAAAATAATATCCTTGGAGATAGTCAACTCCAAATTCTATAAGTTTCGTTAATTCTTCTCTTGTTTCAACCCCTTCAGCTACAACTTTAATTTTTCTTTGTTTAGCATAAGATATGAGGTTTTTTGAAATCTGCTGCCTATTTAAATCTTTATCAATTCCTCTTACAATTTCCATATCTATTTTAACATAATCTGTTGTAATTGCTAACAATACTGCTTCATTATTATATCCTGAGCCAAAATCATCAATAGCAAGTTTGGCATTCCACTTTTCAATTACTTTTCTTTTTATAGAAATGTTATCTCCATTAGAGCGTTCATTTTCAAGTAGTTCTATTACTAATCTTTCAAGATGTTCTCCATACAATTCTTCAAACCTCTTCCTATCCTCATATGATAAGACATAGTTTGGCAAAGAATTTATAAAAAGTTTAGCATCCTTGAATTCCTCTTTATTCCTTACAAAGCTCTCAAGAGCTTTAAAAAATGTAATTTTCTCTATTTCATATAATCGTGAATCAGCAGTTGCAAGCTTTATTATATGAAGCGGATTTTTAAGGGACTCTAACTGTGAACGCATAAGAGCTTCATACGCAAATATTTTTCCTGTTCTTGCATCTATTATTGGCTGAAATGCATACTTAATAAGTTTTTCATCAAGTAATTTATTTAAATCTTCTTGACTGCTGAACAAGAAAGAATCCTCAGTATATTCTTCTTTGTTAAACTCACTTATATTTCCTTTTACTGTTTTCTTAATTTTATACATTGCGAAATCTGAATATTTAGCTAAATCCTTAAAAGTTATAGCATCATGTGGATACCATGCTATCCCTGTTGATATTCTAACTTTCAATTCTCTATTATTAGGTAACTTAAGTACTGAATTCTCGATACCAGAATGAATACTTTTTACAATTTTTCTAATTTCGTACTTATCTTCATATCCGTATAAAAATGTATAGAATTCATCCCCTGATCTTCTTCCAACAACTCCTCCATATTTCTCAAATTCCTTTAATATTTCGGATGCTTTTCTTATGTATTCATCTCCATAATCATGTCCATAAGTATCATTTACATATTTCAAGTTATCTAAATCCCACATTATAAATGCTCCTACTTTAAGATCCTCGCTTTCTAATATTTCTTTTACTGTATTATGAAATGCTCTTCTATTTAACATATTAGTAAGTATATCATAATCTCTTTCATACTCTATTTTTTGCTTTTCTAAAATTTCTTGTGTAATATCACTTACTACTCCTAGAGTTCTAGACTCTTCCTCTAAAATTTTTAACTTAATCCACTTAGTTTCTTTATTCGCTCCTTTAATCCTATAAGTTTCTTCTTGAAAACTTTCTTTCTCCTCTGTTATCTTCTTTATAATTTTACTAAAATATCTTTTATCTACGTATGAATCAAATCGCTTTGATTTTTCAATTCCTATTACATCAAAAAATGTGTCTGTACATAGCACTACTTCATGTCCTATTTTATATTCAAAAGCGCCTATGGGCATATTGAATAATTTTATAATTTGAGACATTTTCGAAGCAGAGTCTGCCACGTTAGAACTTAACGTCATTATTGCTGATGACAACTCATCGATTTCTGAGATACTTATTTTCCCAAGTTCTATTGGTTTACTAGGATTACTTTCTCTAACATCCTGAGCTAAATTTCTTATTGGCTTCGTAACCCTTTCACCTACAATAACAATTACTATTATTCCCCCCAGAGTCGAAATAATTAATGATACCGATAGAAGCCTTTCAAATCTCTCTGAATAATATAGAAGATTATCCTTTTCTATTATTCCAATAATTGCCCAAGTATCTTTTTCAAATGGTGTATTTGTATTATATAAATTAATATATTTTGTTGATGCATAAGCTATATTTTTTGAATCTGGTTCTTTTATCTCATATATTGAATCATATATTTCTTTTTTATTAAACTGAATATTTTTTTCTTCTCCAAGTATTTTTCCTGCTAATGGTCCTGTTGTTGTAATCTTTTCAAAGTTCATATTCTTGTTATCGTCAACGCCTACTAGATAAACACCTCTCCCATTAGAGTCTATTTCATCATATGAAAGTAATGAATTTAAATAATTTAATGAAATAGCAATTCCAAGAACTCCGTATGGTTTGCCATTTTCATCTAACAACGGAACTGAATAAGTAACAATTTGTATATCTTTATCACTTAATGAAAATGGTTTACTCCAATATCCTAAATCCTTATAAGATAATCCTTTATTATCTACAGCTGCGTTGATAGGCTTTGAAAAAAATTCTTCTGGAGATGAATTCTTATTCTGATTAAATATAAACCTGTTATTCCACCATGTATCTAAAGGAATCCCCAAATTTTGTGCAATGGAAGCAGGACCTCTTTCCATCAATAAATCTGATTTATCACTTGGATTTGAATTAGGATCTAAATCTCTAAAATATAATCCTACTTTTTCTTCAGAATTATTATCAAGTATTAAAAATGCTCCAGTTACATAATTCTTTCTGAGCATAAATATCAAATTACTCGAAACATCTTCCAATAACTCTTTAGTGAATTGTGTGTTGCTGTCCAAATCCTTTACCGTAATCCCCTTACTATGAAGCTTGTGCAAAATATTAGCATTAATCAAGCTTTCAGATTCACTAACATTACTCCAATGTTGAATCATCTCATTTTGAATGTAACTACCTCTTGATTGAATTTTCTGGTTTAACAAATTAAATGAATTATTTTTAAGAATCCCAACAATTCCACTCAATAGAACCACACTTACAAAAAGCACTACTTGTGCTAATACAACAATTACCATTGGAATAAGTAACTTTCTAATTATAGAGTTCTTATTTTTTATTAAGAACATTATTTCACCCCGCTCGCAGTGACTTTGAACCTTTGTAATTTTATGAATTACAAATCAAATTAAGTAACTGCATTAATGCTTTTTCTTAAATCTTCAAGCCAATTATTAAAATTATCATCTGTGTTAAAACTCTTTATAGCTTCTTCTCTAGAAATTCCTTTTTTCAACAAAGATTTAACTTTTTCTCTATCTATTTTTGCTTTTTCCAGCATAGATTTTTCTAAAATATCTCTTGCTTCATCTGCGCCATTAAAAGCTTTACTTGCATAAAACTTGTATGTTCTTTCCTGATCTATAGCTTCTAAAACAGCTTCTTGTGACTTTTTGGGGACATCCAAAACATCGTTATTATTAATTTTCCCCTCAATAAATTCACTATGATTTGCTTCTTTCTTAACAGGTAAATATCCAGCTGCTATTGAAAACTTAGCATTTCTATCAGAATCTGTAAACCACTTCAAAAATTCTGTAACTGCATATTCATGTCTAGAGTCAGATTTAATCATGACCATACCTGCACCTTGCTGTGGCATATACGCAACTTTTGAATCTTTAAACTTAGGAAGCGGTAAAATCATCGATTCAATTTTATAGTTTTGATCATCATTTGTTATAACTGAATCTGGAAAATACCCTGCTCCAGACGTAGATCCTACTAATGCGATTATATTTCCTACCTTTGCATCATCAGAACGAAATCTGCCATATGCTCCGTAATATCCATTTATATATGGCACATAAAAATTATCCCATAGCTTCCTCATAACCTTTTCATTAATATTAACCTCTAGCTTGCCATTAGTAACCTTGAATATCTCCTCACCCAATTCTTGACTTCCAATTATCATGTAATTTGCCATAGCATCTCTTCCGAAAAAAGTTTTCCCGTCATCTTTAGCTTCTGTTTTTCTATCAGTCCAATCATAGTATTTTTTAGCTAAATTTGCGATCCCTTCCCAAGTATTAAACTCACTTATATCTGCATTTGTTTCTTTGGAAAACGTTTCCCAATCTGTTTTGTTTACTATTAAAATTTCTGTAGATTTAGCTAATGGAAATATAGTTAGCTTATCTTCAGTATCCAATTTTCCTTCATTTATGTAACTGTCTATATATTTATTTATTTCATTCTCTGACATATATTTGCCAAAGTCTGATAAAAGTCCTAACTTCTCTATCTCATAAGCTGTATCTGGATATGCCATAAAAGCATCTGGCATTTTTTCTGCTCCAACTTTTTTCTTTGTGATATCAATAACCTTATCCGTAATTTCACTTACGCTTCCTTGATTAAATGCCTCAACAATTATTCCTTTGTCTTTACCTACGCTTTTATTAAATTCCTCTACCATTTTATCAAACTGTATTTTTTGTATTCCATTATAATAATGCCATACTTCCACTGCAACAGGATTGTCCTTATCCAGACCATAATTATCTCTTGTATCAATTTTACATCCTGTAAAAGCAATAGAATTTATTAATAACATAACTATTGTTATAGATAATGTCCTAAAGTTTTTTAACATTTTCCCCTCCCATTATAATATTTTCATTATGTACTATATAATTATAGGTTAAAATTCATATAAATTCCATAAAATAATGTAAAAACCATGTATATAAAAGAATCACTTCTACTCGCACATGGTTTTTCATATAAACTATAGTTTTATTTTCCCTCCAATTATTATGCATTTTGAACTTTTGCTATGACCAATTTCACTAGTTTTTATAATTGGAATATTAGAATTTTCTACTATCTCTTTAGTAATTTCCGAAATGTTTGGAACGTGTTTTTCTCTTTCCATTTCACTGAATTCACCAAGAATTATTCCTTTAACTTGTTCAAATACTCCCAGTTGTTTATATTGTGTCAAATACGTGAACATCTTTGGAACGTCACCACCTAAACTTTCTAAGAAAATAATTTTATCTTTAAAATCCGGCATATATTTTGTACCTGCCAGTTTTAATAAACATCGAAGATTTCCTCCTACCACAATTCCTTCCATAGCACATCCTTGCACCCATTCATAATTAAATGTTAAAAGTTTACTTCCATTATCCATAAATGTATTTTTAAATTCTTCCACTTGAACTTCTCTTCTATCACCAATTAAATTCCTTATTTGATATAAATAAGTCTTCATATTTGTTTGAGAATATATAGCATTAATAACTACAGACAAATCACTATACCCCAAAAATGGTTTCATATTATTTCTTATCGTTTCAAAATTCAAATGATCCAATATGCCATTAGCTAAGTCTCCACCGGATACATCAAAAATCCCCTTAATATCATTATCTATAAAAAAATTCATTAATATTTCAGCTTTTTCTTTATTACTCCCATTAAATACAGAATAATTTTTATATAAATTATCACTAAATACAGGTATAAGTCCTAATTCTTTCAATGCTTCTCCTAGCTCGTTCATCTTTAATATATTACTTTTATCTAAGCCATTTGAACAAGCAACAATTCCTACTTTATCACCTTTACTAAATAATTTCATAAACATTATCTCCCTCTAAATTTATATAGTATTAACGGCAGTAAGTATACTGCCGTTAATATTTTAGTATATAATTTTCATAAAATTTGTACGCTATTAATCTAATATATTTAGACTTTTCTTACACAAGCGTACACTGTGGTATTTGCTAAAGTGCTGCTTTAAAAATCTTTAATATATCATTTTCATCTAATGGCTTAAAAGCATACTTAAAATATGGATTCATAGCCTTTTTTGCCATTAATTCTAACTTATCTTCTTCAATGCCAACTTCCCTTAAAGTACTTGGTATACCCAATTCCTTAAAGAATTCAGATGTCTTTTCTATTGCTTTATTTGCTATTTCAAACTTATCTAAGTTTTTATCTATTCCCCAAACATTTATTCCATATTGAGCAAACTTAAAAACAGTAGTATCGTCTAAAGAATATTTCATCCAATGAGGTGTTAATATAGCCAATCCAACCCCATGTGTTATATCATAAAAAGCACTCAATTCATGCTCCATTGGATGTACCACCCAAGGTGAATTTGTTCCATATGAAATCAAGCCATTAATAGCCCAGCTTGAAGCCCACATTAAATTTGCTCTTGCATCGTAATCCTTTGGATTCTCTATTGCAATCTTACCATATTTTATGCAAGCTCTAAGTAATCCTTCGGCTGTACTATCTTGGATATCCACACCCTTTGTATGATTAAAATAAGTTTCAAATATATGACTCATAATATCAGCAGTTCCAGCTGCAGTTTGATTTTTAGGAACTGAATAAGTATACTCAGGATCTAAAATTGAAGCTTTTGGTTTCATATTTTCATGACCTGTACCCAATTTTTGATTAGTTGTCATATCAGAAATCACAGCATGTGGATCCATCTCAGAACCAGTCGCTGATAGTGTTAATATTGTTACTATAGGCAATACTTCATTAATTTTTTGTGGACTAGTTACTAAATCCCATGGATCTCCTTCGTATTTTACTCCTGCCGCAATAACTTTCGCACAATCTATTGTACTTCCGCCTCCTACAGCAAGAACTACTTCAACATTATTTTCCTTACAAATTTTAATTCCTTTTCTTACTGTTTCAATTCTTGGATTTGGCTCTATTCCTGACAATTCAACATATGATATTGAATTATCATTTAATATTTTAATCATTTCATCGTATAACCCAATTTTCTTAATACTTCCTCCGCCATATGCTATAAGTATTTTATTACCATATTCTTTAATTATGGCAGCAAGATTTTTGATTTGCCCTTTTCCAAAATAAACTTTAGTAGGTATTGAATAATTAAAATTTTCCATAAACGCTCTCTCCTTATAATATATAATTTAAGTTATAATTATTAAAAATAATAATCCATGAATTTTGTTTCTCATACCTCAATCTATATTATTTTTTCATATCATAATATAAGAATATCAGGTAATAAATCCATGAATATGAACCTTTCCTATAAATTTTACACCTTAGAGTTAACTTTATGTCAAGTATATATATTTATTATTTTGGTAAAATGAAAAACTAACTTCTTGATTGCAAGAGTAAATTCGTTATTAACGACTTTACTCTTGCACTTAACTATATTTATTATGTTTAAAATTTTAAATGTCATTATCTTTTATCATTTTATAAATAATAATTTTATCATCTTTCATTTTTCCATTTAAGATAAATTATTATACCCTACTTGTTAAATATTAAGATTCAACTCTTTTCTATTCAAAATAAAAAAGACAAAACTCACAGCTTGATTGATTAAACCAAACATAAGTTTTGCCTAGAAATTACTTATAACAATTTATTTTTTAATAGACTATTGCATAACACCGTTCCAATCAAGATAATAACCGCCTACATACGTATTATATGCCATAGATCCATCTGAATTTAAATAATACCAGTTGTTTCCATCGTTTATCCATCCAGTCTGCATTACTCCATTAGAATCCATGTAATACCATTGTCCTCTTACCATTTTCCAACCACTTACGGGAACACCTTGTTCAATCAATATCCATTTTCCATCTGAAGTCTTTCCCCAAAAATCTCCTCTGTTTCCTGTGCTCGGTGAACTGCTTACGATAGCATTTCCTACACTTGTGTCTACGGCAGTTGTTGTGCTTGAAGTATTATCTTTACTTGTTGTATCACTAGTATCCTTATCCTTTGCATCTGGGGTCTGCGTACTTGAAAATGAGTTTTTATAGGAATCAACTTTATAGTTACTTTTGTCTATGTCTTTTGCATCCCATCCTGGAGTTAAATTGTTTAATTCATCTTTAGTATAATCGCTCTTATCCGAACTTGCTGCATAAGTACAAGATCCTTGAGCTAGGAATGCTAATAAGGCTAAAGATAAAATTCTTAATTTGTTATTCTTCATTTTGCTCATCTCCTAGAATATTTAATGTAATTTAATATTTATGTCTCAATTATATTCTTATAATTAATTATCGATTATGACTATTAACACTTTAGCCTTTTTTATCTCTATTTAACACTACTTAAGCTAATTTCCATTTTCAAGAATCCTAATTATTAAATTCTATCGAATTTTATTTGCTTATATCACTTCTGCTCAACATATAACATATTTATTTAAATCATATATTTATCTAACTTTTCTGATTAAACTTTTTACAAATCTCTATCATATCCTTCTGTGCATTAACAATTTTACCTTCACTTTTAATTTTTGTATAAGAACCATCTTCTAGTAATATCCTACTTTTAACATTATCTTTTATATATAATTCAAGCATTTCTTTAAGTTCCTTTTTTATAAGATTATCTTCTATTACTGTCATAGTTTCAACTCTTTTGTCTAAATTCCTATACATCCAATCAGCACTTGATATATATGTGTCTTCTTTTCCATTATTATAAAAATAATATATTCTGCTGTGTTCCAAATATCTTCCTACAATGCTTCTCACTGTTATATTATCACTTAAGCCTTTAACTCCAGGTCTTAATGAGCAAATTCCTCTAACTATAAGTTCTACTTTAACTCCAGCTTGTGATGCCTTATATAAGGCTATCATAAGTTTTCTATCAACTAACGAATTCATTTTTGCAATTATTTTTGCTTTCTTTCCATTTTTAGCATGCTCAGTTTCTCTTTCAACTAGATGCTCCAACTTTTTTCGTAATCCGTACGGTGCAATAGTTATTTTACTCATATTTTCAGGTTTAAAATATCCTGAAAGCATATTAAATATAACTGATGCATCTTCTCCATATTCAGGCTTTGATGTTATTATCCCAATATCTGTATAGAATTTAGCTGTTACATCATTATAATTTCCAGTTCCTAAATGAACATATCTTTTAATACCTTTTTTTTCTTTTCTAACAATCAATAATATTTTACTATGAGTTTTTAATCCAATCACACCATATATAACATGACATCCCGCTTTTTCAAGCTGCCTTGCCCAATGAATGTTATTTTCTTCGTCAAACCTAGCTTTAAGTTCAACTAATACTGTTACCTGCTTTCCGTTTTCTGCTGCTTTTGAAAGCGCAGCTATTATAGGTGAATTCCCACTTACTCTGTATAGGGTTTGCTTTATAGCTAGTACTTTTTCGTCCTGAGCAGCAGTTTCTACTAATTTTACTACTAATGAAAAACTTTCATATGGGTGGTGTAGAAAAATATCCTTCTTGCTTATTTCTTGAAATATATCCTCTTCTTGTAATTCCTTAACTTGCAGACTCTTTATTTGCTCAAACTTAAGTTCACTATATCCCTTAATACTATATAATTTATTTATAAATGTTAAATCAATTGGCCCTTTTATACAAAATATTTGATCCTCCGAAATTTCAAATTCTTGTTCTAATTTATTTATAATCCTGGTATCATTTGTTTCTTCAATTTCTAATCTTACGGCAAGCCCCCACCTTCTCTGCTTAAGAGATTCTTCTATTGTTTCAAGCAAATCTTCTGCGCCTTCTTCATTTAAACTTAAATCTGCATTTTTAGTTATTCTATAGCACGCTGTTGTTAATACTTTAAATCCAAACAATTCCTTTAGGTGGTTTTTTATGACATCTTCCAATAATACAAAGTTTTCACCTATCCCCCCTGGTATAGGAACTAATCTCCCTAAAACTGATGGTACTTGAATTGTAGCAAACAATTCTTGTTCACTCTTACTTTCTTTTAATATAACCCCTATATTTAATGTTTTATTCAACAACAAAGGAAATGGTCTACCTGAATCAATTACCATAGGTGTTAAAACTGGATATAATATATTTTTATAATAGTCATTTATAAATTCTAATTGTTCTTCATTTAACATATCATACGTGAAAATTCTTATATTTCTGGAACCTAAGTGGTCATATAAATGCTCATATGTATGATATTGGTCCTTAACCATCTCCCTAACTCTATAAAGTATTTTACTAATCTGTTCACTTGGTGTTAATCCAGAAACTTCTCTTTCATCAAATCCTGCTTGAATTTGACTGTATAATGATCCAATTCTCACCATAAAAAATTCATCGAGATTGGAACTTGATATGGATAAAAATTTTAATCGTTCCAATAAGGGGTTCGTATTATCCTTAGCTTCATCTAAAACTCGTTGATTAAATTCCAACCAACTAAGTTCACGATTAAAAAAATTTTCGTAATTATCATATGTATAATTTTCATCCATAATTATTCTCCTCATCCTATAAGCTAATCATTTTCAACTTAATTTAATTATTTGTAAATATAGTATTTTAAATACACATTGAATAATGTAATATATTTAAATGTATACTAATATAATCTAATATTTTTGTTAACTTTAAGTTAAAATGTTATTATATACAAGTTAACTTTTTATCATATTTTTATATAGAGGAGGAGTGAACAATGAAAAATATCGCAGTTATTGATATAGGTTCCAATTCAATGAGGGTTCTAGTATATGAAATATATGAGAATAATTCATTTAAAATAATTGATGAAGAAAAAAGAATGACAAGACTTGGTCAGTTTATTGATGAAAATGACAATTTATCAAATGAAGGAATAGGTAAGTTGTTAATTACTTTAGAATTCTTCAAGATTTTATGCGAGAAAAATGATGTAGTCGAAATAATTGTAGTTGCTACTGAGGCAATCAGACGTGCAAAAAATAGAGATTATATTTTATCTTTGGTTAAAGATAAGACTAACTTAGATATTAGAGTTCTTAGTGGAATTGAAGAATCAGCTTATGGATATATAACAATCAAAGCTACCATGGATATAAAGGATGCTTTACTTATTGATATTGGCGGTTCAAGCATGGAAATCACTTTAATGAAAGATAAAAAAATACTTAATGGAGTAAGTTTGCCCCTCGGATCCATACCACTAACTAAGCTATTTCCTTTTGATGTGCCCGCAGATAAAAATACTATTTCAGCATTTAAGAAATTTATATTTAATGAATTTGATAAGTTGCCTTGGCTAAAACTTGCTAAAAATTTGCCTTTAATAGGAATTGGCGGAACAGCTCGTTCGATTGGTAAAATTCATAAGAAATTTATTAAATATCCACTTGATCTGCTCCATAATTATACTATGCTTTTTGATGAAATTAAAATAATTCATGAATATGTTCTCAATCTTAATACGAACCAAAAGGCAAAATTAAAGGGATTACCTAGAGAAAGATCTGACATATTTACTGCACCTTTCTCGGCACTTGTAATGCTTATGAACTATTGCAATTGTCCTGCTTTTAGAATTAGTCAATATGGAATCCGTGAAGGTGTTTTATACGAAAAACTCTTGAATAAAGATCTTGATAATCTTGATATTTTAGATTACTCATTGAACAATATTTTAACAAATAATGACTTAAATATTTCACATGCTGAAAAAATACGTGATCTATCTCTTGTATTTTTTAAATACCTTGAAAAACCAAATTATGAATTTTTAGAATTAGAATATAAACTTCTTGGTGCAGCAGCTAAATTGCATGATTTAGGGATAAGTATTTCCATAAAACATGCTTATAAACACAGCTTATATATCATAATTAACTCCTTAATTTCAGGACTTACACATAAACAAATATTAATGCTTGGTTACGCCATAGCACTAAGCGGTAAATTTGATTACAAATTATCAGATGAATATAAAAACATCCTTAGAAAAGAGGAGATTCTAATATGCAAAAAAATTTCAATAATATTATGTCTTGCTCATAAAATTGATAAGTATTTTTATAATAGTTTATCCGAAGTCACAATTATAAACCAGAAAGATACTTTTAAGTTAACACTTCCAAAGAGTAGTGTTAAATACATGCAAGATAGTTTACCTGTAGAAATGGATGAAAGCTTTAAGAAATGTTTTAACAAAAAGTTATCTATTATCCCATTATAGGTTTTACTTAAATATTTATATGATATATTTGCTTTAAAATATGATATAATTCATATAATAGTAAATTAAGTTAAAATAAAATAAGGAGATAGTACCGTTATATGAAAATTGAATTTGATAAAAAATTATTCAAGTATTCCATATATATAGTTATTACAGCAGTTATACTATATATAGCATTTTTAATTATTTTAAATATGGGATTATTATTTAGATCTGCATTTGACTTTCTAGGATATTTAACTAATTTAATTAAGCCGCTGATTTTCGGTATCATAATAGCATATCTTTTATATCCTATAACTAGAAGCATTGAAACTTTTCTAAAGCAGAACAAACTATATAAATTAGAGAAGGCATCTACTCGAAGAATTATAGCAATTATGATTACATATGTCTTAATTATTGGTATATTTTCAGGCTTAATCTTAGGAATCTATTTTATGATAGGCGGTCAGATATCAAATAATACTACTATTATAAATATGACTCAACACATTTCCCTATACTTAAAGAGTAATTCCTTTTCAACTGAATCCATAAAAGGGACTTTAGATAGGCTGGATAATTCTTTTATAGATAATATAAAACCTTATATTATTAGCGGAATTATATATTTACAAAGATATGTTGAAAGCAACTTAGGTAATATGACCTCATATATAATGTCAATTGGAAGTGGTGTTGCAACATTTTTTATTGCACTTGTAATCAGTATATATCTTCTAAAGGATTCTGAATATTTTATAGGACTATGGAATAAGCTTTATTATTTAGTATTTGGTAAAAGTATTTTAGGCAGTAAAATTATTTACGTTTTTAGAGTTGTTCATGAAGTCTTTGCTAAGTACCTGCGCGGTCAATTGCTAGAAGCTTTTTTCGTTGGAGTTTTATCAGCGATAGCACTTTCAATTGTTGGAATAGACTACGCTTTTGTAATTGGTATAATTGCAGGAATAAGCAATATGATTCCATATGTAGGCCCAATTATTGGCACTATTCTTGCTGCTATTATGGGACTTTTAAGTGGTACACCTATAAGAATAGTTTACGCCATAGTTGCTATGCTAGTTGTACAACAAATTGATAATAATCTTCTAGCCCCTAAAATTGTTGGAAATAGTGTAGGTTTACATGCGGTATTTACAATGATGGCTATACTAATTGGTGGCAATGTAGGCGGGTTATTAGGAATGCTCCTTGCTGTGCCAGTTGCTGCTTCATGTAAAGTTCTATTTAATAATTGGTACGAAAATTACATAGAAAAGCAAAAGCAGTCATAATTCTTTATGAATTAATTTATTAAAAGAGGCAGTTCAATTGAGTGCCTCTTTTAATATAGTATATATTCTTTCATTTAATTCTTTTAATACACTTTTAGCTACTTTACTATTTTAACAAACTTCTTCTTGCCTAACTTTATTATATCTCCATTTTTAATTGTTATATTGTTAAAATCAGATACTTTTTGCATATTTACATATACTCCACCTTGACTTAAAATCCTTTTAAATTCATTATAGGATTTTATTAAGTTACTTTTAACAAGAACTTTTCCAACATCTTCTAACAAGCTACATTCAGAAGATATATTTATTTCAGGCACCTCATCAGGTATATTTTTATTTTTAAATACATTTTCAAAATATTCAAGTGCGAATTTACTTTCTTCTTCTGTGTGATATAATCTTGTTATAATTTTTGCAAGCTCAAATTTGACATCTCTTGGATTTTTGCCATTATCCAACTCTTCTTTAATTCCTCTAATTTTATCTGGATGCTCATCGGTAGCAAGTTCGTAATATTTTATAATTAAATCATCAGGAATTTCCATTACTTTCTTAAACATTATTTCTGCTGATTCTTGTATTCCTATATAATTTCCTAAACTCTTACTCATTTTTTCCTTTCCATCCAGTCCTTCTAATATAGGCATAAATATTGCTGTTTGTTGCTCCATTCCAGCATTTTTTTGTAATGTTCTCCCCATAAGAATATTAAATGTCTGATCAGTTCCTCCTAATTCTATATCCGCCTTTAATGCGATAGAATCATAACCTTGCATTAGAGGATAAAAAAATTCATGAATTCCAATAGGAGTATTAGAATTATATCTCTTTTTAAAATCTTCTCTTTCCAGCATTCTTGCAACTGTTGTAGTCGCAGCCAGTTTTAAAACTTCTTCAAATGACAGTTTAGATAACCATTCACTATTAAATTTAATTTCTGTTTTATCTCTATCTAAAATTTTGAAAATTTGCTTTTGATACGTTAATGCATTTTCTACTACTTCTTCTTCGGTCAGAGGCTTCCTAGTTTTAGATTTTCCGGTTGGATCTCCTATTTTACCAGTAAAATCCCCAATTATTATAACTGCTCGATGCCCTAAATCTTGCATTTGCTTAATCTTTCTTAATACAACCGCATGACCTAAATGGATGTCTGGCGCAGTTGGATCTAACCCTAACTTAATTATTAAAGGTTTATCTTCTTTTGCCGATTTAATAATTTTTTTCTCCAAATCACCAATGCTAATTATGTCTGCAGCTCCTTTCCTTATAATTTTAATTTGTTCTTCAGCATTCTTTTTCATCTTCTTAACTCCTAAATATTTCTTATTTTTAATATAAGTAAGCGTTACAAGATTCAATATTTGCAACAAAAAAACTCTTGTCCTTTAAAATATAAAGGACAAGAGTATAACTCCCGTGTTACCACCTTAATTCATTAATCGCTCACACGATTAACCTCTTCAAGTACGCCAAAATTTTGGTTATACTTTAGCACTATAACGGGTGCAGGGTTCCGTCATCACCTACTCAAAAGAAACTTTTTTCAGCTTGAAGCTCTAAGATGTATTCAAAACCAGCTTCCATGCACCTCTCATCAACCGGTAACTTTCTGTATGGCATCACTAATTTCTACTTATTCTTTTCATTGCTTTTATTGAAAATCTAGAATAAAGAAATATAATAAATTACTTTCCTTATTATGCGATATATTAAATTGTTTAAATTGTACAAAAAACTTAAGCTTTTGTCAATATAAACTTTATTGTTTAATTGCTACAGCTATGATATCCATGCTCCATTTGAATCAACTCTATATTTTCCATCAATAACGGAATTAAGAGCCATAGCCCCGCTTCCAGGATAACAATAATACCATTTTCCATTAGAGTATATCCATCCTGTTTTCATTATGCCATCATTGCCTAAGTAATACCAATTATTATCTATTATATTCCATCCAGTTGCATAACGTCCTGTGTTTTCCATAAAACACCACGCAGAATTAACTAAATTCCACTTACCATCTTTATTTGACTTAAGCTCAGATAATAATCCAGCATAACTGCTTGCCTTATTATTCTCATAATTATAATCCTCAGAGCATTCTGGATAATCACTTTCTTTCCATGTAAATCCATCATTTTTTAGAACCTTATCTTGTCTTAGAAAATATTTATTATTTCCTAATGCATCATTATTTGTGACATCTAAATGGTACCACTTATTATTTAATTTAACTAAGTTCCATCCATGAGGAACGCCATCTAAATTTCCAATAATAATTTTATTCTCTACACCTGCTAATTTAAGCATTTTATAAGCAGTCATGGCATAACCTTGACATGTAGTTTTTCCAGTTGTCAATGCAGAATAGGCATTATTAGATACAAGACTATCATCATATTCAAATCTATTTATTAAATATTCATTTATTGCCTTGACCTTATCAAAATCGCTCATTCCATTGGTAGTTATAGAATTAACTATTTTAGTTAGCTCTTGATTAATATATAACTCTTGATCTTTAGTTGTTCTATAAGTAACCTTTAATGTTGCTTTATCTCCAACTCTTTCATAGACCATTTTCTCTAGTGATCTCATTAAGTAATCATCATCTTTTGCAATATTTTGTACCACTTCTAATACATCAGATTTATAATAATCAATTTGAAACTCTGTGTCCCAATTTTCTAAATGGTTATATACATATGAGTTTAAATCATTATCTGCTGCAAAAACAGGTTGTCCTATTATTGCTGATATTATTATTAATCCAAGTAATAGATTTCTAATAACGT
Source organism: Clostridium sp. YIM B02569 (assembly GCF_022320765.1). Lineage (NCBI taxonomy): Bacteria > Bacillati > Bacillota > Clostridia > Eubacteriales > Clostridiaceae > Clostridium > Clostridium sp. YIM B02569. The sequence goes on along the minus strand of NZ_JAKJJX010000014.1, from coordinate 33,240 downwards.
TTCTCATCAATAAATCCCTTCTTTCTTCATATGAATCCCATTGGAATAATTTTTGTTAATATTATGTTATAAAGCAGCACAATTCAATACTTTCCTCCTTCTCAGATTATTATTTACCTCCCAAAACATATATATCTATTATATCAGAATATTATCAATGATGCTAAATTCAAATATATATTCATAAAAATAACTACCTAAAATATTAAATTTTCTAGGTAGTTGCTAAAACTATTTTATAATTCAAAAGTGCTGTTATCGATCCATTTATACTGTGGTCTTATGACTTTTATATCTTTTACTAATTTATACAGTGCCTCATCTTTCTGCTTGCATTCTAGCATTATATCAAGATCCCTATCTAGAACCTTGGCTTTTTCTAAGAATTCAATAAGATCCTCTGCATTTATATAATCAGCATGTTTTCTATCTTTATCGTGGTCTTTAGGCGTTGAAAAATGTATTTTAGGTGGGAAAAATTCATTATCCCATGTATTAAAAATCTCCTCAAGTAAGTCCTCTATATTTTCACCATTATTATTGCAATTGTGATGGTGAACATCTAACACCATTGGAAGATTTAAAGTCCTGCATATATCTAAAACTTCCTTTGCCGTATATATTTTATCATCATTTTCAAGAATTAATTTAGATCCTATTTCTTCTGGAATTAGAGAAAAATTATCAATGAATCTGCTTATTCCCGACTCTTTTCCACCAGTTGCTCCTCCAACATGCAAAACCATTTTTCCATGTAAATACCCAAGATCCTCAAACCATTCTACTTGACGCATTAAATTGCTGATAGAATTTTTAACGATCTCATTACTTGCACTATTTAAAACATTAAACTGATCTGGATGTGTATCCACTCTCATATTATTTTGCCTAATTATTCTTCCAACAAATTCAAAATCCTTTTTAAAAATCTCTCTATGTCCCCAATAACCAACATCAGGATGAGTAACTAAAGGAATTAAAGCAGATGTTATTCTATAAAAGTGTATTTGATTCTCCACATTATAATTAAGTATTTTCTCTAGATCATTTAAGTTAGATAGTGTTATGCTCTTTAGTTTATCTAATTTGTTCTTTTCAGAAATAATTTTATTATAATTTGTAAATGTAACTGTGCTTGAACTAGAAATCTTTTTACCCAACCTCATTGAAATTGCTACATAGCCAAACCTTATTCTCATAATTCTTCTCCTATGTACTTAATATTTCTTGAACATAATAAAAGAACTCCAAAGTGGAGTCCAATTATATGTAAAGAGATTAATGAGTATTAGAGGTTATATTAAAAGTTAGATTAATATTTAATAATTTAAACTTTTAAACACTCTATTACTTATTATAATCTTATGCGTTATTATTGTAAACATTTTCTTTTAAATTATAACTATTTTTTTAATATCTTTGCAAATTTTTTATAACTATATAAAAAGAAGTTATCTAAAAATAATAAAAATTAATGTTAATCATCCATTATTATTTTCCTATTCTTAGATAACTTCTTTTAACTATTTTAGTCAGAAATTCTATGCTTAAGCCAGTTATTTCCTCTAAGCCTAAAGCAGTACATAAGTCCACGTACAATCCAATCAATATACATAGCAATCCAAATTCCTAAAACACCAATTCCTAGAACAATACCTAAAATATAACCTGCAAATATTCTAAATATCCACATACCTATAAATGCAGTTAGCATAGTATATCTGGTATCACCAGCTCCTTTAAGGCCTGATGAAAGTATGAAAGATATCCCCCAAGCAATTAATGCTATACTGTTGCTTCTAGTTAATGTTGCTGATATATTTATTACCTCTGGAACATTTGTATAAAGAGATGCTAACCATTTTGATATAGGTATAAAAATCAATCCCAAAGATACTAAGCAAATAGTACCAAACTTAGTCAAGTATATTAATGTACTCTTTGCACCTTTAATATCATTTCTCCCTACATACTGTCCCACAAAAGTTGTTGCTGCTAAACAAAGTGAATTTCCTGGAACATTTATCATTATAGCAATTGATGATGAAATTGCATTGGCAGCAATAGATGCTGTTCCCATTGTAACTATAAACATCTGAACTATTAATTTTCCTGCATTAAATATCACTTGTTCCATGCCCGCTGGAATTCCTATATTAAATATATTTTTCTGTATTTCCATATCAAATTTAAATGGAAATATATTTTTTAATTTTATAATTTTACTTCCTCTAAATAAAACTAACATTATAATTAAAGTACCAATAAGTCTAGCAATTGCAATTGCTACTGCTGCACCAGCTATTCCAAATGATGGTATATTCAGTGTATTAATTCCAAATATCAATGTATATCCTAAAGCAATATTTATAAGATTCATAAATATTGTTATTTGCATAGGAGTTTTTGTATCTCCACATCCTCTGAGTATACCATTAGCAATTTGTTCTATTGCTATAAATGGATACGTAAGCAAAGTAAACTCCAAATATAGTTTTGCATCGATTTTAACTAATTCTTCTGCTGAACCATAAAGTACATTAATTAATTTAATCCTGAAAATCCACAAAAGCAGTGTTATAATTAATGATACTAAAATACCTGATACAATAGCTTGTTTAGCTGTTTCATTTGCTTTCTTAGGTTTATTTCTTCCTATCTGCTGCGCAACTACTACCGTTGCACCAACTGATAAAGCTGCAAAAAATGATATGAACATATTGTTTATAGAATCAACCATTCCTATTGCTGATACAGCTTGTTCACCAATATGTCCTGCCATCATTGTATTACATGTACCTAATAACATAACAAATGTTTGCTCTATCATTATAGGTATTGCTAACTTTAAAACATCTTTTCTTATTAACACACAATATCCTTCTTCCTTCTAGTAAAACACCCAAGTTACTAGTTTTTTCTGTTAACGTTAAACAAAAATTAAAGCTATATATTTATAGCTATTACCCCTGTCCATTTTCAATTCACATTATATATCTTCATATTCGTCTTTATATCACTCCTCGCTACTCCAACAATTTAATGCTCATATATTCAATAATAAATTCCATCTTCCATAATGTATTCTAATACACGCTATCCCAAAATCAATAATTTATAATATATTTTTTATAAAAACACACAAATAGAATGACATATCGTTAATATTTCATAAACATATATCATTCTTTCTTTGATATAAAATTTTTATAACTATTTATAATCTTATCACTTATTACTAAAAATCACCACCTTACTCTACATACTTTATCACTAAAATAAGGTATTTAGATTATTCTTCTTTTGACTAACACTTGTTTTTATTAATATTCTGTGCAATATGAATTAATTCATAAAATTTCTTACATTTCTTTCGAGCCTTTTTAATATATATTCTTTAATTAGATTTCTACATTTAAATTGCATATTAGTATTTCACTTACTAAAACTTTAGATATAAATTTATTACAGCAATATATACGTATTAATTATTATGTTATTTTATTAAATCTATTTATATAATCTCTTATCACTTTTAGCACATAAGTTTCTCTAAAAATCCAGTTTGGAATTGTTTCTACTCCTGATGATATTATTTTTTCATTATTATTAATAGCATCTTCTATTTGTATCCACTCTGGCCTAAATTTTAATTTAGCCTCATATGGATCCAATTTTTGAGCTTTCCTTACATTTGATACTTCTGCTAAGTAATAGTAAGAGATCATCTTAAAAACTCTATTATTAACATATTTATCTTTGCTTCTTTCTGTTATAATTCCAAGTTGATCACCAATTTTACTGCAAACATATCCAGTTTCTTCTTCTACTTCTCTTTTCAGAGCATCTATATGCCCCTCATCCTTTTTCATTCCTCCTCCTGGAAACTTATAATCCTTATTCTTGGAATGTACCATTAGAATCTTTTTATCCTTTATTATTATTCCTCTTACTGCTTCCCTAAAATTGATTTTTTCAATTGAATCACTTACTTTATCTATTTCAAAAAGTTTGTTGAACATAATATTCATTTTCTCACATCCTTATTCTTCAAAATTCCCTATACCATAAATAATTTATCTACTAAATCTTTGATTTCGCCCAGATATTGTTAAAATAATAATTAATTTAGTTAGCCATTAATGATGTTTTTTATATTTTTTACTATTTTACAGAAAAATATCCTTAAATAAATTATACTTTAATTATCTATTATTGTAAAAATTTATTAAAATTTTAGACCCACAAAGTTTTTGCAAACCTTGTGGGCCATATTTGAATTTTATGAAATGTATCTACTTTTTTATATTAAATAGAAATTGTTCGTTTGTACTATTTATGAAGATATTCATAATGGTGTGTGGACATTAACAAATATCTTTTAATCATAATACTTAGTGGTGTGTGGTCACTAAATATTAAACTTTTGGTGGTTAATTACTCACATTCATGGTAGTGTGCGTTACCAAGAATATTTTATTTTGTATTCAAAATTTTGATAAAACTTTTTTAATTATATTAATCAATTTTAATAATCTAAATTATCTATTTGCTAAATACAATTTTTATAATCAAATGTATAAAGCATTTTTATAAAAGGAGTTTTTTATACTTAAAGCGAGGTCACGCGATAAACTTCCCTCAAGCATATTATTTATTGTATATTCTTTAACTGTGTCATATGCGTTAAAAATCATCTTTGCTTTCTTACTATCGTTATATACCTTCCAGTATCCACATAGTAAACATTTTTTAGTAGTACATTCCATAAAATCTTTAACATCTTCAAATGGTATTCCTAGGAATAATCCAAGCTCATGAGGGCAGTGATATTTATTATATCTAAATTTTAATGTATCAATATATCTATCTATTTTTATTTGGGAAGGATACCCTATGTTTGCTAAAAAATCTATATGTGATTTTTTATTTAACTCTTTTTCTAATATATTTTCATCATAAATCATTATTATCATGCAATCATTATTTTCTCTTAACTCTATGAATTTTAGATTTATATTCTTTATAAATTTTTTTCCGAAGTCATTCCAGCCAATATACATCTTTTCATTACTTTTTTTCAAATTTATAGTTACAGCTGGTTTAACTCCTGCGATTACTAATGATGAATTATATACCAAGAAATTTTCTATATATTCCTTCTCATCCATCAAATCTAATCTTTTGTAAAAATCTAGATATTTCATATCATATCACCACCAAATTTAATTATATATTAGCAATCTTCTTACCAAAGTCTATGCAATCTTGTTCAGCTTCATCTGGCTCATTTTGAACTATTAATGGTGTTTCTACTATAACACAACCATATCCATTCATTCTTTCTTCAAAATCTCTCATCCATTTTCCATCGCCCCAACCATAAGAACCGAAAAGCGCAACTTTCTTACCTGATACCTTAGTTGAAATTTCCTCTATAAATGGTTCAAACTCTGACTCTTCTAATACTTCATCCCCCATTGCTGAACAACCTAGAATAAGTATATCCTCATTTAGTAATTCGTCTATATTTACATCTGAGACATTTATAGTATTAACATCTTTCCCACTTTCTATGATTCCTTTTGCAATTAATTCTGCCATTTTTTCTGTGTTTCCTGTTCCTGACCAATATACTATTTTCATTACTTATACCACTCCCTATTTATTTAAATAATCTTGAAAATCATTCTCAATTAGATAATATTATATATAACCACTTTTGTCAAGTTTTATTAATAAATTTTATATTTTTTTCCTTAACTAATATTTTTTATATTATTTATAATCAATCTTTATTGTATACAAACATATATAAGGATGCACTGAAGATGATAATATATCCCACAAGACTTAAGTAATCAGGAAGTATTCCAAATAAACATAAACTTATTATTGCCGAAAAAATTATATTTGTATAATCGAATATTGATATTTCTTTTGCTGGTGCATACTTATACGCTAAAGTTATTCCAAATTGTCCAAGACTTGCAAAAATACCAGCTAAAAGCAAATAGATAAGTTGCATTATATTCATATTTTCATAGTATATTATCATTAATGGAAAAGTAATTACACTAGAAATAAAAGAAAAATAGAACACAATAGTTTCCGGATGTTCTTTTCCACTTAAAGCTCTAACACATGTATAAGCTGCTGCTGCTGTGACGCCACCTAAAATTCCAGCTATTGCAGGCATTATTTCTAAGTTTAAAGATGGCTTTATTATGAATAAAGTTCCTATAAATGCTACAATTATTGCTATAATTTGTTTTATATTCACTTTTTCTTTTAAAAATATCCCCGAAAAAATAATTACGAAGAAAGGGCTTAATTTATTTAACATATTAGCATCTGATAGAACCAATTTATCTATGGAGTAAAAATTAAATAAAATCCCTAATGTTCCAAATATTGATCTAAGCAATAATGTCTTCTGATTATTTCTTTGACCAAAAAAGTTTCCTCTATGTTTTGATATTAGTGCAAATGCCACTATGAGTGATACTATATTTCTAAAAAAAGTTTTTTGAAATGATGGCAAATCACCAGAAATCTTAACAAATGCTGACATCATTGCAAATCCAAATGCAGATGCAGTTATAAATATTATTCCTTTCTTTCTGTTACTTAAATTTGTTAATTTCATTTTTCCTCCTATTATTATCTATTTTTAATATAAAAGCGCATAAGCTACTATAAATAAGTGCCCATACGCTTATATTTTATTCAATCAATTCTAAAACCGGTCTATACCCTACAGTTTCATACTTTAAGTCCTTAACTGACTGCTTAGAATATGTTGTTGAATAATATCCTCTTATTATACAGAATTTTTCACTTCTTAAGCCTTCGCTTTGAGTGAAAGATGAGAAATTATACCAATGCCATAAAGCATTATTATTTCCATTAATCTTCTCATCATCAAATTTCTTTATATTATTATCTACATCATAATCTTCACTTGGTGGAAGTCCATCAATTTTATTAGGATTTACTATATACTTATCCCATTCATTATTCTTATAATTTTTCTTTTCACTATATCCAGTTAAAAGCCTTAAGATGTATTTTTCCCCTTCCACTATCACTACTTTACCAAAAACTAAATTTTGATCATTTAGTTCATTCCATGAAATATTTTTCAAAATATTTCTATCACAAATCAATAATTTCTTTCCAGCATCATTTATCTCTATCCAAGACAATTTATAATCATCATCTTTATCAGTATCTTTAATTTCTATTTTTTGGCCTGCAAATGAAGTAATGTCTTTAAACTGCAAGAAATCTCCTGGTACCTTCTGCTTTTCATCATTTAAATATAAAGTACCAAAACTCCTTATTACACCTGTTGAATATGTCTTAATATCAATGATCTTTTTTATTTTTCTATTTCTAAATCTCTTACCCATTGCTATGGCACCACTTAATGCTGCCATGGATCCAACAATAACTCCTGTACCAATTAACTTATTTTTTTTACTTTTATCCATGAGTTCCACCCCTTTTACCATTGATTTTATATTTACATAAATTTAATTATATGACTTTTTTTATATTTTATTCTTTTAAAACTTATATGAATTATTATATCTTATTATGATAGATCCTTAAATACAAAAATTTCTTATATTTTTGCATTATCAAAATCACGATTATTTAGTACAGTAGTTTTTATTAAGAATATTATTGCTTAATGGAAATTCTGTTTTCTCCAATCTCGTACTTTGTTAACTTATTTCCATTTATAGAAATAATCCCTTTAGAATAAGATTGTAGAAGATCTCCTTCATAATTAATTGTCTTCTTACTAATAAGCTCTAAAACACTTTTGGCAGATTTATCATTAATATACACCTTTCCTGAATAATCTACAATTATATCTTCTTTACTTACTGGCTTTGGCAAAATCAGCATATTCCATTTTATTTTTCCTTCGTTTAATGCTGAATAATATATTTTAGTAATATTTCCGCTGACTTCTTCACCAAAATATACATTGTCATTAATATCACTGCCTAGTATTTTTATAACTTTTGCATTTGGTATTTCTATGTTATTGGCACTATTTAATATGGTTGCTCCATTCCCCATTTCCATTACCGCATTTGTACTTGTAGTAGGAACCACTATATTTCCAATTTCTTTATTTGATCTGACTTTCTCTAATTGATTCATTACATTAGCATAATATAAATCACTTTTTCCATTCGCTTTATCAATTTTTATGTAAAGACTATGTGTTGCAGTAGAAAATACTACATTGCCTACTTTATCGCTTGTATTCCTTGTATCTATTTTCAACTCATTTAAATTAAAATCTGCAAGTTGTCGTGTTTCTCCTTTCTTTGCATCAAAAGAGACTGGCTCAAAATAAGCGCCTCCTTTTTTTTGCACTTTTTGTATAACTATTATATTGTTTTCATTTGTTAACCATTTATAGAACACTACATCTCCGCCATTATCACATTGGAATTCTTTTTCACTATTATCATTGCTATCTAATACCTTAAGTTTACTATTTTCTATATAAGCAACAAATCTGCCATCTGAGGATACTGATGCTTTAGACACCCCATCTTTAATATTAATTTCATTTTGCTTATTATCTTTTGGAGTTTCCTTTTCTTCAACTTTTTCAGCTTGAATTTTTACATCTGAAGATAAATATATATTTTCTACATATAAAAATATACCTTGTTGAATTACTATTGCTATAAGTGTCCACACTACTATTCTTATCAGGTTTTTCATTAACTATCCTCTCCTAAAAAGATACTTCAAAATCACTTCTACTTTTGTGTTATATGTAATATTTATTATGATAATTTTTCATAAAATTTATTTTACTCAACGTAAAAAGCTGTGGCAACAGATCTTTCACCATCCCAAGCATTTGGAGAATTTATCACTTCTCCCTTATAGTACATTGTAGAAGAATAACCACCATCAAGAGCACCCGCATTAATAGCACCTCTATCTAACATTATTTCTTGAACATCATACAAACTTGCTCCAGGCGCTGTGATTTTTCGCCCATCAATAACCAAAAATATAACTGTACCATCTTCTTTTTGCCCTACTGCAGTTCTAGGATTAAGCCCATCAGATGTCTTATCTTTAACTTGAGGCTTACCATTTATAATAATATTAGGCCTTCTAAAACACATTGCTTCTTGTACTCCTAGCTTTTGAAGCTCATCAAGAGTATGATCTCCCACAATAAGCTGACCACCTTTAGTAAAGGCTATAACATTTTCAACATTAGTCCTATTGATATTGCTCTTAGGATATACAACTTTTCCACCTGATATAACAAATCCTCCTGGCTCTGCCCCAGTTCCTGCATAAAGCGTTCCATCAGAAGATTTATCTACAAAAGATCCACCATTAATAGCTGCAATAGCATTATTCTCTTCTGCCATTTCGCTGGTTTTCTGTCCCATTTTTCCTAAATATTTTGTCATTGCAACTTTAACTCCTAATGGATTTTTTATTTCAAGTATATATCCATTATACCTGTCCGTATGTATATCATATCTAGTTATTTCATTTCCACTAGTATATTTAACTTTTACTTTATTTAAATCTGTTTCTGTATTTTGGGTACTGTCATCTTTCGTTTCTTCTGTATTTTTGTTAACTCCTAAGATTTTATTTATTTCTTCCTGAGACATAAAATCAGTTAATAGATATGCATGTCTTGTTCCAAGTAATGTTGAAACAAATACTTTTCTTGTATTTTCATACGGTCCAAAAAATAACACTAGAGGTGTACTTATACACAGAAAGAGAATTATGTATATTATCCCCAAAAAGAATACTAACGGTTTAAATTTTTTATTTTTAATTTCCTCTTTTTCTTGATGATTACTTTGCGTATCCATCGATTACCTCCTAATAAATTGCACATTACTTTAATAGCCTATAAAACTGTACAATAACCATTATATAAACTAAAACTAACATAAAACAATAATTGTAATAAAAACAATTACATGTAAATTCCTTCAAAAGCTTTAATGCATAATGTACGTTAATTATAAATTATGTACATTATGCATTATAAATACATGATTATGCTAACTAAAACATTAAATTTAACACAATTTAATTAAATATTGTCTTCAAGTGTTAAACCTGCCTCATTATGAAATTGCTGCTCCACAATACTTTCATTTTGTTTTTTATGATATTTAAGTTCATCACCTAAATTTTTAAAGGCAACTGACAACATTAGCTTAATTCTATTTAACTGGTTTACATTTGAGGCACCAGGATCATAATCTATTGCCACTATATTTGATTTTGGATATCTTTCTTTTAGTGCTTTTATCATACCTTTTCCAGTAACATGATTAGGCAAACATGCAAAAGGTTGAAGACACACTATATTACTTGTACCAGACTCAATAAGTTCTATCATTTCTGCTGTTAAAAACCAACCTTCTCCAGTTTGGTTTCCAAGAGAAAGTATAGGTGATGCCATACCTGCTAATTCTTTTATGTGCTTTGGCTTAGAAAATCTAACGCTTTTTTCTAGTTGTTTTTTCATAGTTTTTCTGTATGTTTCAATATACGAAATAGCCATATTACATAAATTTTTTGAAAGCTTACTTCCTGCCAAATATTTTGCTTTAAAGTCTGCGTCAAATGCTGAGTAGAAAAAGAAATCTAAAAGATCTGGCACAACTGCTTCTGCTCCTTCATTTTCTAAAATCCCTACAATATCATTGTTTGCTGTTGGATGGAACTTAACCAATATTTCTCCAACAACACCAACCTTAGGCTTTTTAACATTTAGTAGTGGTAATTCATCAAACTCTTGAATGATTTCTTTTATGTTGTTATTAAACTCTCTCTTGCTTCCATTGACTAAATTTAATTTTACCTTTTCATTCCACTTCTTATAAATATCATTGGCAGATCCTTTAACTTTTTCATAAGGCCTTGTCCTATACAATACTCTCATGAATAAGTCTCCATATACTAATGCCATAATAGCTTTATGAAGCAATTTTGGAGTAATCTTAAAACCTGGTTGTTTTTCAAGACCTACTGCATTTAACGATATAACAGGTATTTGTTCAAATCCAGCATGCTTTAAAGCCATCTTTAAAAATCCAATATAATTTGTTGCTCTACAACCACCGCCAGTTTGAGATATTATAACTGAAGTATTATTCAAATCATATTTTCCAGATTTTAAAGCTTCAATTATTTGACCGATTACTATAATTGATGGATAACAAGCATCATTATTAACATATTTCAATCCTTCATCAACAGCTTTCATGTCCATTGATGGTAAAACTTCTAAATTATAGCCTGATGCATTCACTGCTGTCTCAATTAAGTCAAAATGAATAGGAGACATTTGAGGGCATAAAATCGTATGTTTTTTTCTCATCTCTGGTGTGAATACTGGATTTTGGTATACTATTTGTTCTTCAACTGGTTTATAATTTTTTCGTTCTCTTTCGCCCATTGCAGCTTTTAATGATCTAATTCTAATCTTAGCAGCTCCTAAATTATTTCCTTCATCTATTTTTAAAACTGTATATATCTTTCCTTTTGAAGATATAATTTCAGAAACTTGATCTGTAGTAACTGCATCTAATCCACAACCAAAGGAATTTAGCTGAATCATATCTACACAAGGCTCATCAGCAACAAAAGCAGCCGCTCTGTATAATCTTGAGTGATACATCCACTGATCTACAACTCTAAGTTTATCTTTTAATATACCTAAATGAGACACACTATCTTCTGTTAACACAGCCATATCGAAAGAATTTATTATATCAGGTATTCCATGATTTATTTCAGGATCTACATGGTAAGGTCTTCCACTTAATACTATTCCTTTTTTATTATTCTCTCTTAAGTATGAAATAACTTCCTCACCTTTTTTTTGAATATCCTTTTTGAAACTCTCTCTTTCTTTACTTGCTTCTTCCACTGCTATTTTAGCTTCTTGCATGCTTACATCAAATGCCTTGAATTCATCCACTATTCTTTTTATAAGTTCCTTTTCGTTATCCAAAGATAAAAATGGTTCCATGAAATTAATGTTGCTTTCCTTTAATTCATCCATATTATTTTTTATCGCTTCTGGATAAGAAGTTACCATAGGACAATTGTAATGATTTTGAGCATCCATAAACTCTTTTTTCTCATATGATATACAAGGATAAAATATATTTTTAATTCCTCTATTTATTAAATTCATTATATGACCATGCACCAATTTTGCTGGATAACAAGCTGACTCTGATGGAATTGTTTCAATTCCAAGTTCATATATCTTCTTGCTTGAAGGTGCTGATAATTTAACGCTAAAGCCCAAGTTAGTTAAAAGTGTAAACCAAAACGGATAATTTTCATACATGTTAAGAACTCTTGGAATTCCTATAACTCCACGTTTAGCTTCTTCTTCTTTTAAAGGCTTATAGGCAAATGTTCTCTTATATTTATAATCGAATAAATTTGGTAGTTTGTTTTCCTTAGACTTTTCTATTCCAAGCCCTCTTTCGCACCTATTTCCTGAAATGAACTCCTCATCTGTAGAGAATTTATTTACAGTAAGCAAACAATTATTCCCACACTTTCCGCATCTTCTAAATGATGCTGTCATTTCAAATTGATCTATTCCATCTCTAGGTAATAAAGTTGACTTTTCTCCTTCAATATATCGTTCCTTTGCAATAAGCGCACAACCAAATGCTCCCATTAGTCCTGAGATATCTGGTCTTACTGCTTCTCGGCCTGATATAAGTTCAAAACTCCTAAGTACAGCTTCATTATAAAATGTTCCACCTTGTACTATAACTTTTTCACCTATGTCTTTTTCATCTCTTAACTTTATTACTTTAAACAAAGCATTCTTTATAACCGAATATGAAAGGCCAGCTGATATATCTGAAATTTCAGCTCCTTCTTTTTGAGACTGTTTAACTCTAGAGTTCATAAATACTGTGCACCTAGAACCTAAATCCACTGGAGCTTTAGATTTTAAGGCTTCATTTGCGAAATCCTCTACCTTCATATCAAGAGACTTAGCAAAACTCTCAATAAAAGATCCACATCCTGATGAACAAGCTTCATTTAAAAGTATTCCATCAATTGCATCATTTTTTATCTTTATGCACTTCATATCTTGTCCGCCTATGTCCAAGATAAAATCTACACCTGGTAAGAAATGGTCTGCAGCCTTATAATGTGCAATTGTTTCAATTTCTCCTATATCTATATGAAGTGCTGCTTTAATAAGAGCTTCTCCATAACCTGTAACAGAAGAGTTTACAATCTCTATTGTTTCAGGAAGTTTTTCATATAAATCTTTCATGATTTCTACAACTTTATTTAACGGATTTCCTTCATTGCTTCCATAGTAAGAATATAGAAGCTCGGAATTCTCACCTATAAGTGCTACTTTAGTAGTTGTAGAACCAGCATCTATTCCTAAAAATGCTTGTCCTTTATATTCCCTTAACTCTCCCCTTTTTACAACATTTTTATCATGTCTCTCTTTAAACTTGTTGTAATCTTCTTTATCTTTAAATAACGGTTCAAGTCTTGGTTCAGTGTCATCCTTTATATTAGAAATATCAGAAATTTTATCTACTATATTTTTTAAAGATGTTGATTTTTCCTTTGTTGACAATAGAGCCGCTCCCATCGCAACAAAAAGTTGAGAATTTTCTGGTGCAATAATTTGGTCATCCTTTAAATTCAATGTTTCAATAAATCTTTCCCTTAATTCTGAAAGGAAAAATAAAGGACCTCCTAAAAATGCCACATTGCCTCTTATAGGCTTACCACATGCAAGACCTCCTATAGTTTGGTTAACTACAGCTTGAAATATTGATGCAGCTATATCGCTTTTTTTAGCGCCTTCATTTATCAATGGCTGAACATCTGTTTTCGCAAAAACACCACATCTTGATGCTATAGGATATATTACTTTATATTCTTTAGCATACTCGTTTAACCCCATTGCATCAGTATTCAATAATATGGCCATTTGATCAATGAAAGCTCCAGTACCGCCGGCACAACTTCCATTCATTCGTTGCTCTATTCCACCTCTAAAATATGTAATTTTTGCATCTTCTCCGCCTAATTCTATTACAACGTCAGTCTCCGGAATAATTGTTTCAACTGTTTTTGAACATGCAATTACTTCCTGTACAAAACCAAGATTAAGCCATTTTGATACTGACAATCCTCCTGATCCTGTTATATTAATTTTGCAGTTAATATTCCCTAATTCATCATAGCATTCCTTTATCAAGTCAATTATTGTACTTCTTATATCTGAAAAATGTCTTTTATATTTACTATATATTAAAATGTTCTCATTATTAAGAACCACTAATTTTACTGTTGTTGATCCTATATCTAAACCAATTTTATAATTTATCATATTTATTTCACCTACTCTGTTTTTTCAATGTACATATTGGTTATATAATTTTAAAGCTTAGGCACATGAAAGAAAATAATCCCCCATGCATACTGGTCTATTATTTTTTTGATTATGCCTTAATAAATAATTCCATATGTATACTAATATAAAGTATTGTCTATAATTATAAAGAATTTAAGTTATTATTTACAATTTCGCTATTGGAGGTCACAAATGAATTATTTTACCGAAGGAAACAAATTTTACAATATGAAGGATTACGAAAAAGCCATGGATTTTTATAAAAAGTCTGCATCAGAAAATTTAAACACGGCTTGTTCATACTATAATTGTGGAGTTTGTTTAATTAAACTCAAAAAATTTGATGATGCAATAATTATGCTTAACAAAGCAATTTCTCTTAAGCATGAAAGTAAATACTTTTTTAATCTTGGATATTGCTATGTCATGAAAGAAAGCCTTAATACAGCTTTACGTTTTTTTAATTTAGCATGGTCAATAGATCCTAATGACAAAGATTGTGAAAAGGCCATAGATCTTATTATTTCAAAATTTAAAAAAGCAAACTAATTTACCATTCACCAGCAACTTCTTCTACATTATGCTTATTAAATAAATTGGAATCAAAATAATTTCCTCCATCATAGAAGGTTGTATCTACATTGATCCATTTATTTTCATCCTCTAAATAAACTTGGTTCCATGCATGGCCAACATATTGTTCTCCATCATAGGCTTGGCCTCCTAAAAGCCTAACTTTAAGATTAACAGCTCTAGACATCGCTACATAAAGACATGCCTTATCAAAACAAATACCTGTTCTACTACTGAACGCTGGTATTGCACCGCTTTCTGGCATTTTTTCAGTGTCTCCTCCACTTAAAACTTCTTGAGCCTTTTCATTATCGTACTTTATATTACTTCCAATCCAACTATATAATATTTTTGCTCTTTCCCTATCAGTTTTAGCACCCTGAGTTAATTTTAGCGCTTTATTATCAATTTCTTCATTTGATTTAATACCGTCTTCTATAGTAACTCCATTATAAAGAATAATTTCTTTTGATGATGCATTTTTAGTTGACTGTATGTTCTTAAATAATTTACTATTTACAATCTTGCTATTTTCATTTGGTGAATATTCTTGTTTAAGAACATTTTCTGTAAATGAGTGAACTGACGTGGAATTAAATATTATACTAGGAAAGACTAATAGTGCAATTATGATACTTACTTGGATACATCCTGAGATGATTCCATTAACTACTAACATAGTTTTATTTTCATTCATAATTTTTCCCCCACAAATAATATTTTCACCCTATTATAATGTATATTCTAATTATATCAAAAATGAGAACATAAGCATATTAAAAATACATCTAAAATATGCGCTTTGAATTTCAACGGGCGAAATATAAAAACACTATTAAAAATCATCCACGTCTACAGCCATAACTTTTTTGATTACCTGACTAGTAACCTCTGTATTATATCCCTTTGAAATTAAATACCTATATAATTTTCCTGAAATCTTATAAGTATCGGTCTCTTTATTCTTTATTAAATTATATTTTTTTTGTGCTATATCAAATGCAACATCTTTTTCATTTTCTTTATCTAGATTTAATAATTCCTCATCAATGATTTCTTTGCAAATTCCTTTGCGAAGCAATGTATATTTTATTTTCTGACTTCCCATTGATCGTAATTTATCTTTTATAAAAATTTTTGTATAATTGCCATCATTTATAAAATTATATTCTTTAAGAAATTCAATAGCTTTGTCAATAGATGATTCGTCATACTCTTTAAGCCTTAGCTTATCTCTAACCTCTTTTTCGGTTTTATATGTTTTTTCTATTATTCTCAAAGCAGATTCCTTACACCTCATAAAGTTTTCACTTTCTGCTAGTGTCCTCAATTTTTCAGGATTTATTTCACTATTTACTTTAAGACTTTCTTTATAAACCAATTCTGCTGAAATAGAAAATGCATACTCACCATCTAAGAATAAGTTAACTCTTTCTTTGTTTCTCTTTTGAATTTCTATTTTCGTTATTTTTGCCATAGTTAAAACTTTCACCTTTTTTATTATTTAATTTACTAGTTAGACTTTAATATGTGTATCGTTGGGCTTTTTAAAACTTTTTTTCCAACTTCATTAATCTTTAATATATCCACCATATTTAATCGATCCATATCTTTAACAAATTCAAATATGTCCTCGCCCTCTAATGCCTGATGAAGCATGTAATTGCATAACTCAGATGAATCCTCCAATGTTGATATTACAGCTGTCTTATGGACTTTCTTCATTATATTTAAATCTCTATCTCCTATTTGAATCTTTCCATCAACTACGCTTTTTATTGTTTCCTCAATGGCCGCTTTAGCTTCATCAATGTTTTCCTCACTAACTGCTGTGTATATATAGAGAGTTTTTATATTATTGGTTATTTCTAAATGAGTATAAATATCGTAAGCTAATCCCCTATTCTCTCTAATTTCTCTAAAAAGAAGTGAATTCGAACTTTCCCCAAGTCTATGATTCAAAATTCTTAGTGGAAGTTCATTTGATTTTTCTAAATCATTGAAGGTATATAAATAGACTATAGTGCTTTGCTCTATATCCTTCTTATAACTTATTCCTGTTATTTCTTTATTTTTTTCTATTATAATATTTATAGGTTCCGGCTTTTGCCCTTCCCATTGACTGAAATAGTTTTTCACTAAGTTTATAGCTTCATCATGCTCTAAAGGCGATACCATAGTTATAAGAGAATTTTTTGGTGTATAGTACCTTTTATAAAAAGACATCAATTTCTTTCTGGTAAATCCAGAAACATTCTCTTCAAGTCCGGTAACTTCATATTTCAAAGCACTTTTATTAAATGCAAGTTTATTTACATTTTTAAAACTAAAATCCTCTATATCATCTTTGCTCATCCTTATTTCTGATAAAATTACACCTCGTTCTTTTTCTATTTCATTTTTATCAAATGTTGGATTTACAATCATATCAGCCAAAAGCTCTGTTGCTTTTTTAAATTCTTCAATCAAGCAGCTAATCGTATAAACCGTAACATCATAATCTGTATAAGCATTATATTCTCCACCTAAAGCCTCTAATTCATCATTTAACTCTTCACCAGTTCTATTGATGGTTCCTTTAAACAAAGTATGTTCAATAAAGTGACTTATACCTTTTTCTTTCATATTCTCATATAGAGCACCGACCTTAACTCCTATATTAATAGATGCAATTTGAGTATCCTTCTTAATAGTTATTACTTCCAAGCCATTTTCAAGTGTATGTCTCTTCACATCAAAATTTAATTTTATCATTCACTATTCTCCTAATTAAATATCAAATATCCTGATACTTTGCGATCTTTTCATTTAAAATAACACTAGTAATGCTAATCACGTTTTAAAGTATAAATATGCCATTCATAATCATATCACAAAACAAAAGTAAATTTCTATAATCAAAAATAATCTATACATCTATATAATAACACAAATATATGTTCCAATTCAAAATTAGTATTATTATCCATGCAAGATGTGTGACGTATATTCTTAAAAATCTTTTTTATTTCTTCCAAATTCATGATAATCATTATAAATTTATTATTTATAGATAATTATTATCCAATATAATATATGAGCGTATTTACATTATTATACTATAACGAATTTAATATATACCTTGTAATTGAGCTTGCAGATTTTAGTCCTGCTTAGATCTTGTTTTATTGCAATCTTAAATGTAGATTTACTATTATAACATACATATTGATCTTTATATGCTAAACTTAATATAATATGTATATTGCAATTCACAATTACAACCAAAATTCTTGTAATATTTTTAGAGTTTTGATAAAGGATTATTTTTGCAATATTATATTGCGCTTAGGACACAAAAAATTGTACAATGTGATATATAATTGTAATAGAATTGCCTTATTTGTAAGGTATTATGTTATTATAAGCATTGTATGAATTTACACGTTCATATATAAGGAGATGAAATGTTATGAGAAAGTCTATTTTAATTGTTGAAGATGAACTAAGAATTAGATTTTTACTTAGAGATTATTTAATAAAAGAAGATTTTAATGTTTTTGAAGCCTCAAATGGCGAAGAAGGATTATTTGTATTTAGTACACAAAAAATTGATTTGGTACTTTTAGATATTATGATGCCTGTTATGGATGGATTAACTATGTTGGAAAAATTGAGAGAAGTCTCTACAGTTCCTGTAGTTTTACTTACTGCAAAAGGTGAAGAAGAGGATAAACTTCAAGGTTATGATTATGGAGCCGATGATTATATCACAAAACCCTTTAGTCCTAAAGTTTTAATCGCTAAAGTTAAGGCGCTTCTAAAAAGAACTAGAGAAGACTTAGATTCGAGCTTTCAAGATTTTAACGGTTTAACTATAAACAAACTTTCGCATGAAGTAAAAATTGATGGCAAAGAAATAATATTATCGCCAAAAGAGTACGAACTTTTAATGTACTTAGTTACTAATGAAGGAATTGCTTTAAGTAGAGATAATATATTGGATAATGTTTGGGGGATTGACTACTATGGAGATATACGTACAGTTGACACTAACGTTAAAAGACTTCGTGAAAAGCTGTTAGATAAATCTAATTATATAATTACAGTTCGTGGCAGCGGCTATAAATTTGAGGTTAAATAAATGAGGCGTAGTTTATCTAAAAGGCTATTTAGCATAACATTAGGCCTTGTTCTTGCATTAATGTTCATAACTTACTTTGCACAAGCTTTTTTCTTTGAAAGTTTTTATTCTTACAAAAAAACAATTTCATTAGTTAAAGAAGTTAATAAGTTTCATGATTTATATTCACTTCATATTGACAATGATGCTGATTTGTATAAGGCCTTGCAAAAATTTGAGAATGATAATAATGCTAAAATCATCATTACATCAACAAATGGAGATATAAAATATTTTTCTAACAATATTTATAGTGATAAGGAGAGTTTTGATACCTTAACTTCTTTTGGTAAAGAATTAATAAATAATAGCGATTTGATTAATGATGTTATTACTCATTCTCAAACCAAGTATACAACTTTTACCAATGAGAGCAGCGGCTTAAGTAAGATTGGTGTAATTAGCCCTATGTCCATAACCACCAAAAATGATAGTCTTATTTTTTGCGTTGCTTCAATTCAGCCAATAAAGGAAGCCTCTGAAGTTATGAGTGAATTTTTTGTATATTTGTTTTTTGGATTGATTGTTATATCAATAATACTTTCTTCAATTTACTCTAACCTTATATCTAAGCCTCTTGTAAACTTAACCAATACAGCAAACAAAATATCTCATATGGATTTCTCAGCAAAAGTTTGTGAAGCTGATAGAGATGATGAAATAGGAAGCCTTGCCAAATCGCTAAATTTTTTATCTAAAAATCTACAAGCTGCTTTAGTAGATTTACAGCAAAAAAACAAGAAATTAAAAGATGATATTGAAAAAGAAAGACAATTAGAAGATATGAGAAAAGATTTCATATCTAACGTTAGTCATGAACTAAAAACCCCAATAGGAATTATAGAAGGATATGCAGAAGGCATTAAAGATGGTATTGTATCTGGCGAAGACGCTAATTTATATTTAGAAACTATAATTGATGAGTCAAAAAAGATGACTGTATTAGTCACTAATATGCTAGAACTTTCAAAACTTGAATCTGGGATTATAAAACCAAATTTTGAATCTTTTAATATTAATAGATTAATTAATAAAATATTAAAGAAGCATAAGCTAGACTTTGAAGAAAATAAGTTCAATGTAAACTTTAATTCATCAATACCTTATAGCTATGTTTATGCAGATCCATTTCAAATGGAGCAGGTTTTAACTAATCTTATAACAAATGCAATTAAATATACTCCTCCTGGCAATGACATAAACGTAAATATTGAAGAAGGTCTAGACAAGTTTAAAATATCTGTTCAAAATATTGGCGTAGTTATTCCTGAGGCTGAAATAAGCAAACTTTTTGATAAATTCTATAGAATAGATAAATCTAGAGAAAGAACTCAAAAGAACAGTACTGGAATTGGCTTATCAATAGTTAAAAATATACTACGTCTTCATAACAGTGAGTTTAATTTACAGAACATCAATAATGGTGTAGAATTTTATTTTTACTTGGAGAAAATAGTATCACCTGAAGGTGAAGAAGATTAAGCGGATATACATTAAATATATCCACCATCTGCTCTTATTATTTGCCCTGTTATATACGATGAATCTTCACTAGATAAAAATACAGCAATTTTACCGATCTCACTTGGAAGTCCAAATCTTCCTAGAGGAATTTCTTCCTCTAGGGATTTTTTTTCATCTCCTTCTAAAAATGAGTTCATTTTTGTATCTATTACTCCTGGAGCTATACAATTTACTCTTACATTAGAAGGCGCTACTTCTTTTGCAAGTGCTTTTGTGAATGAATTCAATCCGCCTTTTGTAGCTGAATACAACACTTCACAAGAGGCTCCAACTTCTCCCCACATAGAAGAAATATTTATGACAGTTCCACTTTTTCTGGAAATCATATTATTTAGGACATTCTTTGTTAAATAAATTGCTCCTAAAAGATTTGTATTCAATATCCTGCTTATTTCTTCTTCTGTTAAATCCATAAATAAGCCTATATGACTTATGCCTGCATTGTTTACTAGAATATCAATCTTCCCCATTACTTTTAAAACTTCTTCAACTATCATTTGGCAATTATCGAAAGCTGATATATCTCCTTTTACTATAACTCCATAGCCGTTTATACTCTTTATTTCTTCCAAAGTTTCCTTTGCACCTTCGTCATCAGTATAGTAATTTATTATAACGCTTGCCCCTTCCTTTGCGAGTTCTACTGCTATAGCTCTTCCTATGCCTCTTGATGCACCTGTAATTAGTGCAACTTTACCCCTTAATTTATTCATAACAAACCTTAGTCAGATATTATATAACTGAATATCTGACAAATTCACCACCTTTTAAATTTTCATTGTATTCTACTATATAACTTCTAAATAACATATTCACTCTTCATAAAATTATTTAGTTTGTATTGACTGATAATTTAAGATAATATTTTATAAATTAAATTTTTTTATAATACATATATTTCAAAAATTTTGGCCGTAATTGTGAATTGCAGCATATATAAAAATTTTTATTATTTAAAGTTTTCTTCAAAAACCCTTAGGACATTTTTATAAAATAGTTTTTCTATCTCTGATTCTTTAAAATTATTTTGTTTAAGTGCCAAATATAATTTATTAAATTCTGAAGCGTTTTCTATTTCCACCTCATTGTGTATTCCATCAAAATCGCTTCCAAGGGCAAGTACATCAATTCCTCCAATGTTCCTAATATGTTTTATATGACAAATCATTTCTTCTATTGAAGATACACTTTCATTTCCCAAAAAATCAGCGCAAAAATTTATTCCCATTACTCCACCCTTTTCAGCTAACAATTTTATCATATTATCATCTAAATTTCTAGGATGATCTGTAATCGCACGTGCGTTAGAATGTGAAGCTATAAATGGTTTTTTACAGATTCTAATCAAATCATAAAATCCAGCATCTGATAAATGAGATACATCAGGAATTATTCCTAAGGCTTCACATTCTTCAATAACTTCGACTCCTTTTCTAGTTAATCCTTTATTTCTATAAGTATAACCTGCGTTAGGATATCCTAATGAGTTTTGGTAATTCCAAGTAATTGTTATGATCCTAATTCCCATATCATATACAGTTCTCAGCTTTTGTATATCTCCTTTAATGACTTCTCCTTCTTCTATGGATAAAAAAGCTCCAATCTTACCTGATTTTTCAGCATTTTTTAGCTCAGCTGTATTTCTTACAATTTCTATCTCTCCTGTATTTTTACTTATTTCTTGAGTAAAGCTATTATATAATTTTATAAATTCATCATATGGATCTTCAATTGATTCTTTCTCTATGAAAAATGCAAAAACCTGCCCTAAATTTTCGCCTCTTTTTAAATTTTCAATATTAACTTTACACTTCTTATGATTAAGATTTAACTTTTCATAAAAAATTCTACTTGCAGTATCACAATGTAAATCAATAAACTTCATATATAATCTCCTTTTTAAACGTTATTCTATGCTAAAACTGTTTTGCATAATAAAAGTACTTTTCTAAATTTTCAGGACCTCCAATTATAGTTTTATTAATGTATAAAACATCTTTACTATCAACTTCTATAGCCCACTTAATTAATGATATTTTACCACCTGTTAATTCAATACAAGTTACTGCTGATGGAAACACACAGCAGCCATCATTGAAATAAATCCCCTCATCTGCTTCAGGAAATATATCGTTGTGAGTATGCCCACAGATTATAACTTTTTTCTCCTTACGAGCTAAATGTCCAAGTATATGATCTATTTTTGTTCCTTTATCATAATTGCTTGCTGGGCTAGTTGGAGGTTTAAACCCTGCAACTCCCTCCATAAATCTCCATACATGTCTTACTAGAAACCTACTAGTTTTCCACATCTCACAATTAATAAAATCTACTTGATGCCCATGGAATGCAATTATATCCTCTTTTGATGGCATATATCTAAGTATAACACCTTCATAAAAAGTTATATTAGAATATAAGTTTATCATCTCACGTCCAAAGCCATTTCCGGCATTTGCAAAAAGTCTTTCTTGCCGTTTTATAAATTCTGGGTTAGCTTTTACTATATCATGATTTCCGTATACCAAGCACAACCTATTATCATCATAAAAGTCATTAAGCATTGAAAAAACATCTTTATAATTATAGGCGATATCTAAACAATCTTTATTTTTCCATAATTCATCACCATCACCTAATTCAATTAAAGTATATCCATTTTCAAAATAAAATCCAAGAGCAGCTTTATAAATATTTCTGTTTTGTCTTAAAGAGTCAGCATACCCGCCGTCGCCCCTATGAACATCACTTATAAACACTATTTTAGATTTTTCATCAAATTCAATTAATTTACCAGTTTTATATAATCTCTTAAAAAAGTCATTGCTTTCTGTGCATTGTTCTTTCATATAAAAAGCCCTATAACATTATATTGATTTCATTTATTATATGAATACGAACTTTTATTTGATGACTAAAATATTTCTTAATATCTAAATTTAAAACTGTATTTACGTGATAACTTACCGAAATCATAAATATTTTGATTCCGAAAAGCTATGAAAATATCGCTGAAGGTTCTAAGCAGCAGGTTGTATCCACTTTAGCATGCTCCCACTTTTAGTGTGACAAGCTAAAATGGAACAACCTACAGCTAAGAACCTTTAACATCTCATTTTCAAATGTTTTCTTCACAAATATATTTATGATTTCTAGTAACGATATGAGCTTAAAATTCTAGCAATTTTGTAAATCTGTTCATCTAATAAGTCGAATTCTTAAATTGGATACCTATATAGATAACACAATCATAAACTATACCTAGACTATGCAATATATTCCAACCAGAAATGAGTGATATACTTTGTGGAATGTTTCATTGGTAATTATGATGGATGTAATTCTTAATTGAAATTCCAAATCTATGATTTGGTCAATTGAAATTACTCAGTGAACGAAGTGAGTCGAGTTTCCTTTGAACTATTCCAAATGCGCTAGTTCAAAAAGTGATGCTCCAAATTTTACATTTGGTAAGCAGAACTTTCTCTGTGAGCGCTTGTTCTTTGAGGCTAGCACTTTGGGTGCAACTTTATAGCCTTAGAATTACCCATCAAAATAACCTAGAAACTGGAACAAAAGTATATTATTCATTTCGGTGAGTTATACGCATAAGTATAGATTGTAGTTGGGTTATCTATAAATAAAAAGGTAAAGATAGTATTTTTATAAACCATCTTCACCTTAAATATAACTTTTCCAATTCGTATGAGATCTATGAAACATTTTATACCAAACTACATTTAGTTGAAATTTTTATAATATTTGAATTAATACTCTGCAAATATTCTTTTTATTTCAGAGTAGTCTTTAGTCTTAGTAAGTGCCAGTGTAAGTAATATCCTAGATTTTGGAGGTGATAATGTATAACTTGGAATACAATTTGAGTATTTATCTATAGTTGAATCCGTTAATATTATACCGTTTCCTATTCTTGAAGATCTCACAACTGGAATACCCTTTGTTTCAAGATTCTTGATTTCTTCCAACCAATTTGAGCTGAAAGTACCACTTCCCGCACCTGCTATTACAATTCCTTCTGAGTTTTGAGCAAAGTAGTCAATAATCGAAGGATCAGCGTCAATATGGAAATATGCGATAGAAACCTTAGGCAGCTCAGTTAATCCTGTAACATCGAATTGTGAATAAATTGTATGTGGCTTTATTGACTTATTAAAAAAGAATGGTATATTATCCCTCATGTAACCAAGACATCCAAATTCAATTGAGTTAAAAGCATTTGTTTTAAAAGTGTTGATTTTTTGAACATTTCTTCCACTATAAATTCCATCTGAAAAAACAACCATGGCCCCATGCCCTCTAGATAAATCACTAGCAGCTAATGCTACTGACTGATATAAATTTAAAGGTCCATCTGCACTTGTTGCTGTTGACGGTCTCATTGCTCCTGTCAATACGACTGGTTTATCTGTTTTAACTGTTAAGTCTAAAAAGTATGCTGTCTCTTCTAATGTATCAGTACCATGTGTTATTACAAAGCCATCCACATCGTCTTGCTTTGAAAGTTCATTTATTCTATTAGCAAGAGTTAACCAATGATTCATAGTTATATCATTACTATCAACATTAGCAATCTGCTCACCATATATATTAGCTATTTTATCAAGGTTTCTGACACTACTAACTAGTACTTCTATATCTATGTTACCTGCTGTATAATTAGTAGTCTTCCCCTCTTCTCCCGTACCAGCTATAGTTCCTCCAGTAGCTAGAATTATTATATTTTTTAATTCAGAATTTTTCGGATTAATTTGTATCATTTTTATCCTCCCCAATTTCTATGTGCCATATTTTCTAAACAAGTAAATCGAAAATATAATGTATTTCTTTATATATTTTAACGAGTTAATGTTTAGATTTATTATTCTACTTATAATACCTAATAAATATAAATTATAGCATATTAATAAATAAATCAAGTAAAAAACCATGAAAAATATATAAAAAGAACATTGTTTCTCAATATCATTAAATATTGAAATTGAAACAATGCTCTTTATTTCTCATATAATAAATTTTAATTGTTAATTACCTTATCTAAGAACTCTTTACATCTATCACTAGTAGGTGCAGTGAATATTTCTTCTGGAGGACCTTCTTCAACTATATATCCTTGATCCATAAATATAACTCTATCAGATACATCTCTAGCAAAATTCATTTCATGAGTTACTACAACCATTGTCATTCCTTCTTGAGCTAGATCTTTCATAACCTTAAGCACTTCACCAACCATTTCAGGATCTAGTGCAGAAGTTGGTTCATCAAATAACATTATCTTAGGATTCATTTCAAGAGCTCTGGCAATTGCAACCCTTTGTTTTTGTCCACCAGATAAAGTATCTGGATAAACATCTTTTTTATCTTTTAATCCAACTTTGTCCAATAATGAAAGAGCTTTTTCAGTTGCTTCAGCTTTGTTCATCTTCTTCAATTCTAAAGGTGCTAATAACATATTTTGAAGAACTGTTAGGTGTGGGAATAAATTAAAAGATTGAAACACCATTCCGATTTCTTCTCTTAATTTATTTATGTCCTTATTATTCACAAGCTCTTGGCCTAGTATTGTAATACTACCTGCTTGAATTTCTTCTAAACCATTAAGACATCTTAAAAAAGTACTCTTTCCTGATCCTGAAGGGCCTATAATGCAAAGAACTTCACCTTCTGTAACATTTACTGATATATCTTTAAGAACTTCTAATTGTCCATAACGTTTTTTAAGATTCTTAGCGCTTATTACCATAGCTGATTTTCCTTTCTATATAACTTGATATTAAAGTCAATATTGTTATTACTATAAAATACATACAAGCTACAATTGCATACATCTGAAGTGCCTTAAAATTTCTTGCAATAATAATTTGGCCTGATGATGTAAGTTCTCTTATACTAATAACTGTCAATATTGATGTATCCTTCAATGTAACAATAAATTGATTTAATATAGATGGAATCATAATCTTAACAGCCTGGGGTAAAATAACCTTTCTCATAGCCTTTGAGTAATTAAGTCCCAAACTTCTTGCAGCTTCCATTTGACCATTATCTACAGCCTGTATTCCGCCTCTAAATATTTCAGCCATATAAGCTGATGCATTTACAGTAAGAGTTATTACACCTGCAACTATAGGGTCAAATCTTATACCAAATGCCTGTCCAACACCAAAATATAAGAATAAAGCTTGAACCATAAGTGGTGTTCCACGGACAATGTAGATATATATTGTAGATATACCTTTTAAAATTTTTGAAGTACTTATGCTAAATATTCCTAAAATTATCCCGAATATAACTGCTAATATTAATGATATTACTGCAACTTCTATTGTTACTGAAAGCCCGCTTAATAAACTAGGTAGACTATCTTTTAGTAGTTGAAAAATCTCCATTTTTAATTCTCCTTACTATTTTCCTATATATTGACCAACAATTTGGTCATACTTTCCATCATCTTTTAATTTCTTTAATCCTTCATTAAATTTCTTTAATAGATCTTGATTTTCACCTTTTTTAACTGCAAATCCATAATTTACAGCATCTAATTTATCTCCAACAATTTTTAATTTTGCTCCACTATCCACTTTAATCTTGTACGCAATAACTGGGTAATCTTCCATTAGGAAATCAGTATTTCCATTTTCAACAGCTTGGAACATTGATGGAGAATCCTCAAAATAATTTAGCTTTAATCCATATTTAGCTTCATTATCCTCAGCGAATTTTGCTCCTGCTGTTCCTTTTTTTATTGAAGTACTTTTTCCATTTAAATCATTGACTCCATTAATTGAAGTGTTATCCTTATTTGTAACTATTGATAACCCTGATACAAAGTACCCATCAGAAAAGTCTAATGTTTGTTTTCTTTCATCAGTTATAGTAATAGCTGCTATAGCTCCATCCAATTGATTAGCTGTAAGACCTGGAATTATTCCGTTAAAATCCATTGGCTTTAATTCATATTCAAAATTTTCTTCTTTTGAGATTGCATCTAAAAGTTCTACATCTATTCCTTTATATTTCCCATTATCTTCGAAAGAGAATGGTGCAAATTTTGAATCGCATGCAATAACATACTTTTTATTTCCTTCACCTGATCCTGTATCACTCTTTGATGCACCACATCCAGTCATTAGCCCTATAGACATTACTGATGCTAATAAAATACTTAATAATGATCTTTTGTTCATTTTTCCTTGCCCCTTTGCAATATTTATTTAATTTTAATTAAAAAATCTAATTTATTGCACTCTGGAAAAACCATTCCACACAATAAATTTCAAATAATTTTTTACTTCATTATGAAACTTATTATATAGTTTAATTCAAAAACTGTCAATGCATTAAGTATATGTATAAATATAACAAGCCATATAATAAAATAATTATATCTAATATATATGCGCGTTTATAGGCAATATTTACTGTTTCAAAACAAAGATTTTATAAAAGCTATGTATTCATAATTATGAATCAAGTGATGCATTCTCCTTCATTTTTGATATTTAATACTCATTTTATGAATTAAGTTTTTATTTCAGTTTCAAATTCAATTTTAATAGGAAAAAGCTATAAATTAGAAACATCGTCTCCTAAGTTCATAGCTTTTTATTTAAAATAAACTCATAGCTTATTTTAATCATTAGTAGTTCATATTTTATCTACTATTTA
The DNA here is from genome assembly GCF_022320765.1 of Clostridium sp. YIM B02569. Classification (NCBI taxonomy): domain Bacteria; kingdom Bacillati; phylum Bacillota; class Clostridia; order Eubacteriales; family Clostridiaceae; genus Clostridium; species Clostridium sp. YIM B02569. The sequence continues at coordinate 4,837 of NZ_JAKJJX010000014.1, read as the reverse complement.
TTTAGCAATATATTGATCAACGATCTTATCATATTGCCCATTTTCTTTTAATTTTTTCAAACCTTCATTGAATTTCTTTAATAAGTCTGCATTTTCACCTTTTTTAACTGCAAATCCATAATCAACATTTGTTAGCTTCTCTCCTGCAATTTTTAATTTTGAATCAGGATCAACCTTAATTTTATATGCAATAACAGGATAGTCTTCTAATAAGAAATCGCAATTCTTATTTTCAACAGCTTGGAACATTGATGGAGAATCATCAAAATAGTTTAGCTTTAATCCATATTTTGATTCATTGTCTTCAGCAAATTTTGCTCCTGCTGTGCCTTTTTTAAGTGATGCATTTTTACCTTTTATATCGTCTGCACCTTTTATATCAGCGTTATCTTTATTAACAACTAATGATAGCCCTGAAACAAAATATCCATCTGAGAAATCTAAAGATTGTTTTCTTTCATCTGTAATACTCATTCCTGCAATAGCACCATCTAATTGATTAGATGTAAGTCCAGGAATAATTCCATTAAAGTCCATTGGCTTTAAATCATATTCAAATTTCTCTTCCTTTGCAATTGCATCTAAAAGTTCTACATCTATACCTTTATATTTTCCATCTTCCTCAAAAGAGAATGGTGCATATTTAGCATCACATGCAATTACATATTTCTTGTTTCCATCACCACTTTTTGCTGAATCATTTTTTGATGACCCACAACCTGCCATTATACCTACTGTCATAACTGATGCTAGTACAATTCCTACTAACGATTTTTTGTTCATTTTTTTTCCCCCTTAATTAATTAAAAAAGTATTTATTAATAATTTTTATTTTATAATAAGTTAAAATTTTTACACATTCTTTGTAAATATAGAAGTTCTTATCATACCTTTACATTCAAAAAGCAAAACTTTTCTTCTGACTAAAAGCTTACCCTAAACTTTACTTCTTATACTATAATGCTTTCATTAGTATTTACTCTTGATTCTAAATGTAGAAGATGCTCCGTTATAAGTTTTTCTGCAGTTTTACTATCTCTATGAATCAGTGCTCTTGCTATATTTATATGTTCTTCTTTTTCATTCACAAACTCTAAATGTTTGCTATCTGTCATTAGTATCCGTGATAAATTTTCCATAACTCCTTCACACATTTCAATTAGAAGAGAATTGTGAGTTGCCTTTATGATCGACATATGAAACATATCATTTAACTCATTAAACCGTGCAATCTCATTTTCCTGCGAGACTTCTGGAAATTTCGCAGCTAATTGCATTATATTTTGCAATTCCGAATCACTAGCCAGTTTAACTGCTAAACTTACAGCTACTTTTTCAAAAATAAATCTCATTTGAAAAGATTCTCTTATATTTTTCTGTGTTATAGGTTTTACTAAATAACCTTTTCTAGGTAAAGATTTAAGATATCCTTGAATCTCTAACGCTCCTAGCGCATCTCTTACAGGTGTTTTACTCACATTGTACTTATCTGCCAATTCTGATAATGTAAGAAAATCGCCATCCTTTATTCTTTGGTTCAAAATATCTAACTTAATTTGCTTATATATTTCTTTAGCATACGACTTTTCAGCTTGACACAGATTTATCTCTCCTTTCACTGAAATTCATTGAAATCCCACTGATATATCAGCAATAATAAATAAAAAAAAGCAATAAAACACCTATATAAAATAAATGCTCCATTGCTTTATCTATGTCTTATTATATTTTATAGTACTACCATTTGTCAATATTTTATTGATATTTTTTTATATTTATCACAAAACTTATTAATATATTGAGAATTTAACAATTAATAACAAACAAATCTAGAGTCTCCCCCTTATACACTTCTAAGAAAATACATAAAACAAAGGCTGAAAGCTATAAATATTATGCTTTCAGCCTATATCTTTATATAAACAGAATTAATTATATGTTAATGACTTATCTTTATAAATAAAAAACTTAAGAATTAGATTCATTAGGTGAACATATTTACAAAGTTGCTAAAACTTTAAGTTAATATCCTCACTAGAAATCATAAATATATTTGTGGAGAAAACATATGAAAATGAGCTGTTAAAGGTTCTTAGCTGTAGGTTATTCCATTTTAGCTTGTCAAACTGAAAGTTGGAGCATGCTAAAGTGGATACAACCTGCTGCTTAGAACCTTCAGCGACATTTTCATAGCTTTTCGTAACCAAAATATTTATGATTTCGGTAAGCTATCGCATAATTCTAAGTTATTATTTAGATATTTATAAATTTTAAACTATGCAAATGGATTTTCAGTTTTGTAAAGCATACCTTTTGGTTGATTGAATCCAACTTCTTTAACACCTAAATATCTAAATAAGTTGTAAACAGCTTTTCCAAAGTGTCCAAATGCAACTGCTCCATGATGAGGATATCTGCCTTCTACTAATACGTGACGATAGAATCTTCCCATTTCAGGAATTGCAAATACTCCTATAGCTCCAAACGAACGAGTTGCAACTGGTAATACTTCACCTTCTGCTACATAAGCTGTAAGTTCTGCATCTGCATTACTTTGTAATCTGAAGAATGTAATATCTCCTGGTACTATGTCTCCTTCAAGTGTTCCTCTAGTTATATTTGGTTCTTGATTTGGTTCAAGAGCTCTTGCCATAATCATTTGGTTTTTCATTGTTCCACATGTTAATTTACAAGCTGCTGTATTACCACAGTGGAATGCCATAAATGTATCATTTAATGAATAATTAAATTTCCCTTTAACTTCTGATTCATACATATCAGCTGGAACTGTATTGTTTATATCAAGTAATGTTACAACATCTTGGCTTATGCAAGTTCCAATGTATTCACTTAATGCACCATAAATATCAACTTCGCATGATACTGGAATTCCCATAGCTGTTAAACGGCTGTTTACATAACATGGTACAAATCCAAATTGTGTTTGGAATGAAGGCCAGCATTTATTTGCAAATACAATGTATTCTCTTGAACCTTTATGTTCTTCCATCCAGTCTAATAATGTAATTTCATATTGAGCAAGCTTTGGTAAGATACCAGGCATTTTATTTCCTTCACCTAATTCTTTTTCCATGCTAGCTATAACGTCTGCAATTCTTGGATCATCTTTATGATCATTAAATGCAGCAAATAAATCTAGTTCTGAGTTTTCTTCTATTTCAACACCTAAATTGTATAATTGTTTAATTGGTGCATTACAAGCTAAGAAATCTTGAGGTCTTGGACCAAAAGAAATTATCTTTAAGTTCTTTAATCCAAGTAGTGCAGTAGCAACTGGTACAAATTCAGAAATCATTCCTGCAACTTCTGGAGCTGTTCCTACTGGATATTCTGGAATGTATGCTTTAATGTTTCTTAGAGCTAAATTGTAGCTTGCATTTAACATTCCGCAATATGCATCTCCACGTCCGCCTATTAAATTATCTCCACTTTCTTCTGAAGCAGCTGCAAACATAACTGGTCCATCAAATTCTTTAGCAAGTAAAGTTTCTGAAGTTTCAGGACCAAAGTTTCCTAAATATACAACTAATGCGTTTACTCCAGCTTCTTTAACTTCAGCTAAAGCTTTTCTCATATCCTTTTCATTTTCAACAGTTGTTTGACATTCAAAAATTTCTCCATTAAAAGCTTCTACTACTGCTTTTCTTCTATTTGCTGATAATTCCATTGGGAAACAATCTCTGCTTACTGCAATAATTCCTAATTTTACTTGTGGTATATTATTCATTGTCTAATTCCTCCATTTTACTCTAATCTTTTCATTTAATTTATAATGTCTTTCTTATTTCTTATAGTTTATTTCTTATAGTTTATTTAATAATTTTTATGCTTATTAAGTCTTCTTATAGTTTATTTAAATTTATTATTATCAAGTAAATATCAGCTATATTTCTTTGCTGATTTATATATAATAAGCAAACATATTTAAATCATAGAGTCAATATGTCTGCTTAGATTCAAAACAAATTAATGGATTTTAATTTCTATTTATAATCTATTTTATTGAGATATTTTCTCCAACTAACCCTATAAATGCGCCTTGATCACCTAAATCTGTATCCTTGTGACCAATTAACCATTTATTTCTAGCAAATAATAACGCATCTTCTCCACTTTTTTCAACCTTATTTTCTAAAGGTAAATTTGTATCCCTTGGTAAAACTACAACGCATCTAAAACCTTCTTCATTTACATTGCAAGGTGCATAATGAAGAGTAGTTGCATATACTTCAATTGCAGTTCCAGCTGGAACTTTGAAAGCTTCAATTTTAGATGTATCATATGAGTAATCGTCTTCAATATCTTGTTGACTTCCTATAAGTAATATAAGATCAGTTGCTGCTATATTAATCTCAGATGAACGATGATATTCTACTGCATTTAACATATAGTTGTTACCATTACAGTATCCTATTTGTATTGGTAATTCTCCATATTCTCTATCTTGTAACTCTTTAGCTATAGCTAATTCTTCAAGTTCCTTAATTGATGGTTCATATATTACATCTTCTGGTAGTGGTGTACTTTTCATCTTTTCAATTATTTCTGTGCAATCATAGTTTTTTAGTACTTGTCCATACTTTTTAAACTCTTTATCATTAACATTTTTAATAATCATATTAATCTCCCTTTCTTAAATATACATTTATTAAAAATCTATAAATATATTTCTAACCAATGATTTATTATTTTAATTACATTATTTCACACTAATCTTTTCACACATCTTTATACATATCTTTCAATAATTTTAACTTTTATAATAATGAATAAATTGGTTTTAATATATTTATAGATTAATTAATTTACACACTTT
>NZ_JAKJJX010000013.1:0-175707 GCF_022320765.1 Clostridium sp. YIM B02569 | reverse complement strand
TTGAATAAACATCTATGAAATAGATTGTTTCAACTAGCCCTTTAGTAGTACATTTCTTTTCTGCTAAGTTAGAGCATTCAATTATGTTTTCAATATCTTCTTTTTCGCATCCACCTTCTTTAGTAAAAAACTTCAATCCATTATAGTAATACGGAAGATGACTTGCTGTTATCATTACAGCTCCATCGCATGAATAATTCTCTAATATAGTTGTCATAAACATTGCAGGAGTCGTACATATTCCACAATCATAAACATTGCAACCAGAATCAACTAAAGCTTCTATTAATGATTTTTTCAATTCTGGTCCAGATAACCTTGAATCCATGCCAACTGCTATTTTTATATTTTTATTACTGAGTCCTTTAGTTTTTTTAAGCCACTCTACAAAACCAAACCCGACATTATTGACTAAATTAGGCGCAAGATTTTTAGTTCCTTCATGTTCTATAGCTATTCCCCTTATATCCGTTCCACTTTGTAGTCTTTTAAGTTCTTGCAGCATAATAAACCCTCCCTATTTTTGTCCATGCATAATTTCCCCGCAAAAAAGGATACTTCTTTAATTCCATATATCTGTAACCTAGATAAAAAGATAGGAAAATAAGCATATTCTCCTATCTTGCTTTTAAAGGAAGTTACTTGCTTTGTCCATAGTAAGCATTTTTACCATGTTTTCTTAAAAAGTGCTTATTCATAAGCATCTTGTCCATAATATTGTCTGGACTCAACAATTCAGTGAAATATGCCATCTTCGCAACTTCTTCCATGACTACGGCATTATGAACAGCTTCTTCTGCATTTTTTCCCCATGCAAATGGACCATGATCATTTACAACTACACCTGGACAGTGTAACGGATTGTTTCCTGTTATTTCTTCAATTATAACTGTTCCTGTTTCCTTTTCATAAGCTCTACTTATTTCTTCCTTAGTCATTTTCCTTGTGCATGGTATACTTCCATAAAAATAATCTGCGTGTGTTGTTCCACAAGCTGGTATAGCTCTTCCTATTTGCGCCCATATAGTAGCCCAAGTTGAATGTGTATGAACAATTCCACCTATTTCATCAAACTCTTTATATAGTTCTAAATGTGTTGGTGTATCTGATGAAGGCCTTAAACTACCTTCAACTACGTTTCCTTCTAAGTCTACAACTACTAAATCTTCTAAAGTCATATTATCATACTCAACGCCACTTGGTTTTATTACCACTAATCCAGTACTTCTATCAATCCCACTAACATTTCCCCATGTATAAGTTATAAGTTTCTTTGCTGGTAATTCTAAATTTGCCTTTAAAACTTGTTTCTTTAATTCTTCTAACATTAATAATCACTCTCCTAATTAATATATTATTTAAATTTTTCTTCTATTTCTTTTATTTGATTGAGTCTATTAACATGATGCTTACCTATAAACTCTGTGGATAACCAAATATCTACTATCATTAAGGCTAATTCTTCGCCAATTACTCTTCCACCTAAACAAAGTACATTAGAATCATTATGCTCTCTGGTAGCTTTCGCAGTAAAACAATCTCCAACTAATGCTGCTCTTACACCTTTTATTTTGTTTGCTACGATAGACATACCAACACCAGTTCCACAACAAAGTATTCCCTTTTCACAATCTCCTATAGATACCCTATTTGCTACATCCATAGCTATCTGAGGATAATCTATACTGTCTTCTGAAAATGTGCCAACATCGATATATTCTACTGAGTTTTTATCTAAATATCCCTTGATAAATTCTTTTAATTTATATCCTCCATGGTCTGCCCCTATTGCTATCATGTATTTCAGCTCCTTCACTTTATAAGCTTAGTTAAAGTATTGCTTCCCTAAATCTTTTTATTGTTGAATCAATATCCTCTTCTCTAAATATTGCTGATCCAACTACTATATTAGTTGCTCCATTTTCAACAACTTTACCTATGTTCTCTAAATTTATTCCTCCATCAACCTGAAGCTCACATTCTATATTTTCGCTTTTTATGAAATTACTCACTTCATTAATCTTTTCCATCATAGGCTCAATGAAGCTTTGTCCTCCAAATCCTGGTTCTACAGTCATTATTAATATTTTATTTACCATATGACTTATATGTTTCAATGTATTTATTGGTGTTGCCGGATTTAACGCTACCCCAACTTTTATCCCAAAACTCTTAATTATATACATTAAGTTATATATATGTGGAGAAGATTCTTGATGTATTGTTATTGTATTCGCACCAGCTTCAACTAACGCATCAATGAATATCTCTGGATTTGTTACCATTAGGTGTACATCTAATTCTATATCACAAGCAATTTGTTTAATCATCTTAATTTGATCTATTCCAAAAGCAATATTAGGTACAAAATGTCCATCCATTATATCTATGTGTAATTCTTTAATTCCCTGCTTTTTAAGTTTTACTATAGTTTCTTCGAGTTTTAAGAAATTTGCTCCTAATATTGAAGGTGATAATTTAACTTCCATACTATATCCCTGCCTTTAAATTGATTTTACTGTTTCAACTATATGTTCTGCTGTTAAATTATATTTTTCTAATAAAACTTCGGCGTTACCTGATCTTCCAAACTCATCATTTATACCAATTCTCTTTATTTTTACTGGGTACTCTTCAATTAAAGCCTCTGCAACAGTTGAACCTAACCCTCCAATTATGCTATGCTCTTCTACTGTTACGATTTTACCAACTCTTTTTGCAACCTCAACAATTAAGCTACTATCAAATGGCTTTATAGTTGAAATATTAACAACCGTTGCATTAATACCTTGTTCACTTAATATTTGAGCCGCATCCAAAGCTTTTGCTACCATTATTCCAGTTGCAATTATAGCCACATCATCACCATTTCTTAGGATTTCACCTTTCCCAATCTTGAATTCATAATCTTCAGTGTGTATTTCTGGAGTTGCTGCTCTTCCTAATCTTATATATACTGGCCCACTGTATTCTTTCGCTGCAAATATTGCTTTTTTTGCTTCAATAACATCTGCTGGACTTAATACAACCATATTAGGGATACTTCTCATTAAAGATATGTCCTCTATTGCTTGATGACTTCCACCATCTTCACCAACAGTTATACCTGCATGAGTTGCCACTATCTTAACATTTAATTTAGGATATGCTACTGAATTTCTTATCTGTTCAAATGCTCTTCCTGCTGCAAACATAGCAAACGTACTTGCAAATGGTATTTTTCCACATGTAGCAAGACCTGCCGCAGTTCCAATCATATCTCCTTCAGATATTCCCATATCAAAATATCTTTCTGGTGCAATTTTCTTAAACTCAATGCTTTTAGTTGCTTTTCCTAAATCTGCTTCTAATACAACAACATTATTATCTAATGCTAGCTCCTTTAATGCTTGTCCATACGCTTCTCTTGTTGCTACTCCCATTATTTTTCCCCTCCTTCTAATTCAGCTAGTGCCTTTTCAGTTTCTTCTTTATTTGGTGCCGATCCATGCCAATTAACGTTATTTTCCATAAACGAAACGCCTTTGCCTTTAACTGTCTTACAAATTATAATTGTTGGTTTACCTTTTGTATCCTTAGCATCATCTATAGCTTTACTTATCTCTTCAAAGCAATGTCCATCTATGGTTACAACATTCCATCCAAATGATTTGAACTTCTCGTCAATCGGACTTATACTCATTATTTCTTCATTAGATCCATCTATTTGCAATCCGTTTAAATCAAGAAAAGCAGTTAAGTTATCAAGTTTATAGTGTGCAGCGCTCATTGCAGCTTCCCATATTTGCCCTTCTTGTGCTTCTCCATCTCCAAGTATTGCATAGACTCTGTAAGAACTTTCATCTAGCTTTCCTGCTAAAGCCATTCCATTTGCTGCTGATAGTCCTTGTCCTAGTGAGCCTGTGGACATATCTACTCCTATTACCTTTTTCATATCAGGATGCCCTTGCAAATTTGATTCATATTTTCTTAATCCCAAAAGCTCTTCTTTAGGGAAGTACCCTCTTTCTGCTAATGTGCAATACAATGCTGGTGCTGAATGCCCCTTTGATAATACAAATCTATCTCTATTTGGGTCTTTGGGATTTTTAGGATCAATATTCATCTTTTCAAAATATAAAACAGTTAAAATATCTGCAATTGATAATGATCCACCTGGATGACCTGATTTTGCTGCTGATACACTTTTAATTATGTTCATTCTAATGCTATTAGATATTTTCTTTAAATTTTCTTTCATAACTATTCACCACCTATATTTCTACTACTACTTTATTGAAATTAATTTCTCTATTTACCATCTTCTTTAAATATTCTCCAACCTCTTCAAGTTTTATCTTATGGGAAATCATAGGTTTAAATACAATCTCTCCTTTTCCCATAAAGTCAACGGTTGCATGCCAAGCATTCCCTGGATATGGCTGTGTGTAAGAATTCCAAGATCCCTGAATTTTTAATTCTCCTCTTAATATACTTTCTGTTGCTGATTCACTTAATGGTAGTGGTGTATGAGATATTCCTACAAATACCACATTTCCTTTCTTTTTAGAAATAAGTAAGGCTTGTTCTTGAGTAAATTTGCTTCCTGCTGTCTCTATTACCGCATCAGCTCCACCACTTGTAATCTTTTTAATTTCAGCCACTACATCAGATTCCTTTGAATTGACTGAATAATTAGCTCCTAACTTTTTAGCAAGCTCCAATTTTTCATTAAAAATATCTACTGCTATAATTTTAGATGCTCCGAAAACCTTAGCCCATTGTATAGCAAATTGACCTATTGGCCCACACCCTAAAACTACTACACTGTCACCTACCTTAATACCTGCTTTTGCTAGTCCATGGTATGCTATAGTTGCTGGTTCAATTCCGGCAGCAGTTTCAAAATCTAAACTATCTGGTAATTTTAATATATGATCCGCTGGCACTTTGACATATTCAGCTAAAGCTCCATTTACTCTTGTTCCAATAATGTGATAATCAGTACATAATCCATAATCTCCAGATTTACAGTAAATACATTTTCCGCAAGGAACTAAAGGTGCAACTGCAACTCTATCTCCTATTTGAATATTTTTGACATCCGATCCTACCCCACTTATTTCACCTGAGAACTCATGACCTAATATAATTGGATATTTTGCTCCTCCACTAAGTCCACTTACCATACTTCTTGGTAGATCTGAACCACATATACCTACATTTTTAACTTTTACTAGCACTTCATTAGATGAAATTTCTGGTATATCTACAATTTCATATCTAACATCTCCTATTCCATATAATAATGAAGCCTTCATTTTATTTGTCACTATAAACATCCCCTTTCTATCTTTCTGAAAATATATAAAGCAATTTCCGTGCCATACAAAAAAGTAATTTTAATTTCTTTATATGCCTTATATTTAAAGTGTTAAATTGATTTATATTACATTTTATAAAACTCATTACATTATGATAAATTGTAAAATCATATGGTTTTATTGTGACCTATCTTTGTTAAAGCGAATAAGATTTCTTTTCTATTCTTTTTTAAATATAAAAACTATTCAATCAAACTTTTTTAAGTTATACCATTAAGGAGTACATCTTCCATAGATTTTACTGAAATATAAATTCCTAAAGAATAAAAAAGTATCCTGATCAGTAGATCAACTATGACTATCTACTAAACAGAATACTTTTCACTTAATTTATTTTTCTATATTAACTTGCCATACTAGGAGTTACTCCATCTTCTCCTATATTTTTTACAGCTTGTCTTTCTAAATAATCAACAATCGCATTTTTATTCTTCTTAAACAATGCCCATAAAGCAATATATACTGCCACCGCAATTGCAATAAACACTGGGTTTCCTGTTAAGAATGCAAAGAATACTAATCCCATTAAAGGTTTTCCTAATATATTAAAGCTTGTAATCATCATAGCACCTGCTGGTATAGCTACACCCACACCAACTGCCATCGATGTGAACAATGGCGCTGTAAATGTACATACATATAACCCTAATCCAAACCATATTATACCTGAAAGTAAAACTTTAAATATATTTCCGTTATATACGGCAACTAAACCTTGAACCATATATGGAAGTGCAAGTAAATCAACTACAGGTAATACTTGATTTCCTGGAAGTATCATTGCTAATACAAGCATAAATGGTATTAATATTAACCCTGATATCAATGTTGCTGGTTCACCATATCCTACTGCATCGTTTACTGCTATAAACCAATCACGATTTCCTTGGTTTTGCATGAATTTCCTTGCTCCATCTGTTATAGGTGAAAATGCTTGTGCAAACATACTAGCAACTTTAGGGAAAATAGCCATAACCGCACTAGTCGCAATACCTAATTTTAATATTTCTCCCCATGCCTCCATAGTTCCTATTCTTGCAACATTACCTAATATACCTATAAACATTCCTAAAAATAATCCTAGAGTCATAGGTTCTCCAAAGAATCCTAATTTCTTTTCTAATTGTTGTGGATTCAGTTTAATCTTATTAAATCCTAATGCGTTATATATTGGATCTATAGCAACTGCAAATATTGATGCTTCTACATTATGCATAGCTATTATTGTACAATTCGGATATCTGTAATAATTTGACCATCTTCTTGCTACTAATTCTGATATTAGTAAGCTGTATAGATTCAATAAAACCATACATGCTATTCCTAAAGGGAAGCTTCCTGTTACCCCTATAACCATAGCTCCCCAAACCATGTATGAGTAATTATTCCACAAATCTGATGGTTGAAAAACATCTGTCCACTTTATTAGAAATAATACAGTCTGCAATAGAATTCCTAATCCAAGATATATCATACCTGCACTTGAAGAGAAAGCAACTAGCGATGTAGCTTGCCATCCTACGTCAAACACTGGACGGTTTACTCCTGTACTTTCAACCATTCTATTAATAACTGGTGTTACTATTGGTGTAAATGAATTCAATATTAGTGAAAAGCCCTGCAAGGCAACACCAGCATATATAGCCGAAAGAAATGATTTATTAGTTGATATTCTGAAAACTTTTGCTATTACAAATATAATAAACGGAACTATTATTGCTGATCCAAATGTGTCAATTATTGATTTAAGAAATGCTAACATATTTAATTCCCCCATTATTAATAATATTTTACTATTTATTTAGTTCGTCTACTGTTTTGAATACGTCTTCAAAAAACTTATCTTCTCCTATTCCTGTAAGACATGCAAATGCATTGATAGTTGGTATCTTATAATCCCCAGGTGGTAGTGGACTTGTGTAAACAATAAAATCAAACCTTCCTGACTGTGCTAAATTTAATGCTTCTGTTGGTCTTGCTTCTGTTGTAGAAGAGCTTATTCCTTTTTCCTTTAATGTTTCTTTAACTTTTCCTGCGACCATAGATGATGTTACTGTACCTGAGCCACAAACTGATAATACGTTGACATTTTTCATAATATATTCCTCCCAAAAATTTATTATATAAACTTAAAATCTTTTATAATTTCAAGTACTATATTCCTATACATTCTAATAATTTTGTTACTTCCTCTGTAGATGATGAATTCTTTATCTGCTTTAATAACTCCACATTTTGAAAAACTGACATTAGTTTGCTTAGCAAAGTTACCTGAGAATCAGGATCGTTTATAGCTAATAAAAATACAACCATTACTTCAACTTTTTTGCTAGGATCTATCATATTTCTAAACTCTACTGGATTCTTTAGAACAGCTAGTGCTACATTAGATTCATTTACATGCTTAGAATCTGTATGCGGGATTGCTACACACATTTCTCCGATATCAAGTCCTGTAGGCAGCGTCTTTTCTCTTTCTAGAACAGCATCTATGTAAGTAGACTTAACATATCCCTTTTCAAACATTCTCTTTCCTAATTCCTGTATGACCTCTTCTTTGTTTTTTACTTCTAAATTTAATGCAATTAAATCTGAATTCATTGTTATTCCCCCTATTTGTTATATTTCTTTAAACTTGTTTAAAATTATATTTTTAAATTCCAACTCAGTTAAACTATTCTTCATATTTTCTATGAAAATCTTATCCTCTAAAATTTTTAGTGTGTTTTTTACAATTACCTTATCATTTGCTTTAAAAACTGGCATAAATATTATATTTACATTTCCAACCCCCCAATCAATTGGACTTTTTAACTTGATAAATACAAAGCTTGTCTTGTTTACGTATGAAGACTCTCCATGTGGAACAGCTATTTCTCCCTTTAGATATGTTGGAGCTAAATTTTCCCTATTAACAACAGATGATAAATACTCTTTATCTACACTTCCATTATTTATAAGTATTGAGCAAACATACTCCAATAAATCCTTTTTGAAATATATATCTGGTTCAAATATCAATAAATCTTCATCTATAATCCTTTCATATTTTTTTAGTTCTTCACTTTTATTTACTAATGAATCTATATTTAAATTATTTAAGATTTCTTTATCATACGGTATGAAATTTATTCCCTGTATTTCTGGATCCATAGTTCCTATGACCGCTAATATATTATTATCTTCTTTTAATTTAACTATCTTGTTTGATAATTCTTCATCTAGTGCACTCATTTCATAGAAGTTTACATCACTATATTTATCCATTAAATTCTTACTTATATATTTAGCCATTCCCTCACCAGTTAGACATAATGAAATTATTGCTTTTGGTTTATCTGATACACTTTCCATAAAATATCTATGTCCGAGTCTATCCTTCATTAAAGAAAAGTATATTTCATCAAGATTCCCTTCTCCTATTGAAATCTTTCTAGCTGCTTCTAATGCGATTATAAGGTCTACCCTATCCATTGTCCTTGATTTTATTCCAGTTCTTTTATTAACTATATCTCCTATATTATTTAATGAACCCATATCTACTAAGAAGAGCACGCCTTTTCCCTGATCTATTATTTTTGATAGTTCAACTACCTTGTTATATATATTGATTGGATTCTCATCTAAAGGCATGTCTATTGCTACAGGAAATCTTATTCCTAAAAGTTCCTTAACTACATTAGTTATAGCAGTAGCTATTTTTCCATGAGAAATTATCATTAATCCAACTTTATCTCTTTTATTTTCAGATTTTAGTGCTGCTTTTATATACAGTCCTATAAATATAATTTCATCATTAGGTATTTCTATGTCTTTTATTTTTTCAACTCCCATAGCAAATCTTTTAGCTACTTCATATTCATAAGTTGTATCGCTTATAATTTTATCTACATTTATTATCTTTTGTTTTAACCTTATCCTTTTAATGCTTTCCTCTACATGGATAGCTAAGTATTTAAATACATTTTTATTTATTTCTAATGATGGATTCTCTTTAATTAGTTCTTCCATAAAGGTTTCTATAAAATCTAATAAATCTTCACTTACAAAGCTTCTTAAATCATTCATAGAAAATGATTTTTCATAATTAAAAGTAGTTTCTATATTTGTAAAACTATTTTGTATAAATGCCCAGAGAATACTTTCAATATCTGCTTCTTGTATATCTATCTTCTTAAGTTCGTAATATTTTCTTTCAATCTGCCTATATATATCCTCTGGAAACGCGCTTTCACTAACTTCTGTTGATTCTTCTCTTAATTGATTTTCCAACATAAATGGAATAAATATAGAATCCTTTACATATTTTCGTATCTCTGCTCTATTAATATCCTGAAATTTTATATCTTGAAACGAGTCATTTATCTTTAATATTTGATTCATATCTATTATCAATGATTCTTTATTTATATCTTCCTTATTTATGAAAGTCATAAAAGCTCTTGCGCATAAAACCTGAATCATATTCTGCAATTGACCAATATTGGCACTAAACTTTTTTAGAGCTAGTATTTCTACTACTTTTTTATCAACAAAAATTTTAGCATCTATTCTATTACACTCTGCTTGAAATTCATTATAGATGATATCAATCTTCTCTCTTATTGATCTTTCATGCAGAGAAGGAATTTTTATTACCATTGGTATCCTTCTTCTAAATGTTAATAGTAAATTAGCTTCTACATTTTCAGTAGTTGCTCCAATCAACATTAAATTAACTTTTCTTTCTGAATTGGCTTCACCCAATCTTCTAAATTTTCCTCTATCCATAATAGAGAAGAGTATTTCTTGACCTTTTGGAGGTAACCTATGAATCTCGTCTAAAAAAAGTACTCCTCCATTTGCTTCTTCTACTAATCCAGATGCATCTGAATCTGCGCCTGTAAATGCACCTTTTTTATGTCCAAATAAGAGTGATAATAATAATTGTGGATTGTCACCATAATCAGCACAATTGAATACAACAAACGAAGCGTTTTCTTTTATAACCTTCTTTTTCTTTGCAAATTCATACATGCATTCAGAAAATTTACTTTTACCAACTCCACTTTCTCCAACGATTAGTGTTGTAAGTCCTCTAGGTGGATATAAAATTGCTGATTTAGCTTGTTCGATAGAATTTTTCAAACTTCCATTACTTCCAATTAGGCAATCAAAAGGATCTGTTACTTCCTCTTTTTCAACTTTAACTTTATTAACTTCAAAATTATCTTTTTCTAATATTTCTTCAACAATTCTTCTTGAAACATCAAATCCTTCGGCCAATAGTTCTCTAGTAAGCTCAGATACTGCAATGTCTTTATTTTTTTTTAATATAGTTGATGTTGCCACCTTTAAATATGGATATCTCCTTTGCCTAGAGTTTGCTATGTTTAATTCTTTTCTTAAATTGGTTATTGATTCTCTAGCCACACCCAAGAATTTAGCCATTTGAACATCAGTCAGTGGATTTTTTTTATTTTCGGTATTAATGATGTTTATAAGTTTGTTTTCTAAATCCATAATAATATCTCCTCTCGCAAATTAAATATAGCAACTTCCATGCCATACTTAATTCTTTTTTGTAATTTTATCCTAAGCATTGTATTTACTAGCATTTATTAAACCCTTTACATTTTAATCAAATATACATTTTGTATAGTAAGTAATTAACAAAATGTATATTTAGAATTAATGATATAGAAGTTATTATAATTTTACTATAATATCACTTAACTATATAATTTTGATCTAATGTTAACTTGAAAATTGAATTTTATAGTATATAATTGGTATTATAATTTAGTTGCATAGGGGGTATTCAATTTGAAAACATTTACTACCGAATCTATAATTAATCACTCTTGTAAGAAAATATTTAATACTTTTGTAAAATCTGCAAAGGCAAACTTTCCTGACTTTAAAGAAAAAAGAGCTGTTGGAACCTATTCTAAGCAAAAGAAGAATAAAAGATTTAGGGTTGAAATAACTGCATTTGAAAGAGATAAAATCTACGAAATAACTGCTAGAAATAGAAGAGAATCCTTTATAACTAGATATCAACTTATTCCTATTTCTGAAAATGAGACTAAACTCATTTTTACTGAGATAGAGAGTGATAGAAACATATTTGGAAAAATAAATTCTGCATTAACTTCTTTACTTTTAGGTAAACGTCAACCTGATGAATTTAATACTTTTATAAAGAACTTAGAAAAATCATTAGCTTCCTAATCAACATATTTTAATCTTTCATATAGAAAGCATTGTCATTAATAAATTGTTTCTAATAAAAACTACTTTAACTTTTAATGACAATGCTTTTTATAATTCATATATTCTCCACTTTTATACTAAGTGAATTAGGAATAAAAAACTTTATTAAGCTGCAGTATCTATTTACAAATTATCAGTCTGCCTAAAATACACATAAAAATAAGATAGGACTAGTTTTATCACATAGCCTATCTCGAAAACTTGTTGATATTGTACTATCTATTTTATATCTTTATTTACTAATCTAATCTCCAGTTTTTACTTAGAAATTGCTTTTCTATACATTATAGATATAAATTTATTTCCGCTTTTATTTATTCATGTATTTGAATTATTATATTTCTTCTATTGCTAACAGTCTAGGGTTACTCCCCTCTTGTATTTTAATATATACTTTTGCCATCTTCATTTGTAAATCTTTTATTACTGTTTTTACTCTACATATAAAATAATAATCTTCAATTCCATTTGTAATTACTGCAACCGGATTGAACTTCCATCCCTTTATGCCATCTAGTGCTTTTCTAAGCATTTGTTTGTCTTCTATTGTAATTTTATCTTTAATTTTTAATTCTTCAATTTCTCTTAACATAAATATCAAACTCCTTTCCTTATGAATATACTATTATTTTTTCTTGTCAGTTCTTTGTCAAATATATTAATCATTTCTTAATATATTGTTAAAATAAAATAACTAATAAATTAATAGTATTAAACGATATAAATTTGTCCCAATAAACTCAAAATATTAGGCAGCATGTAAACTAATTTAACCGAAAAAAACTAGTATGCTCTATACTAGTTTTTTCAAATCTTTTGCATTACATAATAAAAAATCACACTCTTATTTATAAACAATGTGATACGTTAGCGTGATATTTACCTTAAATATGTACATTGGGAAATCAGTTTTCCAAAACTCTTCTGACTGATTGTATTAATCTTTCATTTCTAAATGGCTTAACAATGAAATCTTTGGCTCCAGTTTTTATCGCTTTGATAACGATATCTCCTTGTCCCATCGCGGAACATATAATCACCTTTGCATTGGGATTAATCTCCATAATTGATGATAGTGCACTAATTCCATCCATTACAGGCATTGTAATATCCATTAGTATTAAATCAGGATTTAATTGCTTATATTTTTCAATCAACACTTCTCCATTTTCTGCCTCATCAACTACTTGATATCCCTCTTTTTCTAGGGAATTCTTTAAAGTAACTCTCATAAATCTAGCATCATCACAAATTAAAATTTTGTCATTCATTTCATTTTCCTCCTATTCATTTCAAATAGGCAAAGACTTGCAACTGGCTGCCATCCTTTCAAAAGGAAAAGGCCCTCTAGCTTTGCGTCACAGTTTTTCAACTGCTTTGCCAATTCAATATTAAATTTAACATTAAATATATCGTACTTTTAAATAAAAACTTTATTTTGCTTATCTAACGTTTATTGTTAATGTAGTATTATTAAACTTCCATAGATTATTATCCTAATTAGCATCTATCTACTTTTTATACAATCATTATCATTACATTTCACTAAGTTTTAAACTTTTCATAATAATTATTTTCCTTAATATGCTCAGCAATAAGCTATATTTTTTACTCCTTAATTGAAGCGCGAAGAATTATTTATTACTATTTAGAATTATTTGAAGCCAGCCTTAATATAATTAAAAGAAACCTCTTGAATGTTATTTGTTTCTCATTTAGTTACTCTCCATTCATAGTCTTTTTTTGTTCTAACCTATTCACTAGGCCCTTAACTTTAGGGGCTCCTTTTATTTCAAGATAAATTAATTCCTATTTATCTTAAAAATATGTTAAAAAATAAATCTTCTGACTATATAAATCCACAGTCAGAAGATTTTTAATTAATTATATTTAGAAAAATCTCTTAGTACTTAATAAAGCATACTCTTACAACAACTATCCAAGTCCACAATTCTACTTATCTTCGTTTAGCTAAAAAGTTATGGTTAACTTATATTGCTAGTAAGCTTTTCCTACTAATCATAAGCCATAACGCTATTCCTATCAGACATGATAATCCCTCTGTAGCTGTCATCGCCCAAATAACGCCATTAACAGCAAATATTAAGTTTCCTACAATCAGAATAGGGACAAATAAAACACCCCTCACAGCGGCCATAATATTTGATTTCACACCATCACCTTGAGCTTGGAAGATTCCAGTAAAAAATTCACATAGGGCAGCAAACATAGTTGAGGAAAGTTGAGCTATGAGAGTTATTTCACCAATGGCAATAACCTCTGGGTCAATACTGAAGATGCCAATAATCTGTAACCTGAGTGCAAATAGAACTGCTCCTAAAGTTAATGTTAAACTTAGCATATACAGTATAGTTTTCTTAACAATTTCCATGAGACGTTTTTGATTATTTGCAGAGTAAGCAAATGCAATTAGTGGTACAACTCCCATCGCAAAGCCCATACCAATACAATCTACAATTTGAACAACTCTTTGTGCAATTCCAAATCCCGCTACAACACTATCTCCATAAATCATAGAATAATTATTGAAAAGAAGACTTATGATTACAAAAAATCCACTCATTAATAAAGCTGAAACTCCAACCTTAAAAATTTCACCATAAATTTCTTTACTTGGTTTAAAATCCTTGATTGATAAACTCTGAACAGTACTCTTCTTTTGCAAATAATATATAAAATACAAAACGGAAACTATATTACCACAAACAGAGGCTAGTGCTGATCCCATAACATTCATATTTAGAACGAAAATGAAAAAGGGATTAAGTATTATATTAATAATAATACCTGCTATGGTACCAGTCATAGAAATAGTGGATGCACCCTCTGCACGTACAGCTGCGTCAAGCGCCATATTAACAATGATAATTGGAGCTCCAATAACAAGTACCATAACAAAATTTCTTGTATATTGTAACGTTTCGCCACTTGCTCCTAAAAGCGGCAAAATAGAGGATAAAAAAGGCAGACATATCATCATAAGAATAATACCCATAAGCATTGATGACCAAAAGTTAATAGAACTAACTTTTCGGGTATTGTCTGTATTGCCTTCACCTAAAAGTCTTGATATATATGTTCCAGAACCTACTCCAAACATTTGTCCAATTGCCATTAATACTAATGAAAATGGTAGTGCCAGTATCACTGCCGCCATCATTGCAGTATTATTAAGTTTACCAACAAAAAAAGCATCGATGATATTATATACAACTGACGCTATACTACTTAGTATCATAGGAGTAGCCATGTGTATTATTGCTTTTGTAACAGGTGCCTTTTCAAGATAGTAGAGTGATTTTTCATCTATATTTTCTGTGTTTTCCATATAAAAAAACTCCTTTCGCATTGTATTAAATAATAAAATTTGCCTTAACAATAATATTCTTTCTAAAGCCCGTTTAGCTTCTACAAAACATAGTATATTCCCGCAATTTAAACTGCACTTAAATGGAATTTAAACGCAATGTAAACCAAAAGAAAAACCACAGTCTATTAATTCAGACTGTGGTTATAAAGATGTCAATCCTCCTTGAGTTGGTAACCGGAGAAGGCTGAATGAACTTCGATTCTCATCGGCATCTCGCTCAGAAGGTCGATGACCTCATCATGACTCTTTTCGATGTTCGGGTTGGAGAAGTGACGCTTGAACGATTCCTCGTCCTTGTAAAACTCGAAAGCCCACAAGGTATCCGGATCGTCATCCGCTCTACAGAGTATCCAATCTACAGGTCCATCTGGATCACCGTTGTAATGAAGGTTATTGGTAAGTTCAAATAAAGCATCACCTTTTCCAGGCTTTGCATGCATCTTTAGCACGGTGCCAGGTTGACTTGGATCAATCATCATATGTTTTCCTTTTGTTTCAATCATGTTATACCTCCAAATAATATTATTTCCAAATGCTGTTTAGTTTCTACAAAAATACTATATAGCTGCTATTTAAACTAAACTTAAATAGAACTTAAACTCAATGTAAACAAAAAGTCACAGTCTGTTAATTCAGACTGTGATAATGAGCATATTTAGCTTCTATTTGGGCATTATCAAAAAAATAACAAGTCAATCTGTCTGAATATTAGGACTTGTTATTTTCTTTCATGTACCTTAGGCAGCCAAATAATAAATTCTGTACCTTTTCCAATTTCACTTGTAAGAGATATTTTCCCTCCATGTAAGTCAATAATCTTTTTTACTATTGAAAGTCCAAGTCCGTTTCCACCCAAAGAACGGTTACGAGCTTTATCTGCTTTATAAAACCTCTCGAAAATCCGCGGTTGGTCTTGCGGTGAAATGCCTATACCTGTATCGGAGATTTTACATACAATTGAATTTTCATCGCTACATAAGTTAACGCCAATATTTCCGTTTTCTGGTGTGAACTTAATAGCATTATTAAGCAAATTTATAAATACCTGACTTAATAAATCTTCATCCCCACATATGATAGTTTCTTCAAGAGAAATATCAAGTGTTATATTTTTTGCCGACCACTGTGGTTCTAACATAAGTAAAACACTTTCAATTTGCTTGTTTATTTCATATTTCTTTAAGTTTAAATTATTGTCTTCTGATTCCAAATTAGATAATCTTAATAGATTTTCGCTTAATTTAGATAATCGTTTACTTTCAGTTTCTATTATGCTGGCATAATGTGATATCTGATCCTTATCTAAACTTCCTTTTTTTAATAGAGTAGCAAACCCTGATATAGAAGTTAATGGTGACTGTATTTCATGTGACACATCTGATATAAAATCTTGGCGTAGTTTCTCCAAAGACCCTAGCTCTTTTGCCATTCTGTTGACATTGTCTGCTACCTCATTAAAAGGATCGAGTTCATTTGTTTTAACAAGTACATTGAAATCACCAGAAGCTATCTTGTTCATGGCTTCAACAGCTCCGCTTAATATTGGAAAATGTGAAAGATCAAATTTTTTATGTTTATTAGCGAAGCGCCAGTGCATATATATAAATGCTTTCCAACCTAGAAAATATATCACAACAGAAGTTAAGCTTTGAACAATAAATATTATATCTAGAGGAATGCTTTCTGACTTACCGAAAATAAATATACAAATATAATATCCACTAGTAAGACCAAGTAATGTTATAATAAAAATCAGTATTAGTGAAAAAAAATACCTGTTTCCTTCCCTCACTTCACTTCCTCCACTCTGTAACCAAGACCCCTAATAGTAGCAATTTTGAACTTGTAAATATCAGACTGAAACCTCTCTCTAAGACGATTTATATGAACGTCAAGGGTTCGTTCGTTTCCTTCAAAATCAAGACCCCAAACCTCTTCTATGAGCCTGTCACGGGAAAGGGTTTTACCCGGATAACTTCCAAGCATGAATAAGAGTTCAAATTCCTTCATAGGTATATCGAATTGTTCATTATTACTAATGACTGTATAACTACTTTTATCCATCACTAAATTACCAATATTAATAATCCGCGAAGCAGCTACTTTATAACGCCTCAAAAGAGCTTTTATTCTAACAAGCAACTCATCAATCTCAAATGGTTTTGTTAAGTAATCATCTGTGCCAAGTTCAAATCCCTTTACTTTTTGAGAAAGTTCGCTTTTGGCAGTCAGCATTAAAATTGGCATATCCTCATAATATCTGCGTGCTTGTTTACAAAATTCATAGCCATCCATTTGAGGCATCATAATATCAAGTACACAAAGATCAATTTTTTCCTCCCCAAGTTTTTCTAATGCATCCCTTCCATTTACAGCTTCGGCTACAGAAAATCCTTCATTTTTTAATACTGTACAAATAAGCTCTCTGATATAATCATCATCATCTATAACTAAAATCTTATTCAAATCTATCACCTTCCTCTTTTGAGTATAGAATATCAATGTAAATACAATATAAATTGGACTATTTTTCGTTTATTATTTTGATATTAAATTACCACCCATCTAAAACAATGGGTGGTAATTAGCTTTTATATATGATTCTGAAACATTAAGATTGCTTTATTGCTTAATTAGCTTCACTACAGTTTCAACGTGAGGCGTGTGTTGAATAGTTTTATTAAATCATAACTGAAAATATTTTATTATATCTATTTATCATAGAAAATAAATCAAACCTCAGATCAAAATATCACTTCTTTACATATTGTATTTTAAAATAACATAATATATCTTGTTTATAGTCGGAATATGGGTGGAATTTTTAGTTCCTCCGACCATTTCTTAATTTAAGCAATATCAATACTTAGAATTTCTTTTCTTTCTATTATCTTAGGCTTTACTTTTGTATGGCTTTCTGGTTTACTATAACTTTTTATTCATTAATTCCTCCCTTAATATTTGTCTAATTACTTTTACGTAAAAATATTTCACTCTATTTATTTATCTCACTAATTATATTTTTATATATAATTAGGTTATTAAATAAACAAAATCTGTAAAAAATAAATAATCCATTCCTTTGTGGTATAATAATTTAGCTAAAAACCTGTTACATCACATAAAGAATGACTCAAATAAGGTTATATCACCAAAGATTAAAATCGAAAATGATAATTATAAAACTTTTGAAGCTATTAAAATTTCATTTATTAAATTAAATTCTAATATAAAAAATCCTAAAGGCCATCCACGCAAGTATTCAGACGAGCAAATGGTCGCATGTATGTTATATGATGTTAAACATAGTATATTCAGCGTAAGAGAACTTGAATATGAAATAAAAAAAGATTATGTGTTTCAATCTATAATTAATCTTAATGAAATACCCGATTATTCTACACTTTCATTAAGAGCTAAAACTTTAGAGAAACATATATATTATGGTATTTATGCTATGTTTGTTGAACTTATTGCTCCAGAAACTAGATTGTATGCAGTTGATGCTACTGCCTTAAGAAGTTCAAAATAAGATAGCGAAGCTAAATCTGGCAAAGGTACACGTCTAGGATATTATAAAGGTTACAAATTACACTGCATCGTAACAGTAACTGATACTATAATACATTTAGTTTTTAATTTAACAACAGCTAATGTTTATGATAATCAAGTTCCAGATTTACTGTACGAAGCTAAAATCTATAATCCTTTTTTAGTAATTGCTGATGCAGCATACGATTCAGTTGAATGGTTTGAAATTGCCACAAAACTAGAATTTAGTTTATTAACTGATATAAATATGCGTGGAGCTAAGAGTATTGAGGCATTCACTGATAAGCGATATGAAAATGCTTTATTTTTCGAATCTCCTATAGGAGTCAACATATATAAAAATAGAGCAATTATTCTCCGTATTAAAAGGTTTATATAACTTAGAAAATCCAAGACTCCATGGGCCTGCCCGATACGAACGCCATATAAAATGGGTTTTATTAGCTTATTTAATAGATGAATTTAATAAGAAACAGCAGGAAATAAAATCGAGAAAATATCCTTGGAATCTTTGATTCCTAAGAATGTTTTCTCAGATAACTATTTGTAAAAATTAGTTATTCAACAACCTAATAAATAATAATAAAGAGTATTTCCATATACTTTTGGTTATAAAAAGCACCTGTTTATAAGTTTAAAAACTAGGTTTAAATAAACATATTCTAGAGTACTTTAATTATAGTGTACTCTAAATCTAAAATTTTATTTTATAGGTTTTTTGCATATAAATGTTAACCTTGTGATGACAATCAAATAATAAAATAGGCGCGCTTCAAAAATTAATTGATCCTGTCCCTATATTATATTAATAATCTCTTTATATAACGATAAAGGAATCTAATGTTAATTTATCATCCCCCCATTAAATATTTTCCCAAAAAGTTTCTGCTATTACTAATATTCCATTCTGCCCATCAGTTATTTTATGCACGCATCTTACTGCTGTTTTCTCTGTAATTGTTTCAGCACTTGATTTTATTATCTCATTATATTTAGCATCCTTTTTATAACTAATTTCTATTTTACTCAATTTATATTCTTTCACTATATCTTCCGCTAGTGATTCTAATAACCAATTTAAGTATTTTACATTATTAACATGTCCGTTGGTATCTATATCACCATATCCAACTTTAAATACTTCTTCATTATTAATATTTTGGGGCAATCCAATTTTTCTCATAGTAATAATATTTGTGTTATTAGAACTTAATCCATAAACTTCATATGCATTTTCTAATACATTTTTGCATGGTAAATTTCTTTTTGTATCAATTATAACCCATAGTGAAAGAGCTTCTACTATTTTTTCCCCCTCCTCACTAAATATTTCAAACATTATATTCATGTAAGATTTTCTATATCCTGTTGGCGTCATCTTTACTTTTACTTTTTGATTATAAGTTGGATA
The DNA here is from genome assembly GCF_022320765.1 of Clostridium sp. YIM B02569. Taxonomy (NCBI): domain Bacteria; kingdom Bacillati; phylum Bacillota; class Clostridia; order Eubacteriales; family Clostridiaceae; genus Clostridium; species Clostridium sp. YIM B02569. The sequence continues at coordinate 155,735 of NZ_JAKJJX010000013.1, read as the reverse complement.
TTTATATATATCTATTTCCCATCTATATACCATCCATGTTGAATTAATAGTTTTAAGATAATCTATCCCCTTGCCATTAGATTCGATCGTATAGACAAATATATCTTGAAAAAAATTCATAATACTTGTTATCATTAATTCTTTACGAAAATTAATTTCGTAATAATGTATATAATATTCTTTTTCTACTGATGTCATTATATTCACACTCCATATATAATCAAAATAATTAATTGTTTTACACTTTTCATTTTTTATAAAATTATGAAAAACTTAACTCTCTAAATATCTTTTGAAAGTAACAAAATACATTGTCTGCGAAGCAGATTTAATTACTTAGATTTCGTACAAAGGTAAAAGCTATCTTTGCATATAATTACCTGTTAGCATTATCCATAACGTTGTATTAATTTTACAATTAAGGATAAGTATGTTATAAAATAGTATACAAACTTTAAAAATGTTCACACTAAAAAGAGTAAATATAACTCTTCCAGTTTCAGATTATATTGTATTATTAGGAACTGTTTTAACTTGAAATATCAAAAGTCAGTCGGACATATCTAGGATTACAAAGTGCATGGGCAATCAATCTTGCTAACTTTATTAGCGGCAGAGTATTTATTGTAATTTCATCAGAAGTTCTTTTAATAAAACCTTTTATATTTCCAACAGTTTTTATTAGACCTCTAACGCCATATTCTCTAGTTCAGTGCCGTATAGAACTGTATGTATATTTGAACCGGCTTAGATTATGAGTTATGAATACAAGCCATAGAAACCCGTATATGCTATGGAATTATGATGTTCTTAGATTTCTTATATGATATACATTTTTAGTCATCTTGAAGAATGCTTCTATAGTTTGACGTCCACTATAAAAGTGAAATAATTCTACTGTACTCATTTCATTGCTACTTATGTTTGTTATGAGTAAAGAATATTTTAGTTTACCTTTTGATGACAACGTTTCAATTATAATATACCTAGCCTTATTGTTTTGTGGCAGTTCATAACCCCAAAGCAACTTTGTCCGCTTGAATATATTCAGCATAATCTATGTCTTTTGCAAGATTGCTAGCTGTTTTAGTTGAATATCCTTTAGTAACAAATTTTAGCTTAGGAATTGAGAGCAGTTTTTAACGCTATCCACTGATCCAAATCCACTATCGATTCTCAAAATTAAATTACGCTTAGATGGTTGGTCTTTATATTTTAGTATTATAGATTTTAATAAATCATTATAGTGATCAGTGCAATGAGAATTACCAGAATCTAAAAGCATTGCAACTTTCTCTGAATGCTTGCCAGTAAATGCAGAAGCTAATTGATAACCGTGATAACCGCATTGATTTTTCTTCTTAGCAAAATCGCCTAATAAGTTCATTAATCTGGGATTGATCGGGAATGGTATCTAAATCGAATATATTGAGCGCTAGTTTTTCTGCACCAAGCTTTTTATTGATATCTTTGGCCGTTTCGCTGCCAATTACTATAGACATCATAGTAATAATAAGTTTTTGCTGTTATATAATATTTCACTTGTTTCATTTTAAGCTTAAAGCTTTCAAACGGTTTGAATATATTAGCTTTTAGTCCAAATTGCATTACTGAAATTAGCCAGGCGGAAGTAGTTTTTTCTTTACAGCTATCATTAGTAAGGGTAAAATTACTCATGGGATAGCACCTGCCTTTCTTAATTTTGAGATTGTAAAGAAAATTATACTTTAAGGCTTGGTATTCCCCTTTATTTATTTATTTTTTCGAAACTATAACTTGGAAAATACTATAGTTTTGTTTGTGCCAAACTTAGGTAGTTAATTTATAGGAACAATTTTTGAATTATGAAAATTGATTAATTAATTGTCCATATATAATTTTTTGAGTTTTTAAATAAACTCTTTAGAGATATAACTCTTAAACGTATTATTAATAAAATTTTTCTTACATAGTTGTCTTTGAATTTTTCCACTAGTTGTTTTAGGTATTATATTTTTATTAGTTAGTGTTATTGTATGTGGCTTGATTTTATGATTTTTAACTACATTTTCAAATATTTTATATATAATTTTATTCCAGTAATTCACACTTTCAATTTCATTATTTTCATTGTTAATCTCTGCTAATATTACTAATCTCTCTTCATTGCCTATCTCAGTTGAAAACGCTACTATAGAAGCTCCCATTAATTCTTTATCACTATTCTCAACTGTGCATTCAATATCTTGCGGATAAAAATTACTGCCTCGAATAACAATCATATCCTTAACTCTTCCAATTACATATAAATAATTATCCATTACAAATCCTAAATCGCCTGTTCTCAAATACTGTTTGTTTCTATCCTTTATCTCTCCATTAAAAGTATTTTTAGTTTCACTTTCCAAATTAAAATATCCATCAGCTATCGAATCACCAGCAACCCATATTTCACCAATCATTCCTTCTTCTAAAACAGTATAGTTTTCTGGATTTACGATTTTTAATTCTATTCCTTCCAAGACTTTTCCACTTGATAAAACATTAATCCCCACTTCTTCAACCTTTACAATTCCTTTTTCAAGTAATTTAGGATTTAATGTTTTTGATTTATATTCTGTTTGAAATTCAGTTATTGTAACAGCTAAAGTTGCTTCTGCTAGCCCATAGCAAGCATTTATGACATTCCTTTTTAAACCATATTTTTCATATTTATTTTGAAAGTTTACTAATGTATTACTCCTTGTTGGTTCAGCTCCATTAACTGCATATTTTAAACAAGATAAATTAACTCCAGCTAAATCTTCATCTTTTATATTATTTATACATAACTCATATGCGAAGTTTGGGGCAAAAACTATACTTCCTTTATATTTTGAAATAGCTTTTATCCAATTAATTGGATATTGCATAAATAATTCTGGTTTCATAAATACACATGTAGCACCTGAATACAACGAAAGCAGAATATTTCCTATTAAGCCCATATCATAGTTGAAAGGTAGCCAATTTACTAAAACATCATTAGAATCTACTTTGAATTCCCTTACCATTATATCTTCATTGCTAATTATATTTTTGTAAGTAACTCTTACTCCTTTTGGATTTCTTGTTGAACCTGATGTATATTGTAAGTAAGCTATATCAGAAAAGCTATAAATTTCCTTATTCCATTCATATTCTTCATCACTAGCAAGTATTTCATCAATATTTATTAAACAAATTTCTTCAATTTTATCTCCCAAATATTCTTGAAGCTTACCCATACATTCGTTGTTTGTAATAATAAACTCTGATTTTGAACTTTCAAGAATGGATTTAATCGCATCATAATCAGCATCATTTTTTATTGTATATGCTGGAACAGCAATTGCATGAGCAAATATCAAACCTAAAAAGCTTACTATATAATTAATACTAGGTGATAAAAATATTAATCCCCTTTGATTTTTACATTCATATGCTTGTAAATATGAAGCAAACTTTATTACCTGTTTCATTAAATCCTTATATGTTATCTCCTCAATAATTTCTTCATCTTTAATATTTATAAATGCTTTTTTTTCTAAATATCTATAACTGTTATCTTGTATTATATTAATAAAATCTTTATTCATATAAATTCTCTCCTCATAAAATTAAACATTTTCACTTAATAATTTAGATAAAACTTTGTTTCGATTTTTTCATGATTCACTTTAAAATATCTAAAATTAAATGATTAATTAAAAACTATGCCTTTTACTTATGCAACATATGTAAGTTTTAATTATATTTTTTATAATTTACCCCGCACCATTTAACATTTGGGATTACTAACAAAATTCCCCCTTTTATATACTTATATACTAGCTTGTACTGAATAATCTGATTGTGAAATAACTTTATTATATAACTCTTCTATATTTTTAAATTTAATTTCTTCTGTAAATTTATTTTTTAATCCACATATTGATACAATATAATTTTTTTCTATAACATATTGTCTAAAATATCTATCAAGGATTTTGCTATGCGAATATACTTTATCTACATCTATAGAGAATGATTTTAATTGCATATTTAGTCCCATTCCTACTGATTTAACATAGCTTTCTTTTAAAGTCCATAATCTATAGAAAAAATTCAACTTGTTATACTCTTCCTGCCGTGATAATAAATCTAATTCATTATCTGAAAAAGCTACTGCTCCAATGTTTATATCTATTGGTTTAACCTCTTCTATATCAATTCCAATTTCTTCATCATCTATTGCACATACTATCCATTTCCCAGAATGTGATATATTAAAATAAATATTATTAAATCCTTTTAAATACAATTTACCAAATTTATTACAATAAAACTCCACTTTATTGTAATTTATATTCAATTTTTCCATAAGGATTGCTTTAATTAATAAGTCTCCAACTATTGTTCTTTGCTTATCTTCAATATACATAAATCTATATATTTTATTTCTTTTTTCTTCATTTAATAAATATATATAGCTATTAAGCAATAGTTCCAAATTATTGCTATCTATAGATACAGCATAAACTTGCACCATATACTAATGCTCCTTTAATAATGTTTTATTTATATAGTCACACAACAAATCAGCTCTTTTCTTAAAGTAAAAATGACTACCATTATAAAATTTATATTCTATATGATTATCAATCAATCTTTTCCACAACTCCAAACCTTCCTTAGTAATTGAATTATCTCTACTTCCATTTATAATAGATACTTTACTTCTTATTTTTCTTGGATATTCTCTATATTTATAATTCTCAAGCAACTTAAAATCAGATCTTATTATCCTAATGAACATATTCATAGCATCATCATTATTTAATAATATTGTATCTGTCCCACCAAGTTCTTTTAAGAATTCTTTTAATTTTTCATCACTTTTATTAGATATTATTCTATTATTTTTCTCAAGTGGTGATCCTCTTCCTGATAAAAACAAATGTATTGGAATCTTTAATTTATTTTCATCAATCTTATTATATAATTCATATGCTAACCAAGACCCCATACTATGTCCAAAAATAGCATATGGAGTAGAATCAATTTTACATTTTACATGTTCAAATATATCTGATAAAACTTCTTCAAAATTTTGATTCAACTTATCAGTAAATCTAATTCCTCTTCCAGCTAATTCAATTGGACAAATTTCTATATTATTATCTAAGTAATTCTTAAACATATAATAACTGCTGGATGATCCACCCGCATATGGTAAACAAAATAATTTAATCTTCTCCATTTCTAATCATTCCCCCATTTTTGTGTATCACTCTATAAAATCTAGCATCTTCCCTCTCGTATGATTTTCACATTATATAATATTGAAAATATAACCAACCCCATACTTATTAATAAAATTATTAATAAGTTATAATATAATAAATTACCATTTTTTTCTACACACGAAACAATATCTAAAAATATTTTTTGTGGCATTATATTACTAGTCATTTGTATTAACCCACCACAATTTATTGGCATAAAGGCTCCAGATAATATTGTGGTAAATAGTGCTACTATATTTCCAGTCATTATAGCTGAGTCACTGTCCTGTATTACTGTACAAATAAACAATGCTATTGAAATAGCTAATATAGTGATTAATGCCGTTAATAATATGATCTCTACATATGAAGCATTAAACTTAACATTAAAAATAAATTTAAATATATATATTGAAAAAATTGTAGGAATAAAGACCATTAAGAAATTATATATTACTTCACAAATAATATAATTTGAAAAAGATGTTCCCGTTGAACATATTCTTTTAAGAATACCTAATTCTCTATTTTGTGTGTACAACTTCATATTAAGTACAGCTTGTATTATTACAAATAATACAACATAACCATATATTAGTCCTAATTTATCATTATTGCTGTAACTAACTATGCTTTTCTTATCTACCAACTTTTTTAATATTTTTTCATTGTCTTGCCCTCTATAATTTACATATTTACCTTCACTTATTGGTAAATATATAGTTCCTATATATTTACCTTCTATAATATCCGAATTACTTGGTGGAGCATTTAGTTCATCATAATCGATTTTTTGCGAAACTAAGTAATCTATATATTCTTTATCACTTCCTATTATGGCAACTTTTCCACTTACAAGATCTTTACTTGCAGTAAAACATGCAAATCCTATAGATATTGGTATTATTAGAAAGGTAATAATTAGACTTATTTTGTTATTTTTAATTCTTTTCATGTTATTTATAATTAATGCGATAATCCTCTCCATTTTTCCTCTCCTATATATAATCTTCTATTTTGAATGTATACTTTACCAATATCATGATTGCAATAGTTATAACTATAGATATAGCGCATATTATTGTTATGTTAATAAATACACCATCATATATGTACTTATACATTCCATCAAGTATCCACTTAACTATAGATAAGTTTGAAACTGTGCTTATAAGACTTCCCATGGCTTCTACTGGAAAAAAAACACCACCAAGTAAACATAATATCGATTGTGTAATGCCCAGAATATTATTTGTTAAATTTTCTTCTTTTAGTATAGTACAAAGTAATGTTCCTAAACTCATTGAAAATAATCCTAATACTATATACGATATATACACTAGCACAACATTTTCTCCAAAATTCACGTTGAATATATTAGCACAAACAGCCATATAAAACATTACTGAAAATAAATTACATAATAATGTTGATATTATTTTTGAAATATATATATATGATTTATTCTCTAATGAATATATAATTCTAATATTAGGCTTCTTTACACTGTTCTCCATAAGCGCATTAGCCACCATTGTTCCCATACCTAGTTGAAAAAATATAAGCACTGCTACACCGTAATAATCTGAGGATGTTATATTTTTTCCGAATTCATTTGCTGATAGTCCTTGAAGTAGATAAAATAGTATGATTGGCATAATAAACATATAGACAATCATAACTGGCTTTTTTATTATATTATTTTTAAAATCGAAACTCATTAATCTAAGAAATATCATTGTGCCCTCCTAATCCCTTAAAGACTTACCGGTTAAACTTAAAAATACATTCTCTAAATTTTTTTCTCTCTTGATAATGTCTTTAATAACTATTCCGTTTGATAACAACACTTTAAAAATATCTCCTAAAGCATTAAAATTATCTACAACTTCAAATTCGATTTCTTCATTCCCACTGACAACTGATTTTACTCCATTAATCATTAACACTTCTTCTTCAATATTTTTATTGAAATCATCTGTAATAACTTTAATTATTTTATTTGTTTTAATAACATTCCTTATATTTTCAATGTTACAATCCGAAACAATCTTTCCTTTATCTATTATTATTATCCTATCTGCAATTTCCTCAACTTCCTCCATATAGTGAGTAGTGTATATTACTGTAACTTCCATTTTTTTAAGTTCTTTTATAGAATCTAATATATAGTTTCTTGATTGAGGGTCTATTCCGACTGTCGGCTCATCCATTATTATTAACTTTGGTTTATGACTCAAGGCACAAGCAATATTTAATCTTCTTTTCATTCCTCCTGAAAAAGTATATGGCTTATCATTGGCTCTATCTAATAAACCAACAAATCGTAAAGCTTCTAATGAATTAGCCTCTACTTCCTTTTTAGAAATTCCATATAATGAAGCAAAAAATTTCAGATTATCAATTGCTGTAATATCCTCATATATTGCCAAATCCTGTGGTACAATCCCTATACTATTCTTGAAATATTTTAAATTTTCTTGTATATTTTTTCCTTCAAAAATAATTTCTCCTGCTGTCTGCTTTAAGACTGTTGATATTATATTTATTGTGGTACTTTTACCAGCACCATTAGGACCTAAGAATCCTAGAACCTCTCCTTTTTTTACATCAAAAGATATTCCATCTACTGCTTTTTTATCATTATAATTTTTTACTAAGTTTTTTATTTCTATTATATTTTCCATAAATCACCTCTGATTAAATTATTCATCAAATCGCATAATGCATGCATTTATGAAGTTTAATTCAATAATCTTTAAATATTAATTATTATAAATAAAACTTTAAAGATTATTAAATTAATTTTATTACTTAATCCTCTTTATATTTCATATTAAAGCATGTGATTACTACTGCTGATACTAAAAGTACTACTCCTGCAATAATATAAACCAAATATATCCTTAAAATATTAACCAAAAATCCACTTATAAGAGCTCCGGTTGAATATGATATCAATGTTAAAATCCCCACAATTGTAAATATTCTCATCATTAAATCTTTATTTTTGTAGCTTTTAATTATATTTTCAAATGTCCCCATTACTACTTGCCAGCATAATCCACCTATAGAAAAAATTAGAATTATTAAAAAAATCTTTATTTCTCCAAAATACTCCATATAACTTCCAGCTAGAAATAACAAAACTCCTAAACAAAAACAGCTAATATACAATAATTTTTCTTTTACGAGTTTACTTTCAAAAAATTCAGCAATTATAAAAACACCTATTCCTGAACAGCCTATACATACTCCAATATAAGTTGGTAACATTAAATTAGAATATTTGAAAAGTGTTACTAGCTGTGCATCAATTACTTGTATAAATAATGTTACAATGAAAGATAAAACAAAAAAACTTTTTATCAATCTTGGATTCTTTTCATATTTATTAGTCTTTATAAACTTGTTCTCTAATCTTTCTTTAAATACTTCCCCTTCTAATTTAATGCTAATCATAAATAATAAACTTAGAATATACAGTACTGATATAATTAGGAGAACTTCTTTATAAGTAAAAAAGTATACTAAAATACCTCCAACAATTGGCCCTAGAAATCTTATTATTCTAAAAATTCTTTCATTTATTTTGTCAAATTTCTGTTCTCCATTTTCAACTATTTTATCTTTTCCAATACTTATCAGTGAATAACAAGATGATATTAAAAATATTAAAACATATTGAATTATTGGAGTTGCAATATTATAAAATGATATTATTATCAATATACTTATTAATAATCCAATTAGTATACACGATTTGGCTGACCTATATTTTATAAATGCTGATCCTAGGCCATTGACTAATGCCATTGCACCAGAAAAACAAAATGATATTATCCCAAGCTGAACTGGAGTGCAGTTTTGTAACAATCCTATGTTATATAGTATAAAGACTAGGAAAATCCAGATTGCAAATGATGTAAGTATTTGAACTAAAAAAATATTCTTATTTCTCATAATACTAATGTTCCTTTAATTACTTTTTCCCAATTACTGAAAATATAACAAGTAATGCATATGAGTCTTTTCCGTTTTTAAATTGTTCTGTTTCCTCTTTTACTTTATCTATATCTTCTTGAGAAATTAAATTATTATCAATCATAGTACCCATTTCTTCATAATCTACCTGTGGTACGAAAGACTCTATTCCAACATCATCGCTATTAATTGCTAATAGGTTTAATTCAACTTCACTAAATTGAGTTTCTTTTAATATTTTATAAAGCTTTCTGCCTATAAATCTATCTCCGCCCTCTATTATTTGCTCCTGAATATGTTGCCTTAATACATATTGCAAATGAGGCATTGGAGGATCAATTATACCAAATAATCCTTCATCTATATCTGTAATAATAAAGTGTCCATCTTTTTTTAGTGCATTAGATGCATTTTTAACTGCAGCTTGTACACCATGAACATGTTGCAATACTAATCTGGCATAAACAATATCATATTTTTCTTTTTCTAATTCTATATTAGTAATATCTCCTTGAATAAATTCAACTCTATCACCGTATTTTCCTGATAGTTTTTCCTTTGCGTAATTATGGGCATTTTCATCTATTTCCAATGCTGTTATTTTGCTATTAGGAAATAATTTCAACAATCTTTCAGTAATTACACCAGGACCACTGCCTATTTCTAATATTCTTATTGGTCCATTAAACTCTTCAATTTCTCCTTTTATAACTTTTACTTCCTTCTTCCAGCTTAAGTTAGCTTGAACCTCCATTTTTGCTATAAATCTTTCAAATTTTTCTTTTTCCATGATATAACCTCCTAAATTTAAATATATTTATATAGTAAATCTTTATCTACACTCGGTATTTCAAGATTCTTACTAACTAATATCTGTCTAATATTTTTTAATGAAATATTATAATTTTTATTGTTGTCTTTGATACCATCTATAAATGGAATAACTTCATTTGCTATTTTTACTCCATTCTTTGCTTTAAATTTACATATATCTTGCCAGCTTTTTAAATCTATTTTTTTTATGTCCAGACCTTTTTCAATTAGGACTCTCCATATATCCTCTAAAGATACTGGTAATTCACTTGCTATATGATAGTTCTTAAATTCCTCTGTTTCAAAAGTAATATATCTAATCATCTTACTTACAAAATCAACTGGAATTAAGTCAAATAATATTTTGCTATCAGGTATATACTTAATTTCTTTGCACAAATCAATAATTTTCCAGATTAGGTCAGTATTCTGACATTTACCTGTATTCTTATCTCCTGATATACGTCCTATTCTTATAATATTTATCTTTAATCCTTTTTTTCTGTATTTCATACATAAGGCTTCACTTACTAATTTTGATTGAGTATATCCAATGGACAAATTGTTAATATCTAAAGGAAGCCTATCCTCTAATGCATTATCATTCTCATAATCTTTTTCTGTAAATACAGATAAGGTTGAAATATATTCTAAATATTTTTCTTTTCCATTTGCAAGCAATTTTATAATTTCTTTTGTACTATCTACATTTGTCTTCTTAATATTTTCATATGGTATTGAAAAGTTAACAGCTGCTCCATTATGACATATAATATCTATTTTATTTTCAATAAACTTAATAACATGATCATTCATACCTAAATTCTTTTTAGACAAATCTCCAACTATTGAAAATATCCTTGACTTATATTCTTCATTCCATAGCTTCCACTTTTTCATATTTTCTGTTATTCTTCTAATTCCATCTTCGCTATCCTTACACCTAACTAGGCAGTATATCTCTGTTTCACTAACTGTTAAGAATTCTTTTATAAGATACGCACCTAAAAATCCTGTTGCTCCTGTTAAAAAGATTTTCTTTCTTACATTAATAATATTCAGATTGCTATTTATCTTTATATCGCATTCTATTTCCCTATTTATATCTATATTGGTTTCAATCTTAAAATCACTATCTTCAATAAACTTGTCAATTTTCCTAGCAAGATTTTTTACTATTGGAAATTTAAAAATCAGATTAAACGGTACATCTATTTTTAACTCATTTCTTAACTCAAAATTAAATCTTGCAGCAGATAAAGAATTTCCTCCAATTATAAAGAAATTATCATTTCTACCAACTTTATTACATTCAAGCGTCTTTTTAAAGATATTTGTTAAGATTAATTCAGTATTAGTTTTAGGCGCTTCATACTCCATCATATTTTCAACATCTTTAATAGCCATTAATGCTTTTCTATCAACCTTTCCATTCTTTGACAAAGGTATTTTATTTATAAATATTATGTTATCTGGAATCATATAGTTTAATATTTTATTGCTTAACTCATCTAATATAACTTTCTTAGACAAATTTTTATCTGCAACTACATATGCCACTAATCTCTTATTCTCTTCGTTTCCGGATACTAATACAACAGTGTCTTTTACTCCATTAATATCCTTTATTTTACTTTCTACATCACCTAACTCTATTCTCAACCCTCTAATCTTTACTTGAAAATCAATTCTATCTAAATAAATAATATTTCCATCATCATCAAACCTTACTAAATCACCTGTTTTATATAACCTACCATAGTCTCCATCTCCAAATGGATTTTTTATAAATTTATCTTTAGTCAATTTTTCATTATTTAGATATCCTTGCGCTACTCCTATTCCAGATATATATAGCTGACCCAGAACACACTTTGGAGTGAGTTTTAAATAGTCATCTAACTTATATAATTTAATATTATTAATAGGTTTACCTATCGGAATCTTTTGATTTTTAACATTTTCTAATTTTGCTTCCCAATAACTTACATCAATAGCTGCCTCTGTTGGACCATACAAGTTATACAATGGAGCTTTTAACTGCATATAATATTTTTCTACAGTATTATAAGACAACGCTTCTCCACTACATATTACATATTTAAGTGATGCGCACATTTTGCAGCGATCATTTAATAAGAATATCTTTAACATTGATGGTACGAAATGTATTATATTAATTTGTTCTTCATTTATAATATTCACCATATAATTTGCATCTTTGTGACCATTTGGCTCTGCAATAACAATGGTTCCTCCTGTTAACAATGGCCAAAACAATTCCCAAACGGATACATCAAAAGTATATGGTGTTTTTTGTAATACCCTATCACCTACTTGAATGTTAAAAACATCTTGCATCCAAAATAATCTATTAACTATCCCCTTATGTGAATTGATAACCCCCTTAGGTTTTCCTGTTGAACCAGATGTGTATATTACATAGGCAGAAGATTCTTCATCTACACATACCTCTATATCTTCCTCTTTATTATCTATTTTTTCTTTATCAACAATAATTATCTCAACCTTGCTATTGATTCTTTCTTTAAGGTTATGAGTTGTTAGGACTAATTTACACTTTGAATCATCTATCAAATAATCTATTCTATCTTTTGGTGATTCGATATCTATTGGCATATATGAGGCTCCACTCTTTATAATTGCATATATTCCAATCATCATTTCAATAGATCTTTCAAAAAATACACCAACAATATCTCCTTGCCTAATTCCACTTTCTATTAAAGTTGTTGCTAATCCATTTGCCTTGATATTTAATTTATGGTATGTAATAGTTTCATTTCTAAATATCAGTGCTTTTTCATCTTTAAATTTATCACTAGCCTCTTCAAACAAACTTTTTAACGTTACATTACGTCTATATTTTTTCTTTGTATCATTAAATTTATTTAATTGCTCATTTATCTCATCTTGAGTAAGAATATTTAGATACGAAATATTACTATCAGCTTTATTTATAATTTCATTCATAAGAACCTTTAAATGTTTATTCATATTTTCAATTGTTTCTAATTTGAACAATTCACTTGAATATTCCCATTCTAATAACAATTCTTCATCTCTTTCACTTACTGATAGTGCTAGATCAAATTTTGTTTTATCAACATCTATTTTTTCATAATCAAACTTCAAATTTACATTTTTTATATCTAACTTAGGTATGCTTTGATAGGCGAAAAATACATTAAAATCTTGCTCTATTGGTATATCTGTTTTGGTAAGTATTTTAATAAATTCATCTCTTATACTATTAAAATATTCTTTTACCACATATTCTTTTTCAAAGTTAAAGTCCACAGGTACAGAATTCACAAAATATCCAACTAAATTTTGAGTTTCTCTCTTTAATCGATTTGCTACTGGAGTACCTATTACAAACTTCTTTTGATTTGTATATATATGCATTAACTTTGCAAAAGAGCCAAAGAAAAAATTAAAGGCTGTTATTTTATTTTCTTTGCAAAATTCCAAAATTTTTTTTGTATCATATTTCGAAATTCTACATTTATACATTTTTCCATCATTGCTTTGTTCTACTTTTTCACTAAAATCAAAAGGTAAACTAAGTTTTTTATCTGCACCTTCTAATTTATTTTTCCAGAATAAAGTTTTTTCTTGATAAGCACTAGATCTTTTATTTTCTTCTTGCTGCATAGCGTATGTCATATATGAATACTCTAAATTTGTACTCTCTGCCATGCCATTATAATAATAATCCATAATTTTCTTATTTATTAATTGTAATGACCATCCATCACATATTGTATGGTGAATAATAATCAACAGCATATGTTGATCTTCAGTTAATTTATATAAGAAAGCTCTAACAAGATCATCCTTTTTCAAATCAAATGGTATTACTTTATTGTGATTTATTTCTTTTTTCAACTCTTCATCAACATTGTCTTCTTTGCTTAAATCAATTAAATTTAAACTTATATATTTGCTTTGATCATATACTTGTACATACTTTCCTTGCATTTTTTTAAAATTGATCTTAAATACTGGCTCATTGTCAAATAAATATTCAAATGCCTTTTTTAACCTATTAGCTTCAAGTTTTCCTTTTATGCGTATAGCTTGAGTTATATTATAAGTAGTATCATTAGGATACAGTTCGTTAATTATCAATAATTTTTCTTGTTGGTGAGTAACAGGATATAATTCTACTGCATTTATAATGTTCTTATTCATGCCTAAACCTCTCAATTTTTAATTTTTCTTATTATATTTGACACATTTCCAATTGTTGGTTCTATCAAAACATCTTCTAATGGTATTGATATTTTAAATAATTCCTCTATTTCTGTTATTATTTGTATTGCCAATAAGGAATGTCCTCCTAGTTCAAAGAAATTTTCATCTTCTTCAATCTCTTTTATTCCAAGAAATTTGCTCCAACATTGTTTAACAATTTTAGAGATATCTCTATTTTTAATATCATCTTCATTTATTTCAATTTCTTTAGCTGACTCTTCATAATTATCATATTTACTTTCTATCCAATAGCTCTCCCCATCAAACTCATATGATGGAAATGGCTTTTTTAAAGCATTTTTATAGTCATATAATTTTTCAAATCTAATGTCATATCCACTCATCCATAAATTTGATATCAAAGTTAGAAGTCTTGAATATGAATTTATAATAAATTGATTCTCTTCACTGTTGACCTTTATATAACCTATCTCTTCTCTCTTTAAGGCTTTATATTCTAAACTTTCTTCTTGTTGTTCGTCTGCATACGTCATCAATAAATCTTCAAAGCTTATGTCATCATTATTAATTGCTTTTTCTAAGTCCTCATATAATTTATTTCCTATTTTTAATTTAAATTCACTTCCGAGCTCTTTCATAGTTTTTGCGAAACAAAATTCTAATGCAATTCTTATTGGGAATTTATCAGTATCATTAATTTCATCCACGCTCTCATTACTTAAAATATGAATAATATTAATACTTTTGCGATTTAATACTTCTGCACATATATTTATTGTATTTTTGAAAATTTCAATGTTTTCATACATATCTTTAAATATACCTATTTTACTTAAATCAAAATTTTCAAATGACATTACTAAATCTCTTTTTTCATATAAAGATTGATTCAATTCACTTGCGTTTAATTTTTCAATTAATTCTGACTGACTTCTATAAATAAAACTCTCTCTACATTTAAAATCTTTTCTATTTAAGTTATATATGAATAGTAAATCATCATCATTTACATTGTTATTTGTTAAGTAAAGTCCTAGCTTTTTCTTAATTGATAATAATGAATCATAAGTCTTAGCTGATAACTTTAAAATTTTTAATTGATCACTATTTTTTCTTTTAGGAGTTTCAAAATCATATCCTTCTAAAATCACATGAACATTTGATCCACCCATTCCAAACGAACTTACACCAGCTCTTCTTACTCCATCGATTTTTTCCCATTTTTTGAATTCCCTATTTATTTCAAATACGCTATTTTCTAGTCCTAGCTCCTTATTTACATTTTCACAATTTATAGATGGACATAAATATCCTTTTTCCAAACTTAAAATTACTTTTATTAATCCTGCAATACCTGATGCTGCTATAGAATGTCCTATATTTCCTTTTACTGACCCTATACTGCAATATTTTTTTCCTTCATATGGCATTATTTCTTTTAATGCATTTACTTCTATTGGATCTCCTATCTTGGTTCCTGTTCCATGAGCTTCAATATAACTTATAGTTTTAGGAGATATATCAGCAAAATCTATAGCATCTTTTATTACATTAGCTTGACCATTTATACTCGGTGCCATGTAAGAGACCTTATCATTTCCATCATTATTTATGGCTGTTCCACGTATTATTGCATAAATGTAATCTCCATCTTCTATTGCATCTTCATACCTTTTTAATATTAAGGTTCCTACCCCTCCTCCAAATACAGTTCCATCTGCATCTTCATCAAATGGTCTACAATGACCATTTGATGATAATATCTCACCAGGGTTATATAAATATCCTTCATCTTGACATACATTTATTGATACTCCTCCACTTAATGCCATATCACATTCGTAAGTTAGTAAGCTTCTACATGCTAAGCTAATTGCTGTTAAGGAGGAGGAGCATGCTGTTTGAATAGCCATAGATGGGCCCTTAAAATTTAGTTTATAGGATACTCTTGTTGCTAAATAATCACTACTATTTCCATGAAGAATAGCTACTTTATACTTTTCTAAATTGTTCTTTTGTATTGCCATTGGCAGTATGTTGTAGATTAGATATGTACTTATACCTACACCTGCAAACACACCTACATTACAATTTATTTTTTCAACATTATATCCTGCGTCCTCTATTGCCTTCCAAGCAGATTGTAAAAATAATCTATGTTGTGGATCCATGAACCTTGCTTCAATTGGATTTATATTAAAGAACGCTGCATCAAATTTATCAATATCATCTACTTTAGCTCCCATTTTTATATGATTACTATTTTTTGAATTTTCTTCGCTAGATTCTTTTTCAATACTCTTTACTGCCTCAACGCCATTTTTTAACAGTTCCCAATATTCATCTTTATTTTTAGCACCTGGAAATTTACAATCAATTCCTATTACTGCAATAGCATTTTCCATTTCACTCACTCCTATTTAATTTTCTTTTCTTATTATTTATTATTGCACTTCTAATTTTATTTCCTCTATTACCATGGTTTGTATCATTTTCCTTAACGCTTTTATCAATATATATTGCTAATCCCTTTACTGTTGGATATTTGAATATATCTACAATTGTTACCTTATACCCATATAAATTATAAAGTTTTGATTGCAACTTTATTGCTTTGAGCGAGTTTCCACCCACCTCAAAAAATTTGTCCTCTGGATCAATTGTCTCGCTTCCTAAAATCTCATTCCATACATTCATTATTTTTTTCTCTGTATCTGTTAGTAAGTTATCCTTTATACTCTTTTTACTACAGTCTTCTTTTATAATTTCAATTAATTTTTTATTATTTATTTTCCCATTATTATTTACAGGAATTTCCTTTAATACAAATACTTTTCTTGGTATCATATATGCATTTAAGTTTTCCGAAATATAATTGTTTAATTGATCCTGTTTAAAATCATTTCTAACAATAGCAAAAGCGTAAATTTCATTTTCATAAACTAAAACCTTGGAACTTCTAATTGATGTATATTCATTTAATATACATTCAATCTCAGATAATTCTACTCTATGTCCAGTTATCTTTACCTGTTCATCCATTCTTCCTATAAATTCAATTGTTCCATCTAAATTATATCTACCGTTGTCACCAGTTTTGTAAATTAAATCGTTCATATCTTCAAGATATTTGTTTCTAATAAATTTTTCATTGGTTAAGTTCTCATTTTTATAATAACCTTTAGATAAATATTTAGTGCGTATAGCTATTTCTCCTATTTCTCCTTCTGATAAGATATCATTATTGGAATTTAAAATTAACATTTGTACATCATCTATTCCCACACCTATTGGCAGTCTCTCTTTATATTTATCTAAATTTTTAAGATCATATTCCATATAAGCCATTCCTTGTGGTGTTTCTGTTGCTCCATAAAAATTTACAACTTTAGCATTAGGCGCAATTTTAGCGATTCTTTTTAAAAGTGTTTTTGTTAATAATTCTCCGCCTGTAAAAATAAGTTTTAAATCTTCAAGAACTATATTTTCATCTAATGGAGCCTGCGTTAAAACTACCTCTGATATACTTGGAGTAAGATTAACTACATTAATCTTATTTTTTAATAAAAATTCAAATAAATTATTTTCAATTAATTTTGGATTTTCAGGGAATATTAATATTCCTCCGGCCATAAGTGGAGTAAAGATATCTCTTAGAAATGGATCATGTGATATTCCAGAGAAGGATGCAAATCTATAATTAAAATCTATTCCATAAGTTTTTATCTTCCACTTTATAAAATGATTAATTGCACTGTTATTACCTTTTATGCATTTTGGTTCACTTGTAGTTCCTGAGGTTATTGATAAATATCCACATTCCTCATCATCAATACTTATGCTATAACTATTATTAGTTTCCTTTAATACTATAACGTCCATATTTTCTTTGCTAAATTCGATTATATTTTCTGCTGATTTATATAATTCCCTACTTAAACTATTTACGCTAATTATTGTCCTAACATCGCATTTTTTAATAGTTTCCTTTATTTTTCTAACAGAATAATTTGAATCTATAAATATGAATCTATCTCCAATTTCAATTACTGCTAACATAACACTAATTAAATCAATATCTTTAGAGGTTATTATAGCTATACATTCTCCTGTATTCAGATTTAATTCTATTAACTTTTCTTTTATCTCCTCAACTTTTTCTTTTAATTTCTTGTAAGTTATCTTTCTATTGCCCTGCATCAAAGCTGTCTCATAAGCTCTGTTTTTAACATTCTCCTCATATCCTTGTTGTAACTTAATATCTCTCACATAATTTAATTTATTTCTAAGATTTTTTAGTTCATCATTTTTAATTGGTAACAAGTATTCTTGAACTTTTTTCTTATGATTATTAACAACAGACTCTAATAAATGAACATAATTCCTTAGAATATTTTGCATTCTTATTTTTGAATATACATCTGCATAATAATTAAGTTTTATCTCAATACTATTTGCTTTTTCAAACGCATAAAAAGTCATGTCAAATTTTGCGTCTTGTTCATTGTTATCAATAACTGATGCTTTTAAATTTCCAATATTTTCTTCATGTAAATCAAAATTAATCATATTAAACATAACTTGGAATATAGGATTTCTACTCAAATCTCTTTTCGGATTAATTAACTGTACAATCTTTTGTAATTTAATTTCTTTATTATCAAAAGAATCTATAATTTCTTTTGATACGCCTTCTATTGCTTCTTCAATATTCATATAGTCATATATATTAAGCTTCAATATTGTAGTATCAATAAATAATCCAATTAAATTTTCCACTTGAGTATTTTCTCTCCCAAAGTTTGGCGTACCTATTATAATATCATTACGTCCTGTATATTTTCTTAAAAGAACTCCACATATAGTTATTAGAAATGAGAATCTTGTGATGTTTAGTTTATTACATAAACGTGTTATATTTTTATAAATATCATCTTTAATTTCAATACTTACTGAATTGCCATTATTACTCATTATCTGAGGTCTAATATAATCTTCTGGTAATTCTAAAATTAACTTTGTATCTTTAAATTTATCTTCCCAATATTTTTCCTTTGAAATTATATCCTCTCTATCCATTAAACTTTGTGTATACGCGTAATCTTGATATTGATATTTTAATGGCTCCATATCAATTTCTTTTTCTTCTAATAAATCAACATAAATCTCTTTGAATTCTTTTAATAGTATATTCATTGACCATCCATCACTAATCATATGATGAATTGTGAATAGAAGATAATAGACATCATTTTCATATCTTATTACTTTAAATTTAAATAGTGGATATTCATCTAATTTAAATATATTTTCTTTCATCTCTTTTATAGTGCTATTTAATTTCCTAGCTTTTTCTTCTATTTTGTCATTTAAATCAATATATTCAAATTTTAGATTTAAATCCTCTAGTATTTCTCCATAAACTTCATTATCAACTTCATAATATTTTGTTCTTAAAACATCATGCCTGTTTAATATTATCTTCATTACTTTATACAAATTATCTAAATCTAAGATTCCTTTAATTTTTAAAACTAGTGGTATGTTATACGATGTATCCTTTTGATTTATCTTGTTATATATCCATAACCCTTTCTGTTTTTCTGTTAATATAACTTTTTCATATTTAGGTTTTAATAGGAGTTTATTATTTGTTTTAACTGAATTTTTAATTAATTTCTCCAATCCTAAGATTGTTGTGTTCATCATTATATCCTTAAATTTTAATTCGATATCAAATTCATTTTTAATTCTTCCTATAAGTTCATATAACATGATAGAATTAAATCCTAGCTCTATTAAGTTATCTTCCATTGAAATTTCTTTATTATCTATGAAAGGCACTATTAACTCTGTTATTTTTTCTTGAGTTTTGTTACTTGCTTTAACTATTTTTCTAAATTCATAATTTTCCTTAAAATTGCTAAGCATTGCTTTTCTATCAATTTTTCCATTTGAAGTCAAAACCCAATTTTCTACTTTTATTAAATAATTTGGTATCATATAAGCTGGTAATAGCGTTTTAATATATTTATCAAGCTCTTGAATATCCAAGCTTTCATCTTTTAACTTAACCATTCCTATTAGTTTTTCATTTTCTAAAATTACTGCTGATGAAAGCACATTACTATTACTTTCTATAACTTTTTGAATTTCTTCTAATTCAATTCTAAATCCCCTCAGCTTAATTTGGTTATCAGTTCTTCCTATATATTCGATTTCACCTTTGTAACTTAATTTAACCAAATCACCAGTCTTATATATGATTTCATTACTATTAGGATCTTTAATAAACTTTTCCTTAGTCTTACCTGGTAATCCAATATATCCTTTGGCAAGGCCTATCCCGCCAATATACATCTCACCCTTGACTCCTATAGGACATTTATTCATTTCATTATTCAATATATATATATTAGTATTACTTATACTTTTCCCAATGCATACATTTTCCTCTTTATAACATCTACTTGTTGTATTCCATATTGTTGCTTCAGTTACTCCATATGCATTATAGAATTCATGATTATAAGCCCACTTATCCTTAATCATTTTACTGCATGGTTCACCTGCTGTTACTATTATTCGTAAATAATCTAATTCTTTGTTATCCATTGATTCCAAAATAGACGAAGGTACTGTCGTAATTGTAATTTTATTATTAATGTAAAATTCTCTAAGGACCTCGCCTGCACTCATTTTTTCTCTTTCATCAAAACATAGTATGGCACCATGCCCTATTGCCATTAGAATATCAAATACTGAAGCATCAAAACTTATAGATGCAAAAAAACTAACAATATCACTTGATGTAACATTAAATAATTTTTTCTGTTCATAAACAACATTTTGAATTCCTTTATGTGATACTTGTACACCTTTTGGTCTACCCGTAGACCCTGAAGTGTATATTATATATGCTAAATCCTCTTCACTTATTTCTAAATTTAAGTTTTCTCCCAAAACATTAGTATCTATATCTTTTAAGTCAAATACAATATTTCTATCAACTGTTAAATTATTAGTATCTATTTTATTTACTATTAGTCCATCAATATTTGAATTTTCTATTATATATTTAATTCTTTCCTGAGGGTAATTATTATCAATTGGTACATATGCTCCTCCAGCTTTCATAATAGCAAATATAGAAATTAATGTTTCTATGCTCTTTTCCATATATATTCCAATAACTAATTGCTTTTTAGAGAATTTTTTCAATATATTTCTTGCAAGAATATTACTTTGTCTATTTAATTCATAATAATCAATTTCTATTTTCTTATATCTAACTGCTATATTTTTAGGAATTTCTCTTGCATACTTCTCTAGATAATCATGGAATAACATTTTGCTATCAAATTTTTTCTTTTCTCCAATTAAAGATTTATTAATTTCGTCTTCATTAAATTTATCCACTAATTTATAAGCTTTAACTGATTTTGTATCATTACTTATAATTTCATTTACTAGTGCTAAATAACTTTCTAATATTACTTTTATTCCTTTTTCAGAATATATATTATCTTTATATTGTATTGAGAAATATAAATCGTCTTTACATTCTTCAACCATAAAAACTAATCCATATTGAACATCTTCAATTTCTAAATCAATTGATTTTAATGATATATTATTTAAATTTAATGTTGAATTAAATCCGTTTATATATAATGGATATTCACTTTCTTCTAATGTCTTTTCATAAACAAATACATGATTAAATATTTTATTGTCCACATTTAATAAGTTTTTATACAAATCATTAAATGATATATTACTATTTTCATAACAGTCTAAAAGATTTCTATGGCTATTATTTAAAAATTCCTTATAATTCATATCGGATTCTATCTTGCTTCTCATTAATATCGGTTTAACTGTATATCCTATTACATCTTGAAACTCATTGTTATCACGACCTGAAAAGAAGGTACCTATAATAAAATCTTTTTCTCCAGATAGCTTGTGGTAAAGGAGTTCATATGTGCTTAATAATACAGTAAATAATGAAACCCTATTAAGCTTTGCTAAACTTCTTATTTTATCAACTGTTCCCTTTTCAAGTTTAAATTTATAATACTTGCTCTTTCCGTCACTTGCTTCTGTTTGATAATTATCAATTGGAAAATTCTTTGCAAGTGAACTTCCTTCAAGTTTGTTTTTCCAAAAATCCTCATATTCTTTATACTCATCTGTATGTTTAATGTTCTTCTCATGCAATTGATAATATAAATATTTATAATCGTCATTTTCATCAATATTTACTTTTTCTGATAATATATCCTCATATAATCTACTCATATGTTTCAGTAATATATACACAGAAATACCATCTATAGCCACATGATGTATATTTATAAATAATACTTTTTTATCTTCCAAAACATATAAAGTTCCATTAATTACTTCCTTACTTAAATCAAAGGCAGTATTAGCTTCTTTATTTAGCTTATTTAATAATTCATTTTCATCACATCTACCTAATATCTCTATATTTAATTCATTTTTATTATCTTTTATAAATTGCTTTATTCGTCCATCTTCATACTTGTATAAAAGCTTTAGTGAAATATATTTATTGACTACTATATCAAATGCCTTTTTAAATATTGTCTCGTTGATTTCAGTAGTAATATACCAAGCAGCACACATATTATACATGGCACTTTCACTATTAATGTATTGATCAATTATTATAGCTTTTTGGCCTTCTGTGACATTATCACATATTTCTTCCAAATTAATTATTTCATTATCTTTTTTTATTGTTTCATGTAATTTATTAGTTTTTTCATTTAATAAAGTTATAATACTTGATATATCTTTTGCTACCACAAATTCATTAAATTTAAGCTTTACATTAAATTTTCTTTCCACTTTATTCTTAACTTCAATGAATTTTAATGAATCCATCCCTATATCAATCAATGAATTATTCTCATCAATTTTGTATTTATCAATATTTAATGCATTAGATATAATTTCTATAAATTCTTCTTTTATCTCTTCTCTTGAAACTTTTTTAACTATTCTGTCATTATTTAAAACTATTTCTTTAATTCTAGCCGGCTCAAAATTGTTGTTTAGCCAGCATGGCTTTTCTTCAAATTTATACGTTGGTATCCTCATCAAAGTAGCATTATCTGCCACAATTTTTTCCCAGTTAATATTGCATCCTATCTTATATAAATTTCCTAATGTTTCATAAAAAGATTTTAGATTATCATATGATCTTTTCAAACTAGCAATTGTCTTAACACCATCAATATCCTTTTGCATTATATAACCTAGCAATACACTACTTGGCGCAATTTCTACGAATAAATTAACTCCTCTATTGATTGCAGCGTTTACAGCGCCATTAAAATTTACTGTTTTACTCATATTTCTTGCCCAATAATTACTGTCAAGGTTTCTTGTATTTAAAATATCTCCAGTAACTGTAGATATGTACTTTTTAAGTGTAGGTTTACACTTGATAGTACATAAATTATTTATTAATTCTTCATTATATTTTTCTAATTCAATAAAATGGAATGCATAATTTGTTGGCAAATACCTATTACTAATTTTATTACTATCTAAATACTCCTTAAATTTACTTATATTTTGATTATTTCCTGATACAACTACAGAATTATCTGCATTAATTACTGATATTGATATACCTGGTACATTTTTTATAAGCTTCTCAACATATGCTGAATTCTTATTTATAGATAGCATTCTCCCTTTATTGGTGAACCTATCCATAATGTTGCTTCTATGATGTATGATCTTTACTGCAGTTTTTAATGAAATTGCTTCAACTTTATAAGCCGCTGCAATTTCTCCTAAACTATGTCCTATCGCCATTTCATAGTCAAGACCGTAATATTCCAATAGTTTAGCCAATGAAACTTCTATAGAAAATATCAATGGTTGTGCAACGTATGTCCCCATAATCAATTCTTTTGATTCAATAAATAAATATTCTTGAATATCACCGTGTCCTATATCAATGAATTCTTTTCTGCAAGCCTGAAATGTATTATTAAACTTTTCAAATTTTAATAATTCTCTTGCCATTCCAACCCATTGAGTTCCTTGCCCAGAAAAAATTAATGATATTTTATTATTTCTAGCTTCCTCTATATCTAATCCGTTCTTTAAAGTTTTATCTATCTTACTAATTAATTCTTCCTTATCTTTTACAACATAGCATACTCTATATCTCCTTGGCTCAATTCTAGTTGCTAAAGTGTATTCTAAATCTATCATTTTAAAATTTTCATTCTTATTAATTAATGACTTAATATCTTTTAGTCTAGAAATTAAGCTGCTTTTTTTATGTGCACTAATTGGAATTAAATAAAAACTTTTATTGTTTCTATCATCTCTTGTCTCCCGGTTTATTAGATTATTTCCTAGTATAATGTGACAATTTGTTCCTCCAAACCCAAAGGAGCTTACTCCTCCAATTTTGGTATCATTATTCCATTCTTGAATCTTGTCTTGAATTTGTATTTTTTTATATTCTAATTCCAATTTTGGATTTGAACTTTCATAATTTAAGCTCTTAAACAAAATATTATTATCTATACTTAAAGCTAACTTTATAAAACCTGCAATTCCAGAGGCTCCTTCTAAATGCCCTATATTGGTTTTTATTGAACCAACCTTACAATAGCTTTTCTCATCTCTTCCTCTATTTATAACATTGTTTATTGCTCCTATTTCAATTGGATCTCCTAATTCAGTTCCTGTACCATGAGCTTCAACATATTGTATATATGCTGGATCAACGTTAGCATTACTGCAAGCCTCCTTAATTAAAAGCTCTTGCATTTTTTTGTTAGGTGCTGTTAATCCAATAGACCTTCCATCTTGATTAATAGAACTTCCTTTTATAACCGCATATATGTGATTCTTATCTCTTACTGCTTTACTGAGTTTTTTTAATACTACAACTCCTACACCTTCTCCTCTAACATATCCGTTTGCTTTTTCATCAAATGTATGACATTTTCCATCTATTGAAAGCATGTTTGCTTCATCTAACATCTCATTAACATGCAAATCTAATATTAAATTTACACCTGCTGATATAGCTATTGTGTTCTCATTATTTTTAATACTCATAGCTGCTTCATGAATTGATACTAATGATGAAGAACATGCCGTATCAATAGTCATACTTACACCTTTTAAATCTAATAAATATGAAACTCTATTTGCTAACATACTTTGTGCATTTCCAAGTAAGGAGTAAAAACCACTTCTAGCGTTTAAATTTAATCTGGAATAATCGTTGTTTGATACTCCTACATATATACCTATTTTCTCATTCTGAATTATTTTTTTTGTTATTCCTGCATCTTCAATGGATTTAACTACTTCTTGTAATAAAGTTCTTTGCTGTGGGTCCATATTATTAGCTTCTTCCTGAGAAATATTAAAATAATCGAAATCAAATAATTCTATATCATTCAAATATCCACCATTAAAAATTGGATTATTAAAATATTTTTCTTTATTTTCATAACAAAGTAACTCTAATCTTTCATTCGGTATTTTAGTTACCAAATCTCTTCCATTCTTTAAATTATCCAAAAATTCTTCTATACTGCTGCTCCCTGGAAATCTACAGGACATTCCTACAACTGCTATATCCTCATTATTATAAATATTATTTTCTTTACTTCCATTTGTTTCATTGTTATTTTCATATACAGATAAAACATATTCAACTAGTAAATTAACTGTTGGATAATCAAAAAGTACTGTTGGATCAAGTTTAATACCCAAAAATTCTTGTAACTCACCAGAAAACAAAACAGCATCCTTAGAATCATATCCAAAGTAAAAAAAAGATTCATCACATGAAATTTTGTTTATTGTGTTATTAGTTTTTTTAGCAATATTCTTTAATACAAATTCTAGAATTTCACTTTTACTTATTTTCTTCATCGCCATACCTCTTAACTATTGAATCAAAATTAAAATATACGTATTTTTTTATGATAGGATAAATTCCTTGTTTTTTATTTGGCCTCACATACTTGTTTTATAATAAAACATTCTTTTTCTAAAATAGTGCACCAATTTTATCAAAACGTAAACCCATTTTTCATCAAACAATCAATTTGTATCATAAAAAGAAATTTATTATCATATTAAATAGTGATATCTAAAAATATACGTTTTATGCGTAGAATATGAGTTTTATTCTAAATAATATTGACTGTATATTACTATTTAATGTATATGTAATATTATTAAACAATAATATTATTTACATTTTTAAGTATTAGTTTTATGATACTAACTTTTAAAAATTATTGAGATAGGAGATATACTGTAACCATGAATGAAATTTTATCAGTAAAATCAATCATTAAAAAATATGATAATAGAACTACAGCAGTAAATAATGTTTCATTAGATATTGTAAAAAATACATTTACTACATTAATTGGTCAAAGTGGATCTGGGAAATCTACATTACTAAATATTATGTCTGGACTACTAGCACCTACAAGTGGCTCTATTATTTATAATAACAAAAATATAACTAAATTTTCTGATTCAGATTTATCTGAATTTAGACGTAATGATATTGGCCAAATATTTCAAAACTATTATCTTTTATCTAATCTTACCGTTGAGGAAAATATAAAGATTGGATTTATTAAAGAAAAGAGAGGTTACTCTTTAAAAGAATTAGTATCCATACTCGGAATAGAAAATCTCTTAAATAAGTTTCCTAGTGAACTATCAGGGGGACAAAAACAACGAGTTGCTATTGCTAGAGCTTTAATTAAAAATCCTGATATTTTATTCTGTGATGAGGCCACTGGTGCACTAGATGAGGAAAATAGCAAAAATGTTATTGCTTTATTACATGAACTTAAAGTTAAGTATGGTTTAACAATAATATTCATTACCCACAATTATGAAATTGCAAAAACATCTGAAAGAATTATAACAATTAAAAATGGAGAAATCTACAAAGATAAATTAAATACTAATCCAATACTTCCATCTCAAATGAGTTGGAATTAGTTTCATAATATTCTTCGAAAGGATTGGTTCATAATGAGATATTTAAGAAAACAAATCTATTATAATATTATTAAAAATAAAAGTTATATTATAGTATTATTTTTAATTTCACTTTTAGCATCATTTATGTATTTTTTTGTTGAAATATCAATAGATGCAAATATAACCAAAGTTAATTACTATAATCAAAAACAGAAGTTAGAAGACTTTAGATTTACTGCTAATGATAGTGATATTAGTTCTCTAGAACATACTTTTAACTTTACCAGCGAAAAAAGATATATAAAAAAAATACTCTCTAATAATAATTATAATTATTTTTTTATAAATAATCCTAAGAAAATAAACATTCCCTTCTTAATAAATGGAGCTTTACCAATTAAAAAAGATGAAATTGCAGTTTTTCCACAATTTCTGAATTTTAATAATTTGCATATTGGTGATAATTATACAATAGATTCTAAGAATTATTTGATAGTTGGAACTATTTCTCTGCCTGATTATTGTGCGTTTATTCCATATAAAGAATTACAACAAAATTACAACACATCAACCTTTGTACTAACAACAGAAGATTCATATAATTCTGTAAATGGACAAGAATATATATATTATAGTGGAAAATTTAATAATCCAGATTCAGACATTAATAATATAATATCCAAAATGTACCTAGATAGCAGATTCACTTACTTAGAAGATTCTAATTCTATTTCTAGTGATTCTTCTCTTAAATCTGCATTATCTTCAAATTATATTTTAGCAGAAACATTCTTAATTATATTAACACTGATTAGTATGTTTATTTATTATATGTTTTTCAAAAAATTCTTGTCTTTAAATAGAGAAGATTTCGGATGTTACAAGGCCCTTGGTTTTACTAATTTAAGTATTACAGTAATAATAATCAAATTTTTTATTATATTATCATCTATTGGATTAATTCTAGGATTTATTTTTGGATATTTCGGATCTAGTATATTAATAAATTTGTATAAAACTTCATATTCCTTTCCTACTTTCATAAAAGGAATATCCTTTTCAAGCTTAATAAATGGAATATTTACCTTTAATATCGCAATTTCAATTGTTATTTATTATAGCATAATATCCTTTATAAAAATTGATACTTCATTACTACTAAATAATACTGATACTAATCAAAAGAATATAAGAATTAGATCTTTTGCAAACAAAATATCAAAACTAATGCCTAGTAAATTTAGAATTTCCTCTCGTATAATATTAACAAAGATTGCTTCATTGCTTTTGTCTTTCATTTCCATTTTAATCACAAGTACTTTGTTTATCACTAGCTACTCATTAAATCAATCTAGTGAAAAAATTATATCATACGAAACCCTTGGCAGAAATTATTTATACGATATAAATTATGAAAAAAATCAATATAAAACCCAAAACTTAGATGATTCTAACGATTATTATCTTAGCAGTAATATAAAATTATTATTGAACTCAAATTCTATTCTTTCTGAGAAACTTATAGGCTTAGACTCAAATCCTAAATTATTTAATATTTTTAATAAAAAAAATGAAAAGATACCTTTAAGTGATAACAATGATTTTATAATTAATCAATCCCTAAGTATTTTATATGGCCTAAAAAAGGGTGATAAAATTACTTTTAAATTAAATAATGAGAACCATACTTGCATTATCTCTGATGTATGTATAAATGGAGATTTTGATTCTATTTATGTTTCTCGTAATATTTTAGCCTCTTGGCTCAAGGTTCCATCTGGTGCTTATTCAGGAATATTAACTAGTAACTCTAGTCTCACTTCTGATAAAAATTGTGCTATTTCAACCCTTGATGAAAAACTACAGTCTCTAAAAAATAATGCTGTCTCAAATAAAACAAGTGCTATATTGGATCAATTATTAGGAATAGTCATAGCTTGTTTATTAATCTATCTAATATTATTACTGAACTTTCATGATAACGAGCATGACATTATAATCTTAAATTTATTAGGATATAAAGCAAAAGAAATTAAAAGAATGTTAATAGATATTTACAGGCCTGTATTTTCTGTATTATTTATAATTTCTTTACCTTTTTCAATAATTATTTCGGAGAAAATTCATAAATTTATTTCAATAGAAACAAATGATTTTATTCCATTCTCTACGAATATATTATTCATTATATTTACTTTTATCATTATAAACTTAATTTATAGTGTAGTAGTATTATTATTTAATAGGAAAGTGCGTAAAATTATCATTGAAAATCCACTTGAATACTTAAATTAACCTGAGTTAGAAAAATAATCGAGTAGGAGGTAGACAATTATTTTGTCTACCAACCTCTTACACCACCACACATAATGTTCGGTATGTTTGAGAACATTAGAATTTATATTATAGTAATTGGAGCTGTTGCAAAACTAACATAATTAGTTTTGTAGCGGCTCATCTTTTTAGATATAAAAAATGTAAATTCCGAAGAACTCACATTCATTTCATAATTTACTTATACTAAGAACCAAATTACACAATAAAGATTATACTGAGATTAATGATAATTTTCAACTTATATTACCATTAAATCTAGAAAATTTAATACCATCAGATGATTCAGTCCGCTTGCTAAGCCATGTATTGTAGGGGATTAGATTACACGAAGTTGTGTAAGGCGTACTCTTCCGTTGGAAGAAAACCGGCAGTGGAACCTAAAATCATATTTAAAATAATATCATATGCTTATTCTCAAAATATTCATTCAATCAGAGAAATCGAAAAAGCATGCAGAAGAGATATAAATTTCAAGTGGTTACTTCATTGTTATAAGGCACCGGATCATTCTACAATCAGTAGATTTTGTAAAGACTATATTTCAAATGAAGTAATTGAAGATTTATTTTATCAACAAGTTAATTATTTAGCAAATCAAAATGAAATACTATTTGAAAATGCATTTATTGATGGTACTAAAATCGAAGCAAATGCTAATCGTTATACATTTGTTTGGAAAAAACTATTTTAAAAAATGAAGAAAAAATGTTTGATAAAGTTCTTCAATGGCTTGAATATGAAAAAAAGAAACATAGAGTTTGTTCATGAAATTGGTAAAGGAAAAACTAAAATTCAAAAGTGGACGGAGCAACTATCTGAATATAAAGAGAGAGAAGAAAAATATAATTTGAGTAAAAAATATTTTCAAAAAGAAATAGTTATTTTAAAACTGATCCAGACACAACTTTCATGCATATGAAAGTTGATCATATGAGAAATAGTCAATTAAAAACTGCATATAATGTGCAAATCGCAGTTGAAAGTGAATACGTAACTGGTGTCGGAATATTTGATTATAGAAATGACATAGCAACATTACATTAATACCTATGCTTAATAATAGGAACGAAAAAATCGGTCCTAAATATCTTAATATAATTGCAGACTCAGGTTATGAAAGCGAAGAAAATTATTTATTCTTAGAATCAAATAAGCAAACTCCTTATATAAAACTACAAACTTATGAGAAGTGGAAAAAAGGAAGTTTTAAAAATGATATAAGTAAGCGCGAAAATATGAAATATGATGCTGAATCGGATTTCTATATTTGTCATAACAATAGAAAATTAATACCGACTTCTATTATTTACAGAAAATCCGCAAGTGGATACAAATCAGAAGTAACTATGTATGAATGCGAAAACTGTGATAATTTCGATTACAAAGTAAAATGCACAAAAGCAAAAGGAAATAGAAAAATGCAGGTTTCAAAAACTTTTGTGGAAAAGCGTGAAATATCCTATAAAAATATTACAACTGAATTTGGAACTAAATTAAAAATGAATAGATCTATTCAGGTGGAAGGAGCATTTGGAATTCTAAAAAGTGATTATGAATTCAATAGATTTTTAACACGTGGAAAAAATAGCGTTCAAACTGAATTTATTTTGCTTTGTTTTGGTTATAACATTAACAAATTACATTCAAAAATACAAAATGAAAAAACTCAAAATCATCTTCATGAATTGAAACCTACTGCCTGATTATGGAATAAATTAACTGGGCTTATTTTAGTGCGCTTAAAAATCAGAAATATTTAAATAATTAATATTGTATTTCAAATATTTAGAAATTTGCTAGTTTAAACCGAAAAGGAGCATCGCTCCTGATTAAAATTTAATCATTTTGCGACACTTCCTTGTTATTTAAAGACTTGCTTGGTATATAACTATTTGAGATTCTCGAATAGCCTTTTCTTGTATTTACATATTTCAGCGTTTTGCATTTCTTAATCCCTAGCTTAACTAAATTTCTTTGTTTAATGATAATCTTATTCTATTATTTCCATATGCAAATCTTAGCCTTCTTATTCTTTAACCATCTAATTCTTCTAGCTTACCACGAGCGTTAGCTATCCCATAATAATTCCCCCTCTCATAATTTGATTTAATTTTAATTCTATTTTTCATACCGCTTCGTAATCGTCAAATAATCGATGCATGGCGGTATCATAACTTAAGTGATAAAATAAACTAAACAAAAAAATTTATATTTTCTGTTTGTTACAATTTTATATAGAAATAATTGTTTAATAATCCTAACACGCAACTCATCTGGAATACTTTCAGACCATGCATACATTTTCTAACATGTCTCTTTCCTTAACTTCTGAATTTACTAACACTTCTAAGAAACATACTCAATATTCCTCTGCTGCTAAGACTTTGGCCTTAGCCGTCTCAATAATACTATAAAAAAGCGTACTTGATTTTGCACCTTTTAATATCTCTTAAAAGACATCCAATTTTTTCTGCCAATTACAAATGGTTTTATAGCTCTCTCAGCTGCATTATTATCAATTTCAAGATATCCATTTGTCAAGAAAGTTCTCATATATGGCAATAACTTTTTAGAATATGCAAGAACTTTACCTAGAGAACTTCTAGGAAGATCATTAACAATTTCATTATCTATATATTCTTGAAACTTTCTAAGAATCAAGTACAAATCTCTTGAACCTTATCGTATATCGATCATCATACCAATAATCACTATCTATGTATTGTTCCCTTATCTCTTTTTCGATTTCATAAAGTTGCTAACAATAATTAACCCCAGCTAGTGTATATAATTACTTTAAAGCTTCAATGTTTAAGGTTGATATTATGTGAAAGAATTTTCTTCGAATATGAGCTATACAATCTAGTCTTTTTATCTTTTTGACTTTATTATATTTATCATATCCATCTGCCTGAAAATAACCTGAAAATCCCTTAAGAAATTCTTCAGAACAAGAGCCAGATCGCATTTTCTGATAGTCATATAAAACCATTAATTTTTCAATGCCTCTAGATCGATATAACCAGATGAATCTTTTGGAATTAAAATCTTTTATGTATTCCTCAATAACCTTTACATATGTTTCATTGGTATGGATATAACTTCCTATTAATATCTCCTCTTTCATATAATCAAAAACAGGCGGAAGTTTATTTGCACAGCTTATTATTCAGTTATATAATGTCTGACTTGAAAAATTAACATCCATCATCTTAAAATATGATTCAACTCCATATAATGTAATTTAATATTTATATTTCATAACAAACAAGGCTTTTTCTTAAATCTATTATTTCGCATACAAGATAAACTGTATTAACTTTATTAAGATTAAACATTGGTAATCAAATCCTTAAGCATTTAATCTTCTCTTCATAGATCTTTCACTACTTCTTATCTCAGCTCTACTTTCGCAAAATAAAATAAAAAGCTATAAAAAATTTTCTTCTAGATATAATGTCCACTACTCTTTTACCTTTAAAGTATACATTATGGTTGCAAATGTCGGCATCAAAATGCAGCTTAATTCTAAAGTTATTAACTATCAACATTGATGCTGCTCTGCATATATGGTTCAATAGCGTTAAAGGGAACCGCAGCAATAAATGAAGCTATGACTAAGGGAAGGCTAGTATATATGCTTTTCAATATAAATGCTAACATATAATATCAGATGTTCATACATTTTATTTATAAACATTTTAGACTCAAATATTTGTACATTTTGCTATTTCAATTTATATAAGCATTCTATATTAACTTAGTTATTTCTATAAAGTCATAGATATTTTATAAGAATATGCTTTTCGTGAAAAAAAAGGTGTGTTTCATGTTAACAATATTGTAATCTTATAATTCATTTACTATAATAATTAATTATATACATATTATACTAATTAGGCATATATGGAGTTTATATGATAGAATCAATAGCTAATTTTTTAACAGAATATTTAAATAATAACAATAGTTCTTTAACTAAAAGTGACTTATTAAAAATCCAATATTCACTACAAGTAATTTTGGGGGATATATGTAAATCTGCAGTATTACTCCTAACTTTCTTGTTTTTAAAACAATTATATCTATTTTTCTTAATTTTTGTTATTCTAAATTCAACAAGACCTTTAATGGGAGGTATTCATTGCAAAACATTTAAATCATGTTTAATATGTAGCATAATGTACTTTATAGTAATAATGCTATTTAGTACATTATCTCCAAAGTTAAATATATATTTCTACATTGTGTTTTTTATAATATCATTCATTATAACTTTAGCTTATGCCCCTTGTCGCAATGAGAAGAGACCAATAAAAAATAAAAAGATATTAAAAATACTATCTTTAATATCTCTCACTTTTTGGTGTATATTATTTTTTACACTTAGAAATACACAACTATGCAATTGCATATTTCTGAGTTTATTATTACAAATTATTCAATTAATTATCGTTAATATGAGAGGAGTTGTTTCTAATGCAAAAATTAATAAATCTGTTTTCAACTTTATTAATTAAGATATTTGGTTTAGCATCAAACACAAGCTGTGCAGGATATTATGGTGAACCAGATTATCCTGAAGAGTTATTAAAATAAATATTAAAAATAATTTCTTTTGATTCCACTTTAACCTCCATGCACCCTTTATGTGCATTAATTATTTGTTCTACATTATACAATCCGTAACCCCTTGTGCCCGTATTTTTAGTAGAATAACCTCTTGTAAACATCTCATTTATATTAACATTATTAGAATCTGCCACCTGATTCTTAATCATTAAATGGGGTGTTTCATCTTCTTTTAAAATTTCAATTTCAATATTCTTCTTAATGCAATCATCCTTCATTACTTCCTCAAAAGCATTATTTAATAAATTATTTAGTATATTTGATATTTCATTATAGTTAAGAATATCATCTAAAATATTGTTGTTAATTCTATATTGAAAATTAATATTATGCCCTTTTGCTCTACACATGTTTCTATATATTATAGATTTAATAACTACATTATCAACATATATAAGATCATTTATCTTATTATCATATATATCTTCATCTTTAATATAATTTCTAATCGCCTCACCTATCTTATCTTCCTCTATGACTTCTACGATTCCTCGTATTGTGTTCTTATAATTAACAAAATCGTGTTGCCGTTGCTTTATTTCCTGAACAATTTCATCAATTACTTCACTATACTCCTTTGATATTTTTAATTTTTGATTTTCTTTCATCCCTCTAATAATAGAAATATATATACATATTTGAGAAATAACCGATATAGCAACTATTAAAGCTGTAATTGGTAAATGATTTGAAATTAATGTATCATCATAAGTCAAAATAATTTTGAAAACTATAACATCCATACTAAATGTTGAAATTAAATACATAGAGACATCATTATTTATTTTTTCAAAGTTAATGTTATTACTACTTAACTTCAATTTCGAAAAACTAATTACAGCAACTAATGTTATTAACTCTACAGTAATCGCTTTAATACTATCGTCATAAACAAATATATTCATAAGCAAAGAAATTATCAATTGCAAACTCATCTCTATAAATAATATTAAAAAAAACTCTAATATTACGTCTTTTAACTTCTTTTTATAAGCAATTGCAATTGTCGTAATTAATATTATATATGACACAATAAAATTCAAGTTAAAATCTTCAACAGTCGTAATTAAGCCTGAACAAATAATTATGCAAAATAATAATCTATGCAAACTAGTATTCTTTTTATTTAGTATCACCCATAAATAAATTATATTTGTAGTGTCTAGACTATTTATAATAAAATTAATTAACATAATATTTTCCTGCTTGTCTAAACTCTGATATTATATTATTTTTAAATTTATATCCTAATAGAGCTGTTTTAGAATAATTTCTAAAGCATATTCTACTTAATCTAATGTCTAACTTTTCTACTTTAAATATGTAATTTTTATTTACTGCGAAAGCTTTATGACTTTGAACTATATATTTACAATTAATTAACTTAAGTATTTTTTTTAAACTTATATTTATATATGTATATATTCCCTCAAGAGTATTTACGTCGCAACTTCTACCATTAATTTCTATGAATAAAATATCATTTATCTTCACTCTTACGAATACATTACTTCTTATTTTTATAACCAACTCCTTGTCCGCATACTCGTTAGATTCATCCTCTTCATAATTTGAATTATTGATCTCTTTATTAATAAGCTTACTCAACATAGATTGGACCATATTTTTATTATAAGGCTTTAATATATAGTCATAACAATGGGTTTGTTTAAACGCTTGTAACATATAATCTACATGAGTTGTTAAAAAAACAAGTTGACTAAATTCATATTTAGGAATACGTCTAATGTTCATTGCAAGATCTAATCCTGAAGATTCTTTTAGGCTAATATCTATTAAGAACATATTAATATCGTTCTTTTCAATTATATCTAGAGCTGTGCTTTTACTATCAGCCTCATAAATTTTTATCGATTCATATGTAGATAGAATCATATTTTTCAGAATTTCTCTTTGCATATAGTCATCTTCAACTAAAATAACTGAATACAAAACTTTCACCCTCCTGTGTTATATAACATTAAATAATATATTCTTATATTATTTGTTTATACCAATAGTCGTTTATCAATTTGATAACACTAGTTTCTTAGTTTTAATAAATATACTTACAAAGCTACATTATAAATACATAACGTATTCTTCGGTGAAATACTCATAAATTTCGAAAAATGGAATTTCAAATATTAACATTGATTCGATTATCTATTTATTTTATAAACAAATAAGTAAAATATATAATAAACTCCTATTTATAGAATACACTATTCTTGAATAAAATACAATTTTTTCATATAATAGGTTCGATTTATATCATAACATTAAATGTAAAAAGTTTAACTTTTTAGATTATAAATACTAACTATTAATTAATTTTGATTATGAAGTAGTGTAATATATAATAACCTTTTAATTATGTAAATATAAATAATATCACAACTCAATTTTAATTTTAATTACAATAATTTTTTTGACAACCCACTATAATTAAAATATAAAAATAATACATCTAAATTTTCTTACAGTATTACATAATCAAATAAAATTAAAGGGCCTTAAAAGCAAGCAAAATAATCCCTTCAATGTAACTAATATAATAAAGTTGAAATCAACGAACTCCAGGTTCTAGTGAATTATCTACCAATTGTATGAACATGGATATTCTTTAATAATAATAAATTTTCTATAGATGATATTTTCAAAATTTATTATTAGTGTATTTTAATGAGCATATTAATCAATAGATAATAAACCTAAAAATCAACCTTTTTATCTCCTCCTAACATTAATATATCATCTTATCCATATACCATGTTCATCAAAAGCATAGCATCTATCATCACTATCCGCAAACAAGCATTCAAATAAAATTGCAGGCATAATAGTTTTATTAAGAACAATTACGTTCCTTGTTCTTATGCCTCTGTTAGGTAAATTCAAAGCTCATGATAATACTGCACTTGTTTTAACTGCATACTCTGATTTACCAGTAGTCAACACCTCTGGATCAGTTCCTTCCCCTTGATTAATATGAATTTTCACATATAATTCCACCTCTAATACCCTTGCAATTTCATTAGCTCTTTCATAACAATCTTCAAAACCATAGCTATTACACTTATCAGTTCTAAGTAAATTAAGTCCATGTTCTTTTTTTCTTTTAAATACTCTGCAATTCTCCATTCTCACAGGTGTAACCATTCTCATTTAACTTAT
Organism: Clostridium sp. YIM B02569; assembly: GCF_022320765.1. Classification (NCBI taxonomy): domain Bacteria; kingdom Bacillati; phylum Bacillota; class Clostridia; order Eubacteriales; family Clostridiaceae; genus Clostridium; species Clostridium sp. YIM B02569. The sequence continues at coordinate 118,257 of NZ_JAKJJX010000013.1, read as the reverse complement.
CAATAACTACCCAATATTTCCACTTGCAGCATGACCTACAGCTAGTATAAAATTAATGATTATATACAGCTCCCTTATACTATTTAATTTTTTTACCTTTTCATATAATTTATACACTATTAAAGAAACAGCTATGCTGCAATCAAGAACTTAAAAAACATAAAATTAATTATTTTTCTATATCTATCTAAGTTATATAGATCTCAGCTATATATACTATATATAGAGGTAAGTCCAACAAGAAACACCATATATGCAAGTTAATCACTTTAATCTATAACTCTTAGTTGAAGAATGAGGTTTATATGGATTTTAATTATATTGAAACCACACTTACTGCTGTAAGAATAATGAGGAAGAAGCAAAGAAAAAATCTGCTATAGAATTTAGACCCTTAATTTATAGTATTTCTAAAAAAAATTTCATTGATTGGTATAACTCTCATGATATTATCTAGGAATGTTACCAATCACTTTTTAAACCTGTTTCCATGTACAATTTAGAAAAGCATAGATTCGTTATCTATGCTACTAATGCCATTAAAAATTATATGAATTATTTAATCAAAAGAATTAAAACCACAAGGTTTACTGAAGGTAGTGATGATTTAAGCTTACATGATGATGTTGAAAATGATTTTCCCGAACTCGAAATCTCAATTGAAACTTCATTATACGAAATGTGTGATTAAGAAGATTTAAATGAAGAGGATCCTGAACTTATAGATTTTTTATTCTATAGAAATTACACTGTTAAGGAGTATGATTATTAAAAAAATAGGTGCTACTCTACTGCTATTCTAATAAAACTATTTTAATCAAAATCCTTAATAGTATTTCATTGTATTTTTAATTATTCCCACAAAAAATCTAATGTTCAAAATCTATCTTCCCATATAGGATTCTGAATTTTTGTATATAAAATAAACAAAATAAAATATTAATAAAAATACACATAGAGCGCTAACACTTTTCCAATTTAATTGTTTTAGAATTTTCTCTATTTTTCCTTTTCCTAATGCCTTTTTATATTCTTTATAATTTTCATCTTTGCTCATTTCTTCTTACACTAGAGTTATATTGCTTTCCCAATCTTCCTCTAATACTTGTGCATCTTCTGCACTTAGATGTATTCCTAATGAAGCCATTTTATCAGTATGACCATTGACGATTGAATCTCCATAATTTATTGGCGTATTTAAATAATGAAATATTATGGATATAAAAGTTTCATTAACTTTTATTCTTAAAGGTATTTGTGAAACATTGCGAACAGCTATAAGAGAATGGCCCGCAAAATTAGGTCCAAGCATTATTTCTATGTGACCGATCCCTTGTAACACTATTCCAACTTTTGAATCATATGTCCCACCAATATAATTGCCAACTGCGATTACCTCATTAGTTCGCATTAACGTGGTAGAAAAACATTTAAATTTCACTCATTAAAACATACTCACGCAACCATGTTATTATAAGCTGGTGACAATATAAAAGATATTCAAGAAAAACTTGGTCATAGCAAATCTTCAATTACCATGGATGTTTATTCCCATGTTACTAAAAAGATGTCAAATTATAGTTTTAATATTTTAAAGATATGTTAAAAATAAATCTTCCGACTACATAAATCCACGGTCGGAAGATATTCATCTAATTATATCCTCTAAAATGGCTTTATTACTAGATACACGTAAAAAAGTCTTGCTAAACTTTCCCCCTCAACCCCGCATTTCCTGGTCGACTTTGAAAAAACTCTTGCTAAGATTTTTCTGATTTTCCCTGGTATCCATTACCACTTTATCCACAAAAGTATTTTCAAATTTGAAGAAACCCTTGCTAAAAAAACCGACCATATTTGCTTGAGAAATCAAGCTTTAAATCTATCGTTATTTTCAATTCTATTCAGGCCGGTATCAGCCACTCTATCTATCATTAAGCCTATCTTCTATCTTCCCTCAAACCCTATCTTAACCATTGATTTACCTTGTGTTAGTGCAATCTTTCCACCTATCTCCGTATCCCTTTCGGGGCGGTTTTGTCATACATTAGTTCGGACTTTTATCTGGTATTGTTGAAGGGGAAAGTGGAAAAAGGCATGAAAAATAGGACTAAGGAAGTTCAATCCTTAATCCTATCATTATTCTATCTTTAGCCATTGATATATCTGGCTTCGCCAGTGATACGAGCTACCTATTTTATTCTTAATCAATCTTCTTGATTCTATCCACAGCCCTTTCATTTTCCTTGCTTTTATTCACAGCCTTCTGCACAGTTTTTTTGAAAATAGCAGGGTTCTTTTAGAAGTTGCAAGACTTTTTTAGTTAGCTACAATTGCTTAATTAGCTTCACTACAGTTTCAGCGTGAGGCGTATTAGGGAACATATCCTTAACTTTAGTTTTAATAACTTTATATCCCTTTTCAGTAAGTACTCTAAGATCATTAACTAATGTCTTTGGATTGCAGGAAACGTATATTATCTCTGGTGCATTAAATTTAATTACATAATCTAACGCCTTAGGATGTACTCCAGTTCTTGGTGGATCTAATATTATTATATCCGGTTTAACTTTTACTGTTTTTATTATTTCTGCTACATCACCAGCTATAAATTCACAATTATTTAATCCATTTAATTTAGCATTTTCTCTTGCTGCTTCAACTGCTTCTTCAATAAGTTCTATTCCTATTACTTTCTTTGCATTTGGAGCTACTATTTGCCCTATTGTTCCTGTACCACAATAGAGATCGAATACAATTTTTTCTTCACTATCTCCCATAAACTCTTTAACAATAGAATATAGGCTTTCTGCACCTTTTGTATTGGTTTGAAAGAATGAAAATGGAGAAATATTAAATTGTAATCCTAGTAATGTTTCTCTAATATAATCTTTTCCAAATAACACATTTACCTTTTCTGGTATTACTGCATCTGATTTCGAATTATTTTCAGTATGGATTATAGATACTAAATTTCCTTTATAACTTTGTTCTCTTAGTAATTTAACATATTCGCTTAAATCAAAGTCTATCTGAGTAGTAGTAACTAAATTAACTAAAATCTCGCCAGTATTTTGAGCTTTTCTTATCACTAAATGTCTTAAATAGCCTTCAGCTTTCATTATTCTATAATAAGGCAAATCTTTCTCTCTAAAGTAATCAGCAGTCAATCTAATAATTTTTCTATAATCCTCATCAACAAGTTTACATTCATCTACAGTTAATATTCCAAAGGATTTTCCTCTCATATGCATACCTAATGAAAGTGGCTCTCCCTTGGCTTCATCACCAAATGTAAATTCCATCTTATTTCTATATTCCCATTGGTTAGGGCTTCCTTGAATGCCTAAATACTCTCCTGTGTCAACATTTGCTTCTCTAAATAATTCTTTAACTTCTTCGCTTAAAAATTCTAATTGCTTTTCATATGGTATACTTTGTGATGAACATCCTCCACAAACTCCAAAATGAGAACATGGAGTTTCAATCTCATAATCAGCTCGTTCATCTACACTTATTAATTTTAACTCCGCATAGTCTTCTTTCTTCCTTTTTACCCTACCTGTAACTGTTTGACCTGGAAAAGCATTCTTAACATATATAGTCTTATCTTCTGCATAACCTATTCCTGTCGATGGAAATTGTAACTTTTCTATTTTAACGCTTAAATCGCTTCCTTTTTTCATCATATACTCCTAAGTACTTATATTTTAAAATTTTATCTCTAATAAAAATTAAGAATATAAAAAGTAATTTTTATATTCTTTAAATTATAATAGTAAATTCAGTTTATAAATTAATTCATATTTAATATCTTTTTCCCAAAAGTATTTTCTAGTTTACTCTTTTCCATTATTGGGCCATAAATACAATTTATAATAAAATATATTATTCCTCCTGCTAAAATTATAGATCCATTATCCCTTACGAACATGTATCCGCATAATTTTAAAATTATATCACACAATAGTACTAATAAAGCTGAACCAGCAATCATTAATAACTGATCAAGTGCGTTAGCTAATATAATTCTAGAAGAAGATTGTTTATCTGATTCTTCATCGCTAGTTATTAAACTTTCAACCTCTTTATTAACATTGCTATCTGTTTCTTCTTCAGTATCCGAAATCTTTTTAATTTCGTTTTCTTCCACTTCATCGTTTATTTCATTTTCATTTAAGTTATCTTTTTCCAAGAAATTTTCCCCCTTGTAATCTACTTCATACTCATTTCACCATCAGCAAATTTGTACTTCTTTGTAGATAATTTATATATTATACACGTTTTGGTAGCTAAGATTTCTTCCTTTAAGCCATCAATCGTGTTATTAATCTGAACTTGGTTTTCACCACTTTTTAGTTTATCAATTATTTGTTTATTTATGTCTGAATAATCTCTACCTTCTTGGCCTGTAAATGCTTCTATGTACTTTTTAAAAGATGTCTTTCCTAAGTCAAAATTATTATTTTTTATTGCATTCTCACCATCAAAATTCAAACTCAACTTTAGACTTATATCACCAGTCTCTAAATTATCACCATATGTTTTCATTCCAAAATACATACTTTCAATTTTATTTACTTCTGGCTTTTGATTGTCAAAATATATGGAGTTATCATTTACAGATTCATCTTTTTCTTTTCTTGTTTTCTCATCTTTTGTATATTTTACCCCTAAATCCTTGGTTATATTCTCCATATCTGATAATTTATCTTTAAATAACTTTTGTGTTTGATCTAATGTATAATTTTTTGCCCATTTTCCCTCTAAACTATCATCATTAGAGTTTGTGCTACTTTCCGTTGTTGTGTCCGTTTTCTTTGTTGAACTATCTGTAGCATTTTTACACCCAGCTAACGATGCTGCAACTATTATGCTCATAAGTATACTTATAACCTTTTTAGACACTAAATTTTCCCCCTTATTTAAATTAGATGTTATTTTTATGTCTAACTAACATACGGCAAATGAATAATACAATTTTACCATCAGTGTATTACAACTATGTGTCAATATTATACCTTTTTTCTTACCTAAATAATATTATATTCTCTTTTCTAGACTGCTTTTACATTCATTTAATATAATTAGTTTTGATATACCACTGTTTATTATATATTTTTTTACTCTTTCATGCAATTATTATAACGTTAACAAGTATTAATGTAATATATTTGTAAGTTGTTCAAACTTCAATTTGTTCCTTTATTCACTCAAACATGTTATCTCCTATTCCAGATACATTTTTTATTTCCTCAATTGATTTAAATCCACCGCTTTTTTCTCTATATTCAATTATGCCTTTTGCTTTTGAATCACCTATGCCATTTAATGTCTTTAATTGATCTAATGTTGCACTATTTAAATTAATTTTTTTATCTGAAATATCTTTATTACTAGAATTTGAATTTACAGTTTGGATTTCCTTGTTTTCATCATTTTTATTTGAAATATAAATCAATTCATGATCTTGCAACTTTTTTGCTCTATTTATATTACTTAAATCTGCATTTTCAGTAAGCCCACCTGATATTTCTATGAGATCCTTTACTATTGAATTTTCACTCATTGTATAAACATCTGGCTTTTTTACTTCTCCTTTTATTTCTACAACTATATTCTTATTTTTTGCTGCAACTATTTGTTTCTTGCTATCATTATTATTTGATTTATTATTATTTTTAACACTAACTGATTCATCATTTGATGTATCAGCCTCAATACTATCATCTACAAAGATACTTTCAGTATCATTTTTCTTCAGCTCTTTAAACCCAGATTTCACATATAATCCTATAAGTACAATTACCACAATAAATAGCATACTCAATATACCAATTTTTTTCTTATCTTTCAAGAACTCTTGTACCACTTCTTTTTCTCCTTTACAATTTCTCCTTAGATATTATTTCCACTTTTTTATTATTTAGACTCTTATTGGAATCTATTTGAACTTTGTATAGCGCAAATTCTTTTTTTTTGATAAAATGTATTTTGAGTACCATTAAAAATATTCAATATAAGTATGGAGAATTTTATGAAAAGAATTTTTAAAACATTTAATATATTATTCTTGTTTTTATTTTGCTTTACCTATACTAGTGTACAAGCAGAAACACAGCCTCCACAGATTAACGCTGAGGGTTGTGCTTTAATTGATGCATCCACTGGACAAGTGTTATATGGGAAAAATGAAGAGAAAGTTTTAGAACCTGCTTCAACTACTAAAGTTATGACTGCAATTATAACTTTAGAAAAGTGCAAACTAGATGATGAAGTAACAGTTCAAGAAGATTTCACCAAAATAGATGGAACTGCTGTTGGTTTATTAAAAGGTGATGTAGTAACTGTTCGCGATTTGCTTTTAGGGCTTCTTTTGGAATCAGGAAACGATTGTGCAAATGCTTTAGCTGATCACATATCAGGAAGTACAGAAGCATTTTCTAAACTTATGAATGAAAAAGCAAAAGAACTGGGAGCTTTACACACAAACTTTAAAAATCCAAGTGGATTGCCAGATCCTGAACATACAACTACTGCACACGATTTAGCGTTATTTTTAAGAGAAGCTATCAACAATAAAGATTATGTTCAACTATCTACTACCCCAAATTACACAATAACACTTAAAAATAATCCTTCAAAGACTATTGTACTTAACAATAAAAATTATATGATAAATAAGAATTCTAGATATTATTACCCTTTTGCTCTTTGCGGTAAAAATGGCTATACAACAAAATCAAATCATACTTACGTAGCTGCTGCTGAAAAGAACGGACATGTTCTTGTAGCTTCATTTTTAAATGCGCTTGATAAAGATCAAAACTTTCATGATATGCAAGCAGTCTTAAATTACGGCTTTGATAATTATTCTTTAGTTCACCTTTACAAAAAAGGCGATGAAGTTTCACAGTACAAAATAACTAACAATCTTACAATACCTGTTATGGCCTCAAAAGATATTGATTATGATGTTCCTAAGGGTCAGGAAGATTCAGTATCTTCTGAAATAAAAATACAGGATCAGGATTTAAGCAAACAATCATTTAATGAAGGTGATAATATACTAAAAGGTACTGTTTATGTTAATGACAAAGAATATACAACTATGGATTTAGCTGCAGGAACATCTAGAAAGTATGAATTTCCTCTTTCTATTAATTCATTATCAAACAATGCAAATTCAGAACTCTATATAGGATCTGTCGCCATTGTTTTAGCAGGAGTATTTGGATTAAGGAAGCTTATAAACATAAAATTAAAGAAATAAAAATAAAGGAAGTCATCTGTTACTTCCTTTATTTTTATCTAAATATATATTAATTATAAAAATTTACTTTGCATTTAAATATCCACAAGCTTTCAAATATTCAGCCGAAAGAACTCCACCACCTGCTGCGCCTCTTAATGTATTATGAGAAAGGCACACAAATTTGTAATCAAATATCTTATCTTCTCTTAATCTTCCCATGGATATTCCCATTCCATTTTCATAATCTCTATCTAAATTAGTTTGAGGTCTATTATTTTCTGTGAAGTATTTCAAAAATTTCTTTGGAGCACTTGGAAGCCCTAGAACCATTTCTGGAACTTTGAAGTTTTCCCATCTACTAATTATCTCTTCCTTCGAAGGTTTGTTCTTAAAACTAACATAAACTGCTGCCAAATGTCCATTTGCTACAGGTACTCTTATACATTGAGTTGTAATAATCGGACTATTAGCATTTATAATTTTACCTGATTCTATTTGTCCCCATATTTTTAGTGGTTCATTCTCACTTTTCTCTTCTTCACCATCAATAAATGGTATCACGTTATCAATAATTTCAGGACATTCATTAAAAGTTTTACCTGCTCCAGAAATGGCTTGATAAGTACATGCCAGAATATTTTGAGGCTTGTATTCCATAAGGGCATTTATTGGGGGAACATAACTTTGAATTGAGCAATTAGGCTTTACTGCTATAAATCCTCTTTTAGTTCCTAAACGTTTCTTTTGGCTTTCAATAATCTGTGCATGTACTCCATTTATCTCTGGAATTAACATCGGTACATCATCCACGTTTCTATTGGCTGAATTATTTGAAATAACTGGTGTTTCATGTTTCGCATAATCTTCTTCAAGTAACTTAGTTTGTTCCTTATTTAGAGAAATTGCACAAAATACAAAATCCACCATACCAGAGATTTCTTCAACTTTAAATGCATCCTTAACTACCATATCCTTATATTTTTCAGGTAATGGTGCTGTCATCTTCCATCTATTAGCTATGGCCTCTTTATAAGTTACCCCTGCTGAATTTTTACTTGCCGCTAGCGCTGTAACTTCAAACCAAGGATGGTTCTCCAATAAACATAAAAACCTTTGTCCAACCATTCCTGTGGCACCTATTATACCAACCTTCAACTTATCACCCATTAAAACCACCTCTTAAAATCAATTTTGCTTATCTATTATAAGTATGATATCATTTATGCATATATTAGTAAAATTGATAATTTCTATTAACATAATCAATTATTTTGATGGAGATGATTATATGGACTTTAAACAACTTAATGCTTTCTTAACGATAAGCAAACTTCAAAGTTTTACTAAAGCAGCTGATAGCCTTGGCTATGCTCAATCTAGTATAACAACTCAAATTAAACTTTTGGAAAGTGAGCTTGGTGTAAAACTTTTTGAAAGAATAGGTAAAAACATAACTTTAACACATGAAGGAAAGAAACTTTTGCCATATGCAAAACAAATATTAAAACTATCAAGTGATGTAAAAAATGCTGTACTTAACACTGACGTTCCAAGTGGTACATTAACAATTGGTGCTGCTGAATCTTTATGTGTATTAAGACTTCCTGAGATCCTTAAAGAATACAAAAAGCTATATCCTGAAGTAGAAATATCCTTAAAATTTGGAAACTGTTCCGAATTTAAATATTTCTTAAATGATAATATTATTGATGTAGCATTTTCATTAGGTGTAAAAATCAATTCAGAAGAATTTATATCAGAAATCGAAATTCCAGAGCCAATGTTGCTTTTAGCCTATCCTGGCCATCCCCTTATAAATAAAAAAGAAGTATTTCCAAAAGACATAGAGTCAGAACCACTTATATTAACAGAAATGGGATGTAGCTACAGAGCCACTTTGGAAAATATATTAAACAGTTGCAATATAAAGCCAAATGTAGCCATAGAAACAGGAAGTGTTCAAGCCATTAAACAATTTACAATGAGTGGTCTTGGAATAACCTTACTTCCAAAGGTTGCTGTTGATGATGAAATAAATAGTGGTAAACTTGTTCCTCTAAATTGGGAAGGTCCTGACTTTGGAATAATATCTCAAGTACTTTATCACAAAAACAAATGGATCTCTCCTGCTCTAAAAGAATTCTTAAATTTATCAAGAAGTTTTATGGAATCATACTTACAATAGAATAATTCAAAAGCTCAAGCAACTTATTAAATTAGATGCTTGAGCTTTTTACATTGTTACTTATCATATTAAATTTATTTCAATTCACTAATTAATTCTTTCATATCATCTGGAAGCTCTGCTCTTAATGAAAGTATTTCACCACTCCTTGGAGATTTAAAATCTAATCCAAATGCATGAAGAGCCTGCCTTTTTATTAAATCTTCTTCATCCCCATCTCCATATAAGGTATCACCGTAAATAGGATGGCCCAGGTGACTCAAATGAACTCTAATTTGATGGGTTCTTCCAGTCTCAAGTTTGCATTCTACTAAACTTGATTCATTGTATTCTTCAACAACTTTATAGTGAGTTATGCTCCTTTGGCCTCTCTCATCAATAACTCTCCTAATGCCATTTTCAATTCCTTCAGGTTTATATATTGGTAGATCAATCGTGCCTTGTTTTTCTTTTATAATTCCATGAACTAATGCCAAATATTTTTTTTCTACCTTATTTTCACTCATTTCTTTAGATAGCATTCCATGAGAAAACTGATTTTTAGCAATTATAATAAGACCTGATGTATTCATATCTAATCTAGAAACTAATCTAACTATACAATTTTGACTGCTCTCCATAAAATAATTGATTACTCCATTTGCAAGAGTCCCACTTTGATAACTTTTAGTTGGATGCACCACCATAAAAGGTTTCTTGTTAACTACTAAAATATCTTCATCTTCATAAACTATATCTATATCCATTTTTTCTGGAGCTATATCCTGACTTTCATCTTTAGCCAAATCAATCTTTATAATTTCTCCCTCATTCAGAACTCTATTCATTTTTACAACTTCATCATTAACAAATATTCTTTTACCAAGAGATGCACTTCTAATTAATCTTGTTGATAAGCCAAGTTCCACTTTCAAATATTCTCTTATTTTAGTGCCCTTCTCTATGTTAACAACCTGTTTTTCTAAAATACTCATATAATTTATCTTCTCCTCATATAGTATAATTTAGGAATATGTCAAATTGATAATGCACAATAACGATAATACTCCTTCTAATATCTTTGTATTTCTACTAACCATACATATCCATTAAGTTTATGTGCATTACTCTACTAGAAATAAGCAACATATTATGTGGAGTGTTTCATTGAGCCACCACAGAACTCTAAATTCACTTTACTTACCAAAGCTTTCAAAATCCTTACCTAAGATTATAATCACATCGTAATCTTTATATTCTTTCTTGTTATCTTTTTCATCATTTTCTTTTATATTTAAATCCTGTTTAATAGTCTTTAATTTATCAGCATCATTAGTAAGTATTTCACTTTTATCACTAAGTTCAGTATTGCCAGTATCAATCTTTGTATACCCAGCATCATTTAATTCCTTTGCTACTTTTGCCGCTAATCCATTAATCTTCGTAGCATTTAACACTTTAATTCTTATATCATCTTTTGCTGCTCCTTCTGTTGATTTATTAGATGCAGAAGATGAAGTAAGTGATGATAATATGTCTTTATTTTCATTTTTATCAACTATTAAAAATGACTCTCCATTTATAGTTTTCGGAGTTCCACTTACAGTTGCCATTGTTACATTTTCCTTTTTTATACCAATAAATTTAAACCCATATCCTAAAATATCAGTTGGTGACAGATTGGTTTCTACATTATCTCCTAATGCTGTCATTATTTTAGGTGCTTTGAATATTATAAAAGGACTTGTACACTTTTCAATAACCTTCGAAATAAATTTTTGTTGATTTTCTATTCTATCTAAATCTCCATTAGCAAGTCCACTTCCGTCATTATTTTTTCTCCACCTAAAAAATTCTTCAGCTTTCTTACCATCTAGAGTTACAGTTTCACCAGCTTTAAAATTTATATGAAGATTCTGACCTTCATCATCATAAATCATATTTCTATCGATCTTCATTTCAATTCCTCCGATAGCATCAATGATTTCACGAAAAGCATTGTAATCAACTTTAACTATATAATTTATATTTATATTCAGTAGATTTTCAACTTCTGATTTTATCTTCGGATATCCACCAATTGCATAAGCTGAATTTATTTTAACATTTCTATCATTTATACTTATTAGTGTATCTCTTGGAACAGACACAATACGAATACTTTTGGTTTGAGGATTATAATTAGCTACAATTATTGTATCTGTTCTCTTTATTGATTGATTATTTACCTGCTTTGGATCTCCTATATCCATACCAAGTAACAAGATATTTACTGGTTGATTAAATGATACACTTGCACCACTTGGCATTGACTTGCTCTCAACCTTCATTAAAGCATAAACTCCAGATACCATTGATACTATAACAAAAGTTATTATAAGAGATATAATACCTAAAACTAACTTTTCAAATACTGTTGTAGAATCATTACTTTTTTTAAAAATTTTTGAGAATGCTGTATCTCTCTTTTTATTAGTTTTCCTTCCCATGCACCCACCTCTTATAAATTTTCTTTACTTAATATAATATACATTAAGTAACCTCTCTAATCTCATTAAATAAGTCGAAATTTCTATTTATATCAATACTTATAATTTAAATTCAGGATTAAATAGAAAATAATTTCGTGCCTTTATAGTATTTTCATCAATTAATAAGTTTCTAGCCAATAATATTTTTATGCTACTAGTCAAACCAAAATATACTCCTTTATCCAAGTTATCAAATGTAGCTCTTCTTATCTCATCAACTCCATCAAAATTTCTTCCAGGTTCTATCATATCTGCTATATAAATAATCTTTGTTAAAGTGAACATATCCTCTTTACCTGTAGTATGCCATCTTATGGCATCCAGTATTTCATCGTCATCAATTCCAAGTTTATCTTTTGCCTCTATTGGTGCAACAATACTGTGCCATAAATTCATATTCTTTTCTTCTATCTCAGAGATAATAACATTATTTTCTTTCATCATTTCTCTCATTTTATCTATAGATAAATTTTTAGCAACATCATGAGCAAGACCTGCAATTTCAGCCTTCTTTTCTGAAACTCCATTTAGTTTTGCTAACCTCTTTGCTGTGTCTGCAACCCCTAAAGTATGCATATAACGTTTTTCTAACAAATTAGATTTAAGATACAAATTCATTTCTTCTATGGATAACAAGATAACTTCCTCCTAAAATTAAATATATTTCTAAATGAATCAACTTATATTTCTATAAATCACCAGAGCATTAGCTTTATGAAATTCTATCTATATAGCCTATTTTTATAGATAATATCCGAAACTCTCTCTGGAACAAAAAAATCTATTCTCTTATTTTCATGTACTCTATTTCTTATATCAGTTGATGATATTTCAAGTTCTTTCAAATCTAAAACAATTATTTTTCCATTATACTTTTCTTCTATCATATGTTTTCTATTTATCATATCACTTTTGTTTATTCCTCCTCTTGAGAACACCACAAGAGTTGCTAGTGAAAAGATTTTTTTTACTTCTTTCCACTTTTCCATGCTAAACAAACAATCTGCTCCGGTTATAAAAAACAATTCATTATCTTTATCTCTATCACTAATCTTATTTTTGAAATACTCTAATGTTTCATGAGTAAAACTAAGTCCGCCCTTCTCTATTTCATAATCTGATACAGAAAACTCGCTAAAGTGCTCTATTGCTGCTTTAACCATACTATACCTTAATCCAGGATCTGTAATTATATTATTGGCCTTAAGCGGCTGTATTCCTGCCGGCATAAAGATCACTTCATCTAAGCTTAATTTTTCTTTAGCTTCATAGGCTATATATAAATGCGCATTATGAATAGGGTCAAAAGTACCACCTATTATACCAAAGCGTTTCATAAGATTTCCTCCAAAAGTAATATACTTATTATAATCATATTAAAAATTCCTTTTTTATTATATCATGAAGTAAACTTAAATATTATTTTTAATATCTTAATTTTTATAAAAAAAGAAGCTTCTATAAAAGCAGCTTCTCTATTAATTATTTCCTATATATAATTATTTATTAGGTAATTCAATTTTTCTCTTTTTCAAATTGCTAGATTGTTTATATAAAACTATCTTATTACCTATTGCTTGAATTCCTTCACATTTTACAGCTTTACATATCATATCAGAAGTTTCTCTTGTTTCTAAACCACTGTTCTCTAAAACTTTTATTTTAATTAATTCTCGAGCTTCTAATGCTTGTGAAACTTGTATTAAAAAGTTTTCCTCAACACCATTTTTACCTATTTGAAATATTGGTGAAATATCATTAGCTAATCCTCTTAAATAAGCTCTTTGTTTTCCTGTTAACATATTATTTATTCCTCCTAAAATTTTTCAACATATTTGTTGTATTAATTATCCCTGGGGGTTATTTTTCAACTTATAACCTAAATTTCACTGCACTCAATTATAAGCAGAACATTTTTATATAGCAATATAATATTAAATTTGAATTAATTAAAGTATATATTCAAATTCAAAATCATTTAATCTAACCATATCACCGTCTTTTACTCCCATTTCTCTAAGTTCATCAAAAATACCTTTATTTCTAAGAACCTTATGGAAGTATCTTAAAGAATCTGCATCATTTACATTTACTGCACTTAGTAATCTATCTACAAATGTACCTTCAACTATATAAACATCATATCCCTCTTCTTTATTATGTTCAACAGTAATATCATAAGTAAATCTCTTTTCTTCTGGTATGTACATTTCATCTTCTGAGATTTCTAATTCTTTAACTGGAATATCCTTAAGTATTCTTGCCGCTTCTTTCATTACAGCATCAACACCTTCATTAGTAGCTGCTGACATCTTAAATACTTTATCAAATCCCATTTCTTGAACTTTCTTTTTAAAATCTTCAAATATTCCTTCATCATAAAGCATATCAGATTTATTAGCCACAACAATTTGAGGTCTATCCCAAAGTTTTACAGAATACTTCTTTAATTCCTCATTGATTTTAATGAAATCTTCAAAAGGATCTCTTCCTTCAACACCAGATATATCAACTATATGAATTAAAAGTCTAGTTCTCTCGATATGTCTTAAAAATTGTATTCCAAGTCCAACACCTTCTGCTGCTCCTTCAATTATTCCTGGAATATCAGCCATTACAAAAGGATCAATTCCATCAACAGCAACAACACCTAGATTAGGTTTTAATGTAGTAAAATGATAATTTGCAATCTTCGGTTTTGCTTTTGTTGTCATTGATAACAATGTTGATTTACCTACATTAGGGAATCCTAATAACCCAACATCAGCAAGTAACTTTAATTCTAAAACTATATTTAACTCGTCTCCTGGCATCCCTGGTTCTGCATAATGAGGTGCTTGCTTAGTAGCAGTAGCAAATTTAACATTTCCCTTTCCACCTTTTCCACCTCTTAATAATACTAATTCTTGCCCCTTATGAGAAAGATCTGCAATTATCTTATTAGTTTCTGCTTCTCTTATAATGGTTCCCATAGGTACCTTTATATATAAACTTTCACCATCTTTACCATAGCATTTTGAACCGCCGCCATTTTCACCAGATTCTGCAATAAACTTTTTCTTGTATTTAAAGTCTAATAACGTTGTTATTCCAGTTTCAACTTGAAAAATGATGCTACCACCTTTTCCTCCATCTCCACCATCTGGTCCACCTAGAGGTACATACTTTTCTCTTCTAAATGAAATAGCACCATTACCACCGTTACCAGATTTAACGAAAACCTTCGCCGTATCTATAAACATAAAAATCACCTTTCCTTGTTTGTTTTACTTTATCATCTTAATATAAAATTTTTTAGTTCTATTATTACTTATTCTTTCCTAAAAAATATCGCTTTATTATATAATATTGGATTTAATGTCTAATCTCAATATATATTATCATAAAAATATTAAGGCATATCAAAGAAAATAACATCTAAAATGCTAGTCTATTTCTCTGATATCTGTCACTCTAGACATCGGCACCTTCTTAACTCATTATTTTCTTTCATATGCCTTAAAAAAGCACTCTTAAACTAAGAGTGCTTTATTTCTAAAATAATTATTCAGCTATTGCTTCAACGTCTACTGGGTAAACACTTGCTCTTTTCTTATCTCTACCAAGTCTTTCGAATTTAACAACTCCATCAACTTTAGCAAATAAAGTATCGTCCTTACCTTTTCCAACATTTTCACCTGGGTGAATTTTAGTTCCTCTTTGTCTTACAAGAATGTTTCCAGCAAGAACAAATTGTCCGTCAGCAGATTTAACTCCTAATCTTTTTGATTCAGAGTCTCTACCATTCTTAGAACTACCAACCCCTTTTTTATGAGCGAATAATTGAAGGTTCATAATTAGCATGTGACTACACCTCCTCTTTTATTAAAGTTATATATTCTCTACGTTTCTTTTTCCCTACTAATTGATCAAATCCTAAAATTACACTTTCCAAGCTTTTTTCAAAAGTTTTTAATAAAACTTGAGCTTGATTTAGTTCTTCTAGATTAAAATCTTGAAGGTCTAATTTCAAGTATCCATCTTGTATTTCGTATGTTGAATTAAGTTCTAAAACTTCATCCAAACCAATAATTACACTTTGAGATAAAACTGAAACTGAATTACATATCATATCAAATGCTTCACCTACTAAAGCAGGCTCATTTGAAAAATCTCTGTCATTACCTATAGCGTGACCATTTATTACGAATCCAACAATATCATTATTATGTTGTTTGATTTTTACTTTAACCATAATTTTATTATGCTTCGATCTTTTCGATTACTAGCTTAGTGTAAGGTTGTCTGTGTCCATTCTTTCTTCTATAGTCCTTTTTAGACTTATACTTGAAAACTACAACTTTCTTTGCCTTACCTTGTGCTGCAACCTTAGCTACAACTTTAGCTCCTTCAACTACTGGCGCACCAACTTTGATACCTTCCTCAGTTCCTACAGCTAAAACTTCGTTTAATTCAACTGTTGAGTCAACATCAGCGTTAAGTTTTTCAACGTATATTACGTCTCCTTCTTGAACTCTGTATTGTTTTCCTCCTGTTGCTAATACTGCGTACATTAAAACACCTCCTCATAACGGTCTCGCCACTTTTGGTACAAAGATTCAACTTTGTTTTACATAAAACCTTACGTGCGCGGTCTACAAAAGCCAGTTTATCATATTTCTATTACTTTGTAAAGCATAATCTATAATTTATCCATATAAACATAATTTAGCATGATTGTTAACTGATTTAATACTTTTCTATAACTGTAACTTTATAATCTTTTAAATTATCTTTTTGCCCCTGAAATATCAGTGGTTCAATTTTATATCCTTCTATATTATCTACATAATTTAGATATATCTCTTTATCTAATCCATCTATTTCTTTCATAAACTCAAAAATATTTTCTCTTATTCTATCTTTATAAACGCTATCCATTTGTATATGAAAACAATTTATAGAACTTTCTTCCTGCATCCTTACTATATCATTTTTTATTAGCCCTTCAATATAAGATAACTTTAGGATTATTCCTCTTCCTTTACATAGGCTGCATTCTTCTTCCATATATTCATATATACTTTTTCCTTGCCTCTTTCTAGCTATTTGAACTAAATCCAGCTGGGTAAATGGGAATATCTTTACATTACCTTTATCTAACCTAAGACTTTCCTTAAGTGCATCCATTACAATATCTCTTTGACTTTTATCTCTCATATCAATAAAATCTATTACTATAATTCCACTTAAGTTTCTAAGCCTAATCTGTTTTCCTATTTCTCTAGCCGCTTCTAAATTAGTTTCCAAAATTGTTTTATTGAAACTTTTCTCCTTTATGTTTTTTCCACTATTAACATCAATAACATACATTGCTTCAGTTCTATCAATTACTATGTATCCGCCACATTGTAGGTTAACTTTATTATGCCTCAACCTTAATAGTTCTTTCTCAATTCCATAAAAATCAAAAAGTTTTCTATATCCTTCATACTTCTCTATTTTTAAATTTTCCTGTCCTTTGGCAAAGCTTGATATCTTATCAAAATCAATGCTATTATCAACATAAATTTTTATAATTTCTTCTCCAGAAAAATTCATCAAAAGCTTAGTTAATGTTAAATCTTCACCATAAATCTTTCTTACTCCTAATGAATGTTTCATTTTTTTATCTATATTTTGAAATTCATCATAAAGCTTAGAAATCTCATTTTTAAGAATATTTACATCTACATTTGCACCTTCTGTCCTTACTGTTATGCAAACATCTTTTAACGGTTCAATATTCCTCAATAGTTCTATTTTCTTTTCTTTATCTTCTATTCTCTTAGAAAATTCTATTCCTTGTTCATAACAATTTAAGACAATATATTTCCCGGGAATTGACACCTTTGCAGTTAATTTGGCGCCTTTATCATTAAGAGGCTCTTTTAAAACTTCTACTAGTATATCGTCTCCCTTTTTTATTCCTTTTGCCTTTAATTCATCACTATAATATAGGTAACCTTCTTTATCTAAACCCAAATCAACAAACACTGAGTTTATAGCCGGAATTATGTTTTTAATCTTCCCCTTATAAATTTCTCCTATTATGGGTTCATTCTTACTTTCTTCAACGATACTTTCTATCAATTCATTATTAGATTTAATAGCTACCCTTAAAATTCTTTCTCTTCTCTCAACAAAAATCTCTTTCATTCTATAACACATCCTAGTCAATGCACAATGCACAGTTCACAATGCACAATTAGTGAGCAATTTCCTTTGAAAATCTAATTATCATATAATTTGATACCTTAGTATTTTGCATTTATTATAATTTTTAAAATCTCTTAAGAGATTTATTCCTTAATTGTGTATTGCGCATTGTAAATTGTGAATTATATATTTATACACATTTATATAATGGTACAAGTTTATTATTCTTGTAAAAATACATTTCTTCTCTTTTGGTATTAACAAACGAATCTAAAATCGCATTTGAAGTTTTTTCTTGGATATAACTAACAAGTAAATCTGCGCTTAAATGTTCCCTACTTCCTGTACTTATAACTGAATTAAGAATTAAGAACTCATCTTTAACCCAGAAACTAAACTCCTTAACAAAAGCCCTTATATTGACTTCTCTTTCACCTTTTTTGCTTTTCTTGACTGTATTCCACTCATTAGTTTCTAAAAGTTTACCAACTTCCTCTTCTAAATTTGAGACATCAGAATACTTAATTTTTATAGTATATCTTGCTGCATCAATTAAAGCCATAGCTTGAGGAACTTTCTTCTCTCCTTCTTTATAAGGAATTGCAAGTGCACTTATATATTTTATTCCACTTGGCGCGGTCTCATTTAATTTATCCACAATTTCATTTTCATCCATCTCAGTTGTTAACACCATATCCATATATTCACCACTTGAATAGACTCCTACCGATAAAGGTTGTGCTATTGATGTATTCATATGGGGGTTAAATCCTTGAGAGTATTCTATAGGTAGCCCCGCTCTTCTAATATTTTTTTGAATAGTTTTAAGCACATCTAAATGAGATATGAACTTAATATTTTCCTCTTTAGTAAATTTAGTTAAGTATCGCACCTTCAAAACACTCCCCATCTTTAAAGTTCACATTAATTCCACATCCTGTACATCCTTCTCTACAGTTTTGTGTTAACTCTGCTCTTTTAGCTTTTTCATTTTCTATTTCTAAATATTTTCTATTTACTCCAATATCAATGAAATCCCATGGTAATACTTCATCATAACTTCTTTCTCTATATGCGTAGAAATCTACAGTTAAATTACACTCTTCCATTGCTTCCATCCATACATCAAATTTAAAGTGTTGATCCCATCCATCAAATCTAGCACCTTTTTCAAAGGCTTTTATTAAAACCTCACATAATCTTCTATCACCTCTTGCAAAAACAGACTCCATTACAGACGTTTTTTGTTCATGATAATTGTAGACTATACATTTTGATTGAATTGAAGATTTAACAGCTTTGATCTTTTCAGTAACATCTTCAAACTTTGCCATAGGTGCCCATTGGAATGGAGTAAATGGTTTCGGTATAAGTATTGATGTACTTACTGTAAGCCTTAAACCTTTATTATTATTTATCTTATTTGGCACTTGTTTATATCTATATACTATTTTTTCTGCTAATTCTCCAATTCCCATGCAATCTTCAAGCTCTTCATATGGAAGTCCAATCATGAAATAAAGCTTTAAAGTTTTCCACCCAGCTGCAAATGCACTTGTAGCTGCATCTAAAATTTTATCTTCAGTAAGACCCTTGTTAATTATGTCCCTCATTCTTTGAGAACCTGCTTCTGGTGCAAAAGTTAATCCTGTCTTTCTTACCTTCTGAATATCCTTAAGCAAATCTACAGAAAAAGCATCAACTCTTATAGACGGAAGTGCTATACCAACTCTGTCGTCTTCATGCTCATTAACTAAATCTGTAATTAATCCTTTTATATCAGAATAATCGCAAGTACTTAATGATGAAAGAGAAATTTCTTCATATCCTGTACTTTTGACTAATTTTCTTGCTAAATCCTTTAAATCTTCCCTTGTCTTTTCTCTAACTGGTCTATAGAGCATACCTGCCTGACAGAATCTGCACCCATTTGTACATCCTCTGAATAACTCTAGAACTATTCTATCGTGAACAATTTCTGAATAGGGAACTATTATATCTGTAGGAAAATCTACCTTAGTATAATTATTTATAATTCTCTTTGTAATAGTTTTTGGTACGTCATCATACTTAGGTCTAAATTCTTTAATTGTATTGTCTTCATTGTAAATAACATCATATAAGGAAGGCACATAAATTCCTTGTATTTTAGATATTTCTCTTAGGAATTCTTTCTTCTTTCCTTTTCCTTTATACTTCTTATAAACATCTAAAACATCATTCATCATTTCTTCGCCTTCACCAATTTCAAAGAAATCAATGATATCATATAAAGGTTCTGGATTATATGCGCAAGGTCCACCAGCCATAACTATTGTCTCATCTTCTCCTCTTTCTGATGCTCTTATAGTAATACCAGACATATCAAGCATATTTAAAATATTTGTATAACTCATCTCATATTGAAGTGTGAATCCTAAAATATCAAACTCCTTTAGAGAATCTTTTGTCTCTAATGTAAATAACGGAATATTATTTTTTCTAAGCTGTTCTTCCATATCAGGCCATGGTGCAAATGATCTTTCACAATATGTATCACTTCTTTGATTTATAGTATGATAAAGTATTCTGCTTCCTAAATGTGACATTCCTACTTCATAAACATCAGGAAAGCAAAATGCAAATCTTATGTCAACTTCCTTTAGATCTTTAACAATCTCATTTAATTCTCCACCAGTGTATCTACTTGGTTTTTCAACTTTAAATAAGATATCATCTGAAATTTTATTCATTAATAAATTTCCTCCTTAAAACACACCATCATATGTGCAATTCTCCATAAATGCTTGCCTTTAAATTTTTGTCAAATTTAAAGAATTTAAAACCTTTAGTATTTCAAATACTAAATGAACCCACTTTTTGCTTATGCATAAATAAAAGAAGTATAAACTCTAATTGCTATACTTCTTATTTGCTATCCCTATTCTAACATAATTAATTCTGAATGGGAATATTCTTATTGTTTCCAATACTATATACAATTTATTTTATTCTACATTTCCTTCAAAGCCTTTGAATTTTTATCATTGTATTTCTTACTATATCTCCAATCAATTATCCATAATATAAATGATAATCCGGCATTTATACCAAATACAAATCCAAACACTCCATAAAGGCGAAGCTTATTGAAAAAGTCTCCTGCAAAGGAATTGAACATTACATCAATTTCCTTTGGATTGAGCAGCTCAATTTGCTTATTGCTGATATTCTTTAGATTTATTTCCCTTAATATTGGCACAATATAATCACCAACTGAATTTAAACCTGTTTCAATAGTTTTACTTATAAGATAATCCTTAGATCTATCTGATATAAAGTAAAAGTTGCTATTAATTGCATTTTGAACTATAGCATCAATTACAATCATAATTTTTTGGTTAAATTCTGCATTAGCGAAAATATATTTAATAACCCTATCAAGATCATTGCTTAGAGTACTTGCATCAATAATTTGTTCTATCTTTAATTCCGATAATGTATTTTCATAGAAATTTTCCATAAACATAGATATCGATTTTTTTGATTCTTCACTCTCAACAATTATGCTTAAAATATTATTTATACAATTTTCAATTTCATAGCTATCAATTCCTTTTAATAATACAGAATTAAATTCAATGTTAAATAAATTTTTCACCATATTTTCATTAAATAACTTTTCTATTGTTATAGATAATTTATCTTTATTAATATTTATGCTTCTATATATATCTTCTTTTATGATATTGACTTCATCAAAAAACTTCTTATAAATCGAATCCAAAGTGCTTAATTCAAATAATTCAAGATATTCTGAAATTGAAGCCACAGCTAATGAATCTAAAATCAGATCACTTGCGCTATAGATATAACTCTTTAAATTAGCATTCCCACCAAATTGCTCAAATAAATCATCTATTATTATTTGAGTGTTAAATTCTTCACCCTTTATATTTAATTCACTCACTCTAATAGGGTATATATTTTCATTTAATACAGCTTTCGTAGTATTAATAAGTTTATCGTTCTCTTCTCTTAGCATTAAAGGAAGTTTTTTATTTAGTATAATATCAACAACTCTATATGCTATGTCATCTCCACCAAAAGTTGCATAGGCTATCTTCTCAAAGAAATTAAGTTCACTCTTAATAGTTTCTTGTACATTTTCAGTTATAATATTCTGATTGTTTTTTAAATAGGATATTAACTTATTTGAAAAATAATATGTTATATGATTCAGGTTATTATCAATCATGTTCTTGACCTTACCATTAAACATTGATCCTATATCATTATTTTCATTTAAGCCATTACATAAATATTTACTTGTCATATTTTCTAAGTATATTTTAAAGTCATTAGAAAAATATTCATATACATATTTCCCTATATTAATTTTTGCTTTTTCTATGGAATCTTTACCTATACCCTCTTTACACGATTGTTTTATAGCTGCAGAATAATCATTTTTGTATTCTTTTGTAATTAACTCTAAAAAATCTACCTTTTCAATAGTACTAAGATTATCTTGTATAAACTTAGTACCTTCCTCTTGAATATAATTTTGGATTTTAATAAGTATATCTTCTGAAATAACATCACCAATTTTGTAATTTGAAGATATTTTATTTTCTATAAACTTCGTTAAAGAACTTTTACTATTACTAATACTACTTATTATTTTAAGTATTCCATTCTGAATGTAACTTTCCTTAATAAAATTATTAAATTTGCTTTCTTTTAATCTGTTAGTAATTCCTTCGGATAAATCCGAACTACTATTACAATACTTTAAAATTATTTTATAAATATATTTTACAAAATCATTCTTTTTACTTCTAGAAAAGTTAACTAAAATTTGATAATTATTATTTTTAACTAAGGTAGTTAGTACTGAAGACATATTATCTTTATGAGAATTGAAACTTTTATTAATTTCCTCTTTGTTTAATAATTCTTCATCAATTAGTTTCGCCATTCCAATTGCAAACTCATTTTTATGTGCCGGTATATATCCTAATGCAAACTTCTTAAAAAATGGTATTTTAGATATAATTTTATTTTCTTTGTATGGATGGAAAATCATCCACAAGGCTACAACATTTGTTATGTATCCTATAAATGCCATAACTCCAAGTGACAACAATCCATTAAACATATTACTTGGAAATCCGTAAAGTCCAATAGAATTTGGAAATATTAATTGATATATTATCCCAACTACCGTACCTAAAACAGCACCAAAAACAGAAAGTGGTTTAAGTTGACTTCCCATAAAATCTTGAACTATATCGCATATTTCATCCTCGTCATATTTACTTAAACTGTTTTTTGCGATTTTTTTAATATTTCCATTTAATAGACTTGGAAGCTTAGATATTAACTCTGGGTAACCTTTATTTATAAGAATATTTGATAATTGATCCTTATTAAATCCTTTATTAACTAATTCCTTAATCTGATAATTCTTATATTTATCCACAGTTTCTCTATAAATTGATACTGAATTATCCACAATATATTCCAATATGTTCACATTATAGTTTGATAATATATCTCCTATTTTAAATTTTTTAACATTTGATAATATAATATCTTCTAATCTCTCGCTATATGTATCTTTGTTCTTTCTGAGCAAATTATTGGCCCATGTTGAAAATTTATTAGATAAACTAAGTACACTTTTATCTTTAAATAATTCTGATAATTTTTTGTGGAATATTTCATCACTCTTTGAATTTATGAATTGTGCAATCAAAGTATTTATGTTTTTACATAATCTCGTTTTGTTTTTAAAAATACTTTCATATAACATTGACTTAAGCTTTGTATTGAATAATTTTAACAAATCTAACTTAGCAATCTCATTTACTTTCTTTGAAAATTGAGATTTTATTAGTATCCTCAACGTATTCTTTCCATGAGCTGCAAATACTTTAGTAATAATTTCAGTAACATCATCAGATGTAGCTAAATTGTATTTTTCCAATGATTCTACTATGTTTTTAACCTTTGTGTCCTTCAAGTAATCTATAATAGAAGTTACTATTTTATCACTTGATTCATCATCAAAATTATTATTAATATAGCTTATAATTTTATTAACAATATTATTTTTAGATGAAACATCTCCCATAAGTGCATTTCTAACCTTTGAGATTATAAGCTTCTTTATGCTTTCATCTATATCTTGTATAGCTTCATCAATTGCGGATTCAATCATTTCATCCAAAGATGATTTATTACTTGAAATCCACTCCAAAATATAAGGCATGACCTTAGGAATAACTATTTTTATAAAATTCGTGAGTGATTTTTCTATCTCTTTAGGAAGTATTTCATAAAGAGTAAAATCAATATTTTTCACAATTGAAACAATCCCATTTGTAATTTTTAATATTAAATCCTTTCCTTCAGAAGAGTTAATAAATTCAGTAATTTTAATGAATAATCTTGAAATAACTTCTTCTTGCTGAGTTTCCGTAATAAAATGATTAATATCCCGACTTCCGATAGAGTCTTGTAATTTAACAATCGTTGCATCTACATTTATATTTGAAAGTATATTGTCCAAAAACATCTTGCACGACTTTTCATCTGATAAAATATCATTATTAAATATGTTTTCAACACACTCTATAATATTATCAGTTAATTTTTTCTGGACTTCTTTAGAAAAAATATCAGCTAAAGTAATATCAGAATTTTCCTTGTATAAACTAGAAATAAATCCATTCACTGCATCAGTCTTTTCAAGTTCGCAAATCAGTAGCTCATAGCCTGAATTTATAACTTTTGATAGCTGTTTTTCACTTAATATATCTTGTAGATCAACATTACGCATAAGACCATCTATTAATTCTGGTAAAAGCATATTTAGATTATTTCTTATAAATTCTTCACTTTTAAGTATACTCTCTGAAAAACCATCTATTTCAGCTATTTTAGTATTTCCTAAACTATTGCTTAATTGTTTCTCAAAAAAAGTTTGAGCCATTTGTTTAATATATGTATGTATATTTATATTAGGCATTTCAGCCCCTAATGTATCTGCATTTATTATATCTCTTTCTACTAATTCGCTAATCTCTTCAATAAATTTCTCCTTCTTCTTTTTAATTACCCCTCCTAGCTTTAAAGGTGTATATTCTTTAAAAAGCATATCAACTGCATATTTATTTGTAATATATCCAGCTACTCCACCTGAAAATCCCTGAAATGCTAGTAAAAAAATAAATGTTAACATCAGCTATTCTCTCCTTATGTAATATCAATTCTAAACAATAACTTTTTCACATATAAAATATGTTGTTTACATCATATTATACTAATTTATTAACTTTATTTCCACATTTCATACTACAACAACAAAAAGTGCTAATCCTCATAAAAAGATTAGCACTTTCATTAAATCTATTTTCTGTTATTCTTTATCAAGTTATATACAATTACAGCCGCTTCTGCATTGCTTATATTATGCGACCCATTAAAATTTCCATTTGTATCCCCTTTAATAATATTAAGAGCATAACACATTGATGCATATCCTTTATATGAGTCTTCTATATTATCTTTAAAAGGACTATTAAATATTTCAGAATGTCCAGCTAATTTCTCATAGCCTAAGTATCTTATAATAAACTTTGCTGCATCATTATATGATACTACTGAATTTGGAGCTTTTTCTTCATCTTTAATTACTCCATTTTGAATTAACATATCATAAAAATCATCATCGCTATAGTTATTTTTTACTGGTGAGTATATATATTTAAAGAAATTTATTTGAGTAATATTCATATTTGGATTAAATTTTTCCCCATCTATATAATACCCATTATCTAAAAGTTCTTTTACTGTCTTTTCACACCAATGCCCATTTATATCCGTATATTCTGGTAATTTATTTTCTCTATATGCTTTTCCGGTATAATCTATCCTTATGCCATTTATAGGATCAATAATATAACTATCATTCTTGTTTATAAAGTCATATACTATTCCAACTTTATTTGCATCTAACATTGTATATTGTAATGAGAATCCTGCTAAATCCTTAATTTTATTGAATGCAGCTTCTTTACTTATAACGTTACTAACATCAGGAAAAGAGGCATTATCATACCAGTTATTATCATAACCAATAATTTTACTTGTATTCTTATCTACTTCAACATTCAAGTAATTTCCAGAAAACTCTATTCCATTCACTTGACGTACATAGTTAAACATAAACGTATTTTCTTCTATTGGTCTATCAGTAATCTTTAAAATTGGATTATTTATATCCTTAAACTTTGTTTGTGTAAACTTATTAGGTGCTACTTTTTTCAAAAAGTTTTCTACTGTGTTTTGCGCATCTGCCTTAGAAGTATTACCACTTGTTCCAAGTTTATTATAATTATAAGAATGTAACGATATTACTTCTCCAGATTTTGCATTCACTCTTCCATATACACCGTCAAAAGAAATATTCCATGAATATTCATCATCAAGATAGTTTTTATTTAATGATGCATCACTAACTTTCATATCAGCCGTTATTAAATCAGATGTTTCTCTAAGTATACTTTCTGCCTTTTCTTTACTTATAAGATTTGCAACATTCTGAATCGCATCCATCTCTTCTTGTGTCAACTCTTGATTTGCTTTATCCAAATTATTTGCAGAAGCATTTACTAATGAATGATCCTTATTTCTATCATCTAATTTATTATCACTTGAATATGATACTACTTGTCCAGTTTTAGCATCAATAAATTCACTTATATTACTTGGAGCATATCCTGCAAATATATTCATTTTCTTCTTCTCATAATCATAATAAGAATAATATTTTAAATCTATGCCTATTTTATCTATATATGCTTTTTCTGCAGTAACAGAATCAATTATCCCACTTAAATTAGGATATTCAGCTCCCTTTACTTCTAAATTGTCATTGCTAAATGATGTCACTTTCCCACTGTATTTATTTACACCAACATTTATATAAATATAGTTAACCGGAATTTCATTTACAAACTTTTGATAAGTAAAGTTATACTCATCTCCTTGAAAAGAAGCTGAATCATTTTTTACTAACTTTATTTCTCCAATATATTCTGGAATTACATTTTTCAAAAAATCTTCTGCTGAAACTTGGGCCTGATCTTTCGTAATATTTGCTAAACCGTCTTTGCTATCCTTGCTATCCCCATCATAATTACTATATTGATATAAGAATCCATCTTCACCTATTGATGCAGATATTGATCCTTTCTTATCTTCTTTTTCTGCCCAATTTAAATCCCAAATTCTAACTTTTGTCCCCCTAACTTCACGTTCGCTTGAATTATGTGTAAACTCTGTATAATCATCTGGAACTGTTATAATTTTCTTTGCTGATATAATAGCTTGCTCTAAGTTTTTGCTATCTTCATCCGCAGCAAATGTCGGAATAGAAATAGTAGACAATATTAAACATAATGTTAATATCCCGCTTATAATACCTTTCTTTTTCATAAATATCCTCCAATCTTTAATAATGAGCTATTTTTTATACTATCTAAATATAATACGATTCTTCATATGAAAATTTTGCATTAAATTATAATTTTTTCACAAATTTTTATACAGTTACTTTTAAATACCTGTGTTAAAGCAATAAATTAATATTTTAAATTTTGGTAATTCATAAAAAATCTAAAATTTTCTATATAAGAAATGGAGTTAATAATTAATTTTAATTATTAACTCCACACTACTAACTATTATCATACTATGCATCTATTAATATTTTCTTCTACTTTATGTTCATCTATATTTTGTTTTATTTTTAATATAGATGACAAAACTACTCTCACTAAAATATTACTAAAAAAAATATCTCGCCTTTTATCTCCTAAATTTCTAATATAAATACTGTGCATATCTTCAATATAATCTACTATATCATTCATAGACTTTAATTCTATTCTGGATTCCTCTGTGCATTCATTCCACACTTCAGATAGCTTTTTCCACCATAAAATTCTTTGAGTTTGTTCATATAATTCATGCCTAATAATATTTCCTTCAAAAGCTTTATTATGTGGAAAAGTAAAAAAATCACATAGGTAATGACTCAATATTCCTAGCTTAATTGAAATATCCTTATTTCTTTTAATTTCACCATAAATTATTTCATCAATAATCCCTATAACCTTCTCCCAATCCTTATTTTTACTATGCATAGTCATTCTATATTTGAGCTTTAAGTCAGGTAACACATTTCCATAAATAAAAAAGTTACTATCAATAATATTTGAGTAGCCGCTCTCAATTAATTCCTTGCTAAGAAAATAACCTATTTTCCCATGAAGTAAAGTATCCATATTAACGCTCCTACCATTTTTAATCACATTTAGAGAGTAATAAATAAGTAATTATCTGAATCATAATACAAAAGTGCATTTTCACACATAAAAGATACATTTTTATTATGGTACTAGTTATTACTCTTCATCACATGCTTAAATTATAAAAAAAGTAAGTTAAATCACCATTACGTTTCTGTTATTTTTTAACGATCTTAATTATTTTTCTTTTTTAATCGTACATACTCTTCTAGTGTTATATTTCCATAATCCTTTAATGCTTTTATAAGCTCATCTTCATGTATTATACTAATGAGTTCCATGTCATCATTAAGAATATAAAAACTGTTAAATTTGTTTTTATCAACTAAAGATAAAACATTAACTAAACCTTTTTTATAATACACAGAAATTGATTTATTCTCTATATAGTTATGCTTTTTTAACTTTCTTATTTTCTTGATCATATCTCCCATTATTATATACATAGTTTTTTCTTTTTCTATAAATGTTGCATATGTGATTAATATGACTGCAAGAAATAAACTTATATTAACTTTATGTAATATCATTATTATAATAAATATTAAAAATAATGTTCCTGAAATAATAAAGCTAAAGATTTCTGTAATTTTCTTTGATCTTTTATATAATAGCTTCTTTGATAATAGTATTTCACATACCCTTGAACCATCAAGAGGATAAGCAGGCAATAAATTGAATGCTCCTAAAAAGAAATTAACTTTTATACTATCTTCAATAATTTGATACTTAAAATATCCATATAAATAGCACATAACCACGGCCATAAAAATATTGAAAAATGGTCCAGCTAAATATAAAATCATTTTTTTTCTTTCAGTTAACTCATCGATGTCACTTAATTCGACTTTAGCACCAAATATGCTAATATTAACATTATTAAATTTGCACCCAAATTTACTTGCAACTATCATATGTGCAAATTCATGCAATATTACCCATAGAAAACTAATAACAATGTAACCTTCATAATCTCCAAGCCACATTAATATCGACAGTTCTAAAATCAATACCATATACCATTTCTTCATTTCTAACCCCTATAATATTGCTATATCAAAATAATTTGCAATGCACAAGTAAAAAATGGAACTTAATCAAATATTAAAATATATTTTATATTCATAATAATATGTTATTTCCTATAAATTTAATTGTTCATATTACTGTTGCTTCTTATATATTCCATAAAATTAAAAGTCCTTGACTTTAAATTTTCAATTTTCAAATCATCTACAGTAAAATTTCCAATCTTTAAATCCTTACCTTTTATATTTCCTATCTGCATTGTACTAAAAGTATCTATATACTCGTTATAATTAAAATTTCGGTTTAATGCTTGTTTACATTTAATGTGCATTTCTTGTACTTGTGCGTAAGGGGTATACTTCAATCCAACAAAAAATAGCAATAAAAGTGTAGCTCCAGTTAGTTCCTTAGTTATTCTCTTAATCAAA
This sequence comes from Clostridium sp. YIM B02569, assembly GCF_022320765.1. Lineage (NCBI taxonomy): Bacteria > Bacillati > Bacillota > Clostridia > Eubacteriales > Clostridiaceae > Clostridium > Clostridium sp. YIM B02569. Next base: position 88,312 of record NZ_JAKJJX010000013.1, on the reverse strand, counting down.
ACATTTATCATCTTATCGTTACTTTTCATATTACTCCCATATCTTGAACCAATGATAGCATTATTAGCTTTCTTGCCTGAAGTCAAATGGTTCCTTTTATCCTTTCTTCCTTTCGTTGTATTATTAATGTTCTTATAGTAATCCTCATAAGCTGATCTATAGCTGCCCATGATACACTCCTTTCAAATTCATTCACATTAAAGTATATTTACTACTTCATAAAATTATGAGAACAAAATTGTTGCAGAATCTTTGTATTTGCTACATTCCGCAATATTTAGATATCATTTAGGTTGCTTAATTAAAAAAATACACCGCCTAGAATTTTTATGCCACTAATACCTACTCTTCGAAAATCATCTATTTTATAATAAATAATCCTTAAAAATTAAAATAAGATTAATAATTTTATACTGTACTCAAAATTCTTATTTGCAATTTCTACTGTACTGAATAAAATTATTAATCCTATTATTTTATAAATAATTTTGGTATATCCACTATAATTATTTTTTACATTTCCCTCCAAATTGAGCACTCAACTTATTGAAATTGTAGCATAAATTTATTATAGCAACATGCATATTCTAAAAGTGTATCTTTTTTCTTCTCATTCCTACATTTATTACTAGTGCTATTGAAATTACTGTTGTAAGCAATGAACTTCCTCCATAGCTAACAAGCGGCAGGGTTATTCCTGTAATCGGTAGTAATCCTATTGTCATCCCTATATTCTGCAATATAGCAAATAAAAAATATGACACTATTCCAACACATATAACTGAGCCAAATATATCTTTAGATGTTCGTGCTACTGAAATCATCTTATATATAAGAAATCCGTAAAGCATTAACAAAACAATTGCACCTAAAAAGCCCCATTGATCTGCTATTGCAGCAAAAATAAAGTCCGTCTGAACTTCTGGTACATTTTGTGCAGCATATGTTGTAACCCCATCTTGAGCCAGCGACGGACTACTTCCAAGTAATCCACCTGAACCAATTGCAATCAACGACTGATTTAAATGATACGTACTTGCATCATCGATGCTTGGATTCAAAAATGCTGTAAATCTTGCTTTTTGATATGTTTCTATGAGTCCTGAATTCCACACAATCACTATTCCAAGTACTAAGCAGGCTAATCCTCCAGCAATAATTCTCGTATCAAACCCCATTGTATAAAATATTCCTAAAACTATAAAGAAACATACCATACTCATTCCCATATCAGGTTGGATTACAATAAATATTACTGGTACTATGCAATAAAATGCTAGTGTTAAAAAATTCTTAACATCATTTATTTTTCCGTCCATCTCATCTAACTTCTTACCCAGCATAAGTATAATTACAAACTTTGCAAATTCTGACGGCTGAAGGTTACCTACTCCTAAACGGATCCATCCTCTAGCACCATTAACTACTATTCCAATCCCTGGAACCATGGTTAATATAAGAAGAACTACAACTCCCCAATATAATATAGGTACATAGTTAAATATTATCTTATAATCTACTGCCACAAAAATATATAACGCTACAAGTGATATTGCAAACCAACCCAGCTGTTGCTTTACAAAACTCAATCCAAATTGTCCTTTTGTGCATAGATATATATTAAATGTTCCGTATAAAATTAAAAGAATTAAAGAAATTAATATAGTCTTATCAATTTCTTTAATTAATTTCATATCTAATTTTAATAGTCTAAACAATATCTCACCTCCTAGTTATATTAATCTTATATAACTCAATCAATCTTAATTATACATTATTATTACCGCATTCTCCATAATAATTATATTGGGTATAAAAAACATAATAATTTTGTAATAATTTAAAGATAATATCTTGTTAAATACCCAAAGTCATCCATATTTAACAAACTTAATTATTATAAAAAAATGAGATGACTTGTTTTAAAGAATTAGCCATACAATTCTTTAAAACAAACATCTCTTATAATTTAAACAAAACAAGTTACTTATCTTCCCTTTATACTTTTAATTGGAATGTTAGCTATTAATGCAGAAGTATTTTCACCTTCTTCATCTCCATTCTTATTTACGGATATTTCAACATCCTCAACTTGTATATCAATATACTTAGAAATTACTTCTAAAATCTCTTCTCTTATTTTCTCAATAATATCTGGGGCAATTTCTCCTCTATCATGTATAAGAATTAGCTTTAGTCTGTCTTTTGCAACTTCTTTAGGTGTTGGCTTACTATTTAAACTCTTAAAAAAACCCATTCTCTCAACCTCCCTTAATTTCGCTTAAATAGCTTCTTTAAGGAGCTAAAAAATCCCTGATGCTCTTCTGTATGTAAATCAATAATAGGAACTTCTTCACCTGTAATTCTTCTAGCTATGTTTCTGAATGCTTGTCCAGCAATCGCACCTTCTTCTAACACAATAGGTTCACCTTTATTAGTTGAAATAGTTATATTCTTATCATCCGGAACTACTCCAAGTAACTCTACTGATAATGTTTCAATAATATCAGCTACATCAAGCATGTCTCCATTCTTAGTCATTTCATAGTTCAATCTATTTACAATAACAGAATGGTCTTCCAATCCCTTTGAATCAAGCTTACCAATAACCCTATCAGCATCTCTAACAGATGTTATTTCTGGATTTACAACAATAATTGCTTTTTCTGCACCTATTACAGCATTTTCAAAACCTTGTTCTATTCCTGCTGGAGAATCTATTAAGACATAATCAAACTCTTCTTTTAATTCATTTACTATTTTTAACATTTCCTGTGGACTTATATCATCTTTATCCTTAGTTTGCGCTGTTGGTAAAAGAAATAAATTTGCAAATCTCTTGTCTTTTATAAGCCCTTGTTTTAATCTGCATCTTCCTTCTATAACATCAATTATTGTATATACTATTCTGTTTTCTAATCCTAGCAATACATCTAAATTTCTAAGCCCTGTATCTCCATCTATAACAACTACTTTCTTACCAAGTGATGCTAAAGCAGTTCCTATATTGGCTGTAGTTGTTGTTTTTCCAACTCCACCTTTACCTGAAGTTATTACAATAGATACTCCCATTAAAAAATCCCTCCGACGTTTTAGTATATATATTTATTTGGTAAATATGGCTCCACTATTATCAACCCATCCCTAATTCTTGCTAATTCTGGATAGCTTGGCTTTTCGATATCATCTGGAGACATAGCTATAACATTTGCAATTTTTAATAGTTCAGGTTGTAGTAGGAATGCTGCTATTACCGCTTTTATATTTCCATTAGTCCCAGCGCTCACTTTACCCCTTATACGTCCTAAAACAATTACATTCCCTGCTGCATATACTTCTGCACCACTATTTATGTCTCCTACTATAACTATGTTTCCTTGGTAATTAATACATTCTCCGCTTCTAACTGTCTTTCTTATAAATTTAGTTTTCCCTTCGTATACACCAGAAAATACCTTAACCTCTTTTTCGTTCACCTGCTCAATTTCCTTTTCTATATCCTCTAGAACAATATCTTTTAATTCAATTTGAGTTAATAATTTTTCTTTAAGAATGCCTACTTCCTTTTTATTAACCAATTTTAAATCTATTCTTAATATTAGAGTTGTCCCTTTATAAAAATGCTTTCCTTTAGAAAGTTTCTTTATTAGTAATACAAGCATATCATCAAAACAAGCAAATTTATTCATATTGATAGTTGTATTTATTCCATCTTTATTTCCCTTTATTAAAATACCATCATTATTATACATTCATTCCCTCCAATGAATTTTGCAGGTTAAAATAGTTAAATTGTTTTGAAAATGGCAACCTCTCTAAAATTATATCATTATACTGACTATTTTTGTATATATGTTTCACTAATTTTTGATTAAATTTTACAAAAGCATATAAAACATCAAAATTTGATAATATGCAGTGTATATACCAAAGCATTGAACAGCTATCACACTATAATATTACATCAACATAATCCCTTATATTAATACTGTCTTCATCTACTAAACAGTCTACTGCAACTATATTTACACCATTCTCTTTTGCATATTTTAGTGTATCTCCAAATTCCTTATGAGTCTCTACATTAGGTTCAAAATGAACAACATCTTTCATTTGTATTACAAATATTACGTAAGCATCATACCCTTCTCTAACGCAATCAATGAGTTCTCTAAGATGTTTAACACCTCTTTCTGTAGGTGCATCAGGAAACTTTACAATTCCATTATTCTCTAAAGTCACCCCTTTTACCTCTATAAAAATTTTCTTATGCTTTGTCTCAACATAAAAGTCAAACCTTGAATTCTTATATTTAGCTTCCGGTTTTATTAAAGTTACATCCTTTAAGAGGCTTCCTTTTAATATCCATTCATGAACAACCTTATTAGTTACTTGAGAATCCATATTGATCATTCTGTCTCCTTTTACAACACCTATAAGAGAAAACTTAGTCTTCCTTTTTGGATTATCATTTTTTTGAATAAATACTGTCGCATTGGGTGTCAAAAGTTCCTTGCACCTTCCAGTATTTTTTACATGACAGACTTCTTCATTGCCATCAATTTCAACATAAGCTATAAATCTATTTGGTCTTAAGATAAATTTTCCTTTTAGAATATTATTGTATTTCATATTATCCTCACTAAATCTATTTTTTTACAAAAAGGTATCTATAATTAGGTTTACTTTATGCAATTTTTATAATTGCATACCTAATATAGATACCTTACAAATTAATTAATTTTTATCAATTTATATTTAAATACAAAGTCTCTATTATACATTTTTATTAATGAGTTTTATTTGTATTCGCTTGTGAAGTATTTGCTTCTTGGTTATACGGATTACCTAAAACATATTTTTTCCATGTATCTGACGATGAAGTATACTGTGTATCATTCTTTAATTGATCCTTGAAATAAGCATCATAAACTGACTTCACTACTGATGCAATATTACTTCCATGACCGCCATCAAATACTACTGCTGCTACAGCTATCTGTGGATCATTTGCTGGAGCAAAACTGACATATGTTGCAAAAGGTTCTCTTCCTTTTTGTAATTGATCCTCAGCAAAATCGGCTGTACCCGTCTTACCAGCTGTTGGTATTGGATATCCTAAAAATGTAGAACTACCGGTACCATCTGCTTCTTGGTTAACTGCTGTCATTCCTTGTTTAACCGCATCCTGAGTTTCCTTTGACATTTTAACCGTATTTAAAACTTCTGGTTTAAACTCTTGGACTACATTTCCATCCCCATCTGTGATCTTATCTACTAAATGAATCTTATATCTTGTTCCTCCATTTGCAAGAGTTGAGATGTATGATACTAATTGCAACGGAGTGAAAGTATTCATTCCCTGACCTATTGATGCTGAAACAAGGGAACCTGGTGATCTTACTTGCCCTGGCTGATCATTAGCTGCAAATTGAGCTAATGCTTGTGATATTAATGTAGCTTGAGAATCTAAATTTATATTTCTTGCTGCAATACTTGCTTTGTATTCGTCTGAATTATTCATCAAATTTAATACATCTTTCTTAATATCTTTAGCAAATGTATCATGGCTAACCGCTGTTGGATCATCAACATCTTTATTTATTGTATCTTTAACTTTATCTTTTATAGCTTTCTTAGACTTCTTAACTTCATCATTATCATCATCTTTATCTCTTATATCAATTGGAGAAAAGTATATTGTATTATTATAGTTTCCACTCTCTAGAAAATTAATTACATTATCTGTAGACATCTGTAACACAGTATTTCTCCATGATGTAAAATTATAAGTTTGACCAAAACTTTCATTTATTTCTATTCCTGTCGATTCTTTAGCACTACTATTAGGATCAATTCCTAATCCAAACTGCCAAGCATATTTAGCAAGGGAATTTAGAGCTTCAACATTATTAGCCTTGCCTCCTGCCTGAATATACATTCTAGTAGCAGTCTCATAAAAATAAAAGTTAATCGATTTTGCTATAGCTGCTGTTAAACTTATATTACCTTGTGCAGCTTCTAGTCCTTTTGGTGCAAAAGCTTTACCAAAAATCTCCGGATGAATATTAAATGCTCCTGTATCATTTATCATTTCTCCAGGACTTATTACGCCAGACTCCAAACCGGCAACTGCTGTAAGCGGCTTAAATGTAGATCCAGGTGGAATTTTTGACTGGGTTGCATAATTAAACATTGCTTTCGGATATAGATCATATGGATCTGTTCTAGTTCCATTTTTTGGCGGAAACAAATCATCAACAGTTTTATTAAGCCCCATTCTTTTAATAAATTCCTGTCCAAACTTCTCTAAATCAGGATTAAAATAATCCTTATACTGTTCAGGCGTTAATTGTCCTTGAACTGTGAATAAATTTGGATTAAAGTTAGGGTAACTTGTTAAAGCTAATACTCTTCCAGTTTTAACTTCAACGGCTACCAATGCACCTCTGGTTGCATTCAACAGTCTATTTCCTTTATCATCACTTTCATTATTCCTTATATATTCAATTTTATCTGCTAATGCTTGATCTGCTGCATATTGAATGTCCCTATCTATTGTAAGATGCACATCATTGCCCGGATACGGTTCAAGTTTAAATAATTCTTGTGAAACGCTTCCTTTAGAATTAACTTTAACAGTTGTTCCACCCTTAACTCCTTTTAATTGTTCTTCGAAAGCTGATTCTATTCCAGACTTTCCTACAGAGTCTGATGAAACATCATATCCTTTAAGTTCATATGTTGATTTTTGTGTATCATTAATTGAAGATACATACCCTAAAACTGAAGATGCTAAATTATTATATGGATATGACCTTATAGGTGCTGAACTCACATTTATTCCTGGCAAATCATATTTCTTTTGCATTACTACTAATGAAGTATCTTTCTTAATATTGTCTGCAATAGTTACTGATTTATATCCTTTAAAACTCTGCATTTTTATAGCATCTTTTACAAGCATGAATTTTCTAATATCATTTAAAGAATATCCTTCTTTTAAAATCATATCTGTTAAATCCTTGCCTTCCATTTTGGAATAAATATTCTTCTTTTCTTTTGAGTCATAATCTGGGTCTACAAGGCCAATTAAATTATATGATTTAACTAATGCATAAAACGCATCATCAGGAGTTATTTTTAGAAGTTCTTCATCCAGTTTTGCATTTTGTTCATCCGATAATTCTTCAACATCTTTGAACATTTTGTTTTTTAGAGTATCATTCAATCCCCTATCCTTTTTAAATCTCAATTCCTCTATATTTTGAGATTGTTTATCATTAGTTTTATACTCAAAATATAAATTATTATTACCATCAATTTTTAAAGGTAACGAATCCTGAATGCTTTCTCCGTTCTCATTCAATATTTTGAAAAGTTCTTTCATAGTTATATAAAACTGTTTATCAGCATCTTTTGTTTCCGTATATGTAATAGTGTATGTTTCAATATTAGTTGCTAAAACATTTCCTTTATCATCATATATTTTACCCCTTGGGGCTTTTTCTGATATAAATCTTGTTGATGTTACATCTGCTTTATCCTTATATTCATCATAATTAAATACTTGAATATATAATAATTTTAGAATAATCACTGAAAATATAGCTATCATGATTATAGATAAAACTGTATATCTAGAAATCTTCTTTTTCTTTTTATTAGTTGGTTTATTTACTATCATCTAAACCTCCATCTTTGCTTTGAATACTCATCATCATAAACATTCATTACTAATTTATACACAAAAAACATTATTACTCCGTTGTATACCCCCATAATGATACTTTTAGAAAATTGTATTTCAATATTAAAAAAATTAAATATCAACATAACTCCTGCATATTTAATTATTGTTATAAAAAAAGCCGAGATCACAGGTATCAGTCTCTTAGTCTTTATTATTCCCGCTCCAATAAAACTTGCTAGAAGACATAGAAATAAATTCAATAATGAATTTACACCAAAACCATTAAAAAAGAAAATATCTTGAAGTATCCCACTCACAACACCCATAAATACAGCTCGTTCTTTCTTATTGACTAATGAATAAGCTATAGCGAAAGTAAATAGTAAACTCGGATAAGCTCCCTTTATTGAAAAAAACGGAATTAGTGAGTTATCTAATATAACCAATCCTATAGAAATCAAAATAATAATTAATTTTTCCATTATAAACCTCTAATTATATTTAATTTCTCTCGTATCCTTCGGAGAGACAATAAATAATTCTTCTAACTTATTAAAATCTACATATGGTTTTACAACTGCATTCTTCATTACTTTTACTTTATCTTCTTCAACTGAAATCACTTCACCAATTCTAATTTCCTTTGGATAAAGCATCCCTACTCCAGATGTCATTATTACATCGCCTTCCTTAACATCTGAATTCATCGGAAGATCATATACCTTAGCTAAGTTTTCTCCCTTACTATCTTTGAAACCTTTTATATAACCTGTAGCATCTCTGGTACTTTGATCCATAACACTTACTGCTATATTTTCATTAATCAGAGATTGAACTATACACCAATTACTTCCAACACTGGTTACTTGTCCCACTAAACCTTGAGCTGCTATAACAATCATACCCTTTTGTATATTGTCATTTTTTCCTTTATTTACCACATAACCATCTAAAAAGTTTCCACCACTATATCCTATAATATCACATGCTACATAGTTATAATTGTTTCTTTCTTCCTGAAAATTCAACACTTGTCTTAATCTATCATTTTCTTCTTTTAAATCTGAATAACTGGCTAACTCATTTTCAAGTTCTTGATTTTCTTTAATTAATTCTTTATTTTGCGCTTTTACTTCTGAAAAATTCAAGAAAAAATCTAAGGTTTCTTTAATCCTACTAGTTCCCGAATATAAGAGACTTTGCACTGGATTTAAAGTACTACCGGCACCACTTTCAATAATACTTCTATTATCCTTTCTAACTGTATAAACTATTAACCCTAAAAAGCTAACTGACAGTACTATAATAGTTACTGCCAGTTTATTCTTAAGAAGCTTCATATTTAACCTCTTTGATCTCTACTAATTTTATCAAAATCTTCTAGTGCCTTCCCTGCTCCAAGTACTACGCAATCAAGAGGTGCCTCCGCAATATGTACGGGCATATTTGTTTCTTTATTTATAAGTATATCTAATCCTTTTAGATATGCCCCCCCACCTGCTAACATTATACCTTTTTCCATAATATCTGCTGAAAGTTCTGGTGGAGTCTTTTCCAATGTTGTCTTAATTGATTCTATAATAGCATATACTGGTTCTTTTAAAGCTTCTCTAACTTGAGTTTCTGAAATTTCAACAATCTTTGGAAGGCCAGTAATCATATCTCTTCCTTTAATCTCCATGACTGTTTCTTCATCTGAAGTCCTATAAGCTGAACCTATTTCCATTTTAACTTGTTCAGCTGTTCTTTCTCCGACCATTAAGTTAAATTCTTTTTTAATATAAGATATTATTGATTGATCTAACTCATCACCAGCTATTCTAAGTGACTTACTAGTTACTATACCGCCTAATGAAATAATAGCAACTTCTGTTGTTCCACCACCAATATCAACTATCATACTTCCTGTTGGTTCACTTACTGGAAGCCCTGCTCCGATTGCTGCTGCCATTGGTTCTTCCATTAAAATAACATCTCTAGCTCCTGAAAGTTTTGTAGCTTCTTCGATAGCTCTTTTCTCAACTTCTGTAACTCCTGATGGATAACAAACTATTATTCTTGGATTTTTAAATGCATTCTTAGTTGATACTTTTTCTATTAGACTTTTCATCATTGTTTGAGCTGTATCAAAATCTGCAATTACTCCATCTTTTAATGGCCTTATAGCTACTATATTTCCAGGGGTTCTACCTATCATAAGCTTAGCTTCTGATCCAACCGCTAATGTCTTTTTAGTCATAGTGTTCATTGCAACAACAGATGGTTCTCTTAAAACTATTCCTTTACCTTTTACAAATACTAGGGTGTTTGCAGTTCCCAAATCTATCCCCATATCTTTTCCTGATCCAAAAAATCCCATTTATTTTTCCCCTTCCAATTCTATATTAGTCCTCTTTCTTTGAGGCTAACAAATTTATTATTTCCTATTATAATATGGTCTACTAATTGAATTCCTATAATATTTCCACATTCTTTAATTCTTAGTGTTATATTTATGTCTTCTCTACTAGGCGTTGGATCGCCTGATGGATGATTATGACATATAATTATCGATGCGCTATTCTTACTTATAGCTTGCTTAAAAATTTCTCTCGGATGCACAACCGACGTATTTAAACTACCTTTAAAAACATCTTTAATACCAACAACTATATTCTTGGTATTTAATAAGACAACTTTTAATACTTCTTGATTTAATTCGTTCATTTCTCCCATGAGAAGACTTGCTAGGTCTTTTGGTGAAGTTATTTTGATGTCATTATTTATTGCTTTCAATGTTCTAAATCTCTTAAAAAGCTCAGCTAAAGCTAAAACTTGTGAAGCTTTTCCTTGTTTAATACCTTTTATAGATATTATATCATCAAAACTTGCATCTAAAATACCATTTAACCCTTCTAGCTCAGATAAAAGCCTACTGCACAATTGAAGAACATTCTCTCCTTGTGTTCCAGTCCTAATTATTATTGCTAATAATTCTGAATTACTTAAAGATTCTGCTCCATAAGTTAATAATTTCTCTTTAGGTCGTTCATTTTGTGGTATGTCTTTGATTTTAAGGCTACTTTCCATATAATATATTACCTCCAAATATATGATTTCCCCTCTATCCCTAAAATATAATTATTGTATCTCTTTAAGCATAAACTTTAGCTTATTCAGTGGCAGTCCAACAACGTTGTAATAACATCCTCTTATCTCTTCAACAAATATTCCACCTATCCCCTGGATTCCATAAGCGCCAGCTTTATCTAAAGGCTCACCAGTTTTTATGTATTCTAATATTTCATCGTCGCTTATTTCAGAAAAAGTAACTTCAGTAGATAAACTCTCTTGAATCGTTAAATTTTTAGCTGTATTAATCACAACAACACCAGAATAAACCAAATGCTTTCTACCTTGAAGTGATTTTATAATATTAAAAGCATCTTCTTCATCTCTTGGTTTTCCTAGTATCATATTGTCTATGGTGACTACAGTATCAGCTGAAATTATAATCGCATCCTCATCTAGCTTATTCTTAATATTCATTGCCTTTCCTAAAGCTATGTCTTTAACATATCTATCTATAGAGCCTTCAAAAATAACTTTACTCTCATCAAAATTGCTGACAATAACATCAAAAGTCTTAATTAATCTACTTAAGAGTTCTTGTCGTCTTTCTGAAGCAGAAGCTAATATTACTTTCATATATTCACATCCTAAAATAAAGAATTTTGGCACATGAAAAATAATAGGCGAGCATGATGATCTCCCATTCTTTGAATGTACCTTATTATATATCATTGACAAATAATATATATTGTAGACATGTTAATTTTTTAACCAAAAACTATTAAATTTTAAAGGTGTAGAAATGATATTCTACCATTTCTACACCTTATAGTTTATCATTTAAGATGTTCTTAAACAAGTGTGTTATATTAAGTTATAAGTTTTTTTATATAAATGTAATTTTGTTGTAATAATTATTAACTAAATCTTTCAGTTTTTAATAAGTTTATATAACTCCTGCATATCATTACTACTGTTCGTTTTATCCATTTCATCAGGCAAATTTTTTATATAATCATATAATTGGCTTATCTTATTTGATTTGGCTGTGCTTCCTTCATTTACAATTCCATCCGTCCAGGCTTTAAATTCTGCTGTTTTTATACTCTTCACCTGATTATCTTGTAACTTATTCACAATTGTCAAAAATCCATTCATAATTTCTATGAGCTTTTTATTTTCCAAGTCATCACTAGAAGCACCTAAACTAATTTTAGCGACATCAATACTATTGGACTTGAATTCTTCTATCTTTTTTAAGCCATCTTCCTCATTGTATATTCCTGCTAAAACTCTATATTTACCATCATCTTCTACTATAAATGGCTGACAGTATTTTGATATTGCAGATAGTGATTCTTTTGCATTCTCCTCTTTTGAATAATAACCACATTGCAGTGCGATGATATTTTTTATTGCACCGTTATAGTCACCTTGAGTTGAAGCCCTTGAACTATTTATGCCTACGTTTTGTACACTCTTCCCATCAAAGACAACATTACTAATAAGCACTCCTCCAACTATAGATATCCCAACGATAACGACAACACTAAATAAAAATTTCATCCTACCTGATTTTTTATATTCATATCTTGTGTATCTCATAGTCTCCCCCCTTTTGAGCATTCCAAAAATAGCGTGTCAAAAAGTTAAGTTTTATATGTTATCAAAACTTATAGAAAACATTATAAAACAGAATAATATTATATATATTTAACCTGCTATTTTTTCAGATTTCTTATATATTAATATTTATTCTGTGAGTTACACATATATGAATTATGTTAAATAAAAAATATTATATAGGGCATATTTTAAAAATCTAAACTTATATATTAACAATATTAAAACTATAGAAAGACACATTCATACACTCCTAAGCATAATTATATATCATTTCTAACTATGATTATGTTTACATTTAGTATCTTAAGTTAACTATATCCCTTAGCAAAAAATTCTTCTTGCAGTAGCATATCTTTCTGAATAGTATCCATCACACAATGAACTTACCATTACTGGTTTTCCAGACCTTGGCGCATGTATAAATTCTCCGTTCCCAATATAAATACCCACATGACTAATTGAGCCTTCTGTATTAAAAAAAACTAAATCTCCAGCTCTTAAATTACTTTTATCCACTTTGCTCCCTACATTTACTTGTGTATATGTAGTTCTTGATATATCTACACCAAATTTATTATAAACATATTGTGTTAATCCTGAACAATCAAAAGCATTTGGACCAACCGCTCCATAAACATATGGCTTTCCTAAAAACTTATATGCATAATTTACGACTTCATTTCCCTTACTAATTGCTCCTCTTGATACTGAATCTTCACCATTTGATACTGTTTCTGAATCTGATGGTGCTTTTATCACCTTAGCTGTTTTAAGTTCACTAGTCTTAATTGTAATTCCTCTATTATGTGTTAATGTAGTATCAGCTTTGGCATGTTGCATATTAATAAGAAAAACTCCCGAAAAAATAAAAGTTGTAATTACACATTTCATAAGCCTATTATTTTTAATTTTCATCTTAAATTCCTCTCCATACCTAATCTATATTACCATAAAAGGCACTTTAGTTATCGTTTACACCTTACTGCAAATTTTAAAACATGTTTCTAGTATAGTGATAAGCTAGGTAAAGGTCAAACTTTTTATACTTTTATATTCTTATTTATACCGAAATATCTCTAATTTCCTCAATATTGCTATCAATAATGGTCATTTACTGTAAATTTATAATTTTCTGACTTTTGTTTTACATTTTGTTATTTCTTACTCATTATCTTTTTTATAAATAAACTTAAAACTCAAAATCCTGAGAATAATAAAAAAAACAGTAAGTTATCCAATAAATTTTCTGGTTAACTTACTGTTCTAATTAATTTTTTATACTAATTTCTAATTTCCTTAAGAACTTCTACTAAATATTCAAAGCATCTACAAGTAGAAGATATACTTAAATGTTCATTTGGAGTGTGTATATCAATGATATTAGGCCCAAAACTAATCATATCTAAATCTCCAAGTCTTTCCTTAAGTATCCCACATTCTAATCCGGCGTGGATAGCTACAACTTCTGCTTCTTTTCCATACATTCTAAGGTATACATCTTTGCATATATCCCTTATTTTTGAATCACTTTTATATGGCCATTCTGGATATCCTGCGGCAGACTCAAATGTACCTCCCATAATTTCAGTTAAACATTTATTTCTTTCAACTATTTCTTCTTTCAATGAAAACACAGAACTTCTAACAGCACTATGATATTTTATATCACTTTCATTGGTTGTTACCACTCCAAGATTTGATGAACTTTCCACTAATCCTTCTATTTCAGAACTCATTGTGTTTACACCATTTGGATACAAATATGATAAACTAATTGCTTTAGTTGTAGTATCATCTGAAAATACTTTTTCTATTTTATCTTTACTTTCAGATAATGTTATCTTAAGTCCTGGATCTTTTGTGCTCAATTCTTTAGAAATATCACTATCTATCTTTGTTTTAGCTTCAATCAGTTCTTTTTCCTTTGATTGATCAATTGAAATAACCGCCATAGCTTCTCTTGGTATTGCATTATCTTTTGCTCCACCTTTTAATGAAACTAAATTAAAAGATACCTTATTTAAGATTTCCCTTAATACTCTTGCCATTAATTTATTTGCATTTCCTCTTTCTAAATGAATTTCAGCTCCTGAATGTCCTCCAGCTAATCCTTTAACTTCAATCACATATTCTTTTGTATTTTCTTTTTTATTTGTCCATTCAATAGGCAAAGTAGATTCAGTTCTAATTCCACCAGCACAGCTGACCCAAAGTTTTCCCTCTTCTTCTGAATCTAAATTCAAAACAATTTTTCCATCTAAATCTTTTGATCGTACAGCTTTAGCTCCAGTCATTCCTGTTTCTTCATCTGTTGTTATTAATACCTCTATAGCAGGATGTTCTATCGATGTGTCCTCCAATATTGCCATCGCATAAGCAACAGCAATTCCATCATCTCCTCCAAGAGTTGTATTATCTGCATATATATAATCATCTTTGACCACTAAACTTATTGGATCTTTTTCAAAATCATGAATTTTATCGTTATTTTTCTCACACACCATATCCATATGACCTTGTATTATAACTGTTGGAGCTTTCTCATACCCTTTTGATGCAGGTTTTTTAATAATAACATTTAGGGCATCATCTTGAATACATTCTAATCCTAAACTCTTTCCAAAGCTCAATAAATAATCACTTATTTGCTTCTCATTTCCAGAACCTCTTGGTATCTTACTTATTTCATTAAAATGATAAAAAATTCTTTTCCCCGTAATATTCTCTAAATTTTTCATTCTACTCTCTTCCTTTCATCAATTATATGATAGAATATGATTATACATATCTTTTCTTAGTTTATCATAAAATATTGCTATATTATGTATATTTTTATTATTTTATGATTAATTATTTCACACACTATAATATATATACAAAATTTTAATGTGAGGTGTTTATATGCAAAAAACAAAAATGATTTTTACTATTGGTCCAGCAAGCGATAATGAGGAGACTTTAAGAAAGTTCATTGAAATTGGGATGAGCGCTGCAAGATTAAACTTTTCTCATGGTACACATGAAACACACAAAGAAAAAATCGAACTAATCCAACGCCTAAGTAAAGAAATGAATTCTGCAACAGCTATAGTTCTTGATATTAAAGGTCCAAAAATCAGAACTCATAACTTTGTAAACGATGGTGTAACTCTTAATGACGGTGACGATTTCGATTTCATATGTGGTGAAGAAATTCTTGGTGATGAGAAAAGATGCTCAATCTCATATGATGTACTTTATCAAGATATAAAAGTTGGTGGAAAAATTCTTGTTGATGATGGCCTTCTAAAATTTAAAGTTACTGGTGTTGAAGGCAAAACAATTCATACAAAAGTTGTTGTAGGTGGTGAAATTAAAAATCATAAGGGCGTAAATGTACCTAATGTAGTTATTAAATTACCATCAATTACAGAAAAAGATATAGAAGATATAAAATTCGGATGCAAAATGGGCGTTGATTTTATTGCTGCATCTTTCATAAGAAAAGCCAGTGATATCTTAGATGTAAAGAAAGTTCTAAAAGAAAACCATGGGGAACATATAAAGGTAATAGCTAAAATCGAAAACCAAGAAGGTGTAGATAATATAGATTCTATCATCGAAGTAACTGACGCTGTAATGGTTGCCAGAGGAGATATGGGTGTTGAAATTCCAATTCAAAAAGTGCCTATAATACAAAAAATGATAATTAGAAAATGTAATGAAGCTGGTAAAGTTGTTATAACTGCAACTCAAATGCTTGATTCAATGATTAGAAATTCACTTCCAACTAGAGCTGAAGCTAGTGATATTTGTAACGCTATTTTTGATGGAACTGATGCAATCATGTTAAGTGGAGAAAGTGCTTCTGGTTGTTTCCCTATAGAAGCAGCAAAGACAATGTCAAAAATTGCTCAAGAAGCTGAAGAATACTTAGATTATAATCACTTAACTGCAAGACTTAGAGAACCATCACTTACTGACTACGCAGCTGCAATAAGTTATTCAGCATGTAGAACAGCTAACATCTTACATGCAAAAGCTATAGTGGCAGCAACTAAGAGCGGTGCTACTGCAAGACTACTTTCAAGATACAGATCAAAGGCTCCAATTATAGCTATAACACCTTACGAACAAGTAAGAAAAGGATTAAGCTTAAACTTTGGAATCTTCCCAATGCCTTGTAAAATGTTTAACTCAACAGATGAAATATTAACAGAAGCTAAAAACACAGTATTTAGTCTAAATTTCACACAACCAGGAGACGATATAATAGTTGCTGCCGGAATGCCAACAACTCAAACTGGTGGAACTAATATGTTAAAAATAGAAAAGATTTAATCAAAAAATTCAAAATGAAACAAGTATGGATGATTATCCATACTTGTTTTTCATATTTAAACTTCTGTTAATTTACTCAAATTTAAACCCTTTAAGTAATTCTCCTAAGGAAGTTCCACTTTCATCACTGTTGTCAATGTAATCAAGATATTCTTTATTAGTTTCTACAGCTTCCTTTATGCTCAATGCTATTCTTTTTTCTTCCCTATTGATACTTAGCACCTTAACTTTTACTTTTTGATTAGATTCCAATACATCTGAAGACTTTGCAATATGTTCGTCTGTAATCTCTGTTATATGAACTAAGCCTTCTATACCATCAAATAACTCAACAAACGCACCAAATGTAGTAAGACGTATAACCTTTCCTTCAAATATATCGCCTTCATTAATGTCTTTACCATGAACTGTCCATGGCTCTTTAGTTACATCTTTTAATATTAATGAAAGTCTTTCATTTTTTCTATCTACATTGCCTATAAAAACTTCTACATTATCTCCCTCTTTAACTATATCTTCCGGCTTATTTACTCTTTCCCATGATAAATCTGAAAGGTGAATTAATCCTTCTACTCCTCCAATATCAACAAAAGCTCCAAACTTAACTATTTTCTTAACAACTCCGTTTCTTTTCTCTCCCTCTTTTAAATTATCCCATATATTTTTCTTATTTTTATTATATTCTTCTTCTTCAATAATTCTTCTTGATGCTATAACTTTTTTATTCTTAAAGTCTAATTCAGTAATTCTAACATCTAAATCTCTTCCTACTAAACTACTAAGCTCAATTCTTTCTCTGCTTGCAAGAGAGCCTGGAATAAACACTCTTACGTTACCATAGTATGCAATTACTCCACCCTTAGTTTCTTCTTTCACATGTACTTTAATATTCTTTTTTTCTTTGAAACATTCACTTAACTCTTCTCTATCCTTTATTTCTAAAGCTTTTATTAAAGAAAGTTCAACATACCCCTCACCATCATTGGGAGATATGACATAAACATAAATTTCATCATCTTTACTGACTACTTCCATTGGATCCCTGTCATCTATAGATACCTCTTCTTTAACTATTAATCCATCGAAAGCATAATCTATATTAACCGAAACCTCCTTATCGTTTACATCTATAACCTTACCTTTTAATACATCTCCTCTATTTAGTCTTTTTACATCATATTGATTTAAAAGTTCGCTCATATTGCTTTCTAATTCTTCATTAGACATAGTATAATTCACTCCTCATTATAATTTTTCTTACTTACAATAATAGTCTAATAGAATCTTTTACACAAGTACGGTTTACTGTGCTACAAATATAATTATAATATAATCATTTTAAATTTAATCCTCATATTATCTTAATATAAAAATCCATATTGTTTTAATCTAATTATTCCCAAAATTATTTGCAATTTCATTATACAGTATCAAATACCATTTAAAAAGATATGAAATAACTATTATAAAGGAGAGATAATAACCTTTATTACGATATACAATTATAATCATCCTTTTTAGTCTTTTTTCATCGCTTTTCCATATTGTGTATAAGGAATCTTTTTTATATAATAAGTACATAATCTTTTAAGGGGTGATCACTATTCGTAAGATTAAAAAAAAATATGTTTTAACCATATTTTTAACATTCATATTTATATTTTCTAATTTATCTTTAGATGCTATGTCATTTATAGGTATAAATACATCTAACAATACTACAGTCGCCTTTGCTAAATCAACTGGTAGTAGCAGTCGATCAAGCTCCAGCGGCAGCAAATTTAGTTCTGGCAGTTCAAAATCAAGTAATGGATTTAGTTCGGGATCTTTTAGTGGATCAAGTTCTTCTAGTAAATCCTCAACAAACACAAGTGGTGATTCAAGTAGTTCAAAGAGTGGTGAAGGATTTAAATCTGGTAATTTTTCGAATAGTGATTCTTCAAACTCAAATTCAAAGAATTCTTCTTCATCTTCAAGTAGTGGTGGATCACAAGGATTTAGCAGCGGTTCTTATTCTACAACTGATAAAAGTAGAACCACTGACCCTTCAACTTCTTCTAATACAAATGATAATAAAAATACTAATACTCAAACATATAATAGTGGTTCCAACAGACATTCATTCTGGCCATTCTTTGGTGGAGGATACTTTTATAGACCATTTTATTTTGGTTCACCAGCAAGTTCATTAATTAACACCTTAGTTTTAGCTGGAGTATTCGTACTAGCTATTATATTAATAAAAAAATATTTAAATAATAAAAGAAAATAAAAATTATTTGGAGGTATAGGCATGGGAATTTTTTCAAGGATGTCAAATATGATTAAGGCAAAAGTAAACAACTCATTAGATGAAATGGAAAATCCAGTTGAATTATTAGACCAAAAACTAAGAGATATGGATGAACAATTCAATAAAGCAAAATTAAGTTCAGCTCAAATTTTAGGTAATGTTCATGAAATTGAGAAAAAACTAGATTCTGCTAAAAAGGAATCTGAAGATTATGATCAAAAGGTTAGATTAGCACTAAGCAAAGGAAATGAAGAATTAGCTAAAAGAGCATTAGCTAAAAAAGTTGAAACAGATAAAAAGGCTGCTTCTCTACAAGCAAGCTATGATAATGCTAAAATACAAGCAGATACTTTAAAGGCAAACTTACGTGCTTTAGAAGAAGAAATAACAAAAACTAGGAGTTACAGAGATGAGGCAGCTGCAAGATTTGCAAATGCTGAGGCTTCTCAAAAAGTTAATGAAGTTCTTGCTAATGTTCAAACTAAAAATAACTCAATACAAATTGATAGTATAGAAAGAAAAATTCAACGTAAAGAATCTCTTGCTCAAGGTTTAGGTGAATTAAGAGACCTAGATGATTTTGATAGCGAATTTAAGAAATTAGATGAAGTTGATTTGGATCTTGAATTAGCAAAATATAAATCTAATTAGGTGATAAGACATGGATAATGATAAGGACCTAAATTTTATTAACGAAGAACGAAGGTATTGGGGCAAAATTTATACAGATATAACTTATGCTATAAGTGAAATATCCCCATTTATTTCAGAAAGAGATTCAAAGATAAGAAAATATTTCTCTAAATCACCTATTCTTAAGGACTATATGAAGCTTTTAGATTCTGCTGAAGCTGACTGCAAGAAAAAATCCTTATTTTCAATGTTTAAATCTAGTCCTAGCATAAACTTACTTCAAGATTTTAAAGCTAAAAATAGAGAAAACTTTAAACAGTTAGAAAAATGCTCTCATTGTGAATGCTTGAGTTGTGCATTTGATTGTAATTTCAAAAAATGTTCAAGCTGTAGAAGCGGTTCTCTAATTTGCTCCTGTGATAAAGAAAGAGTCAATGTAAGAAAATTTGATAATTTTATGCTAGAACTTACTAACAACGATACCGGTATCTCTTCAAAATATAATGTTTTAGCTGTCGTTGAAGACTGTACTTTAGATAATTTGTATATTCTTCTAGAAAATTTCAACAACTCTAATGATAAGCTAGTACTATACTATTACCCTGGAATAAAAGAAGATAGTTACGGAGAGATAACTGATCCCAACGAATTTGATTTTGTAGTAGAAACTTATCAAAATGCAGAGTAGTACTATTAAAAATCTATTATCTAATAATATAGAAGTTATAGTTCAAAATTGATTTATAAAAGCAAATCTTTCTCAGAATAAAATGGAGATACGTATCTTTATGATAAAGATACGTATCTCCATTTTTACTAGTTACTCATAAGTTTAAATTTTCAAAATGAATATGATTCTTATATCTATAATACTTTAACCTTCATCATACATTGAAAATTGTTGTATTTCTAATTCTTTTCTCTTTTCCATCTCATTGAAACAATAATTTATTATATCACTTCTTTTTATTATCCCTATAAAAGTACCATCATCATCTGTTACAGGCACAAAATTTTGACTTACAGCTAACGATATTAAGCTTTCTATATTTGAAGTTATAGAAACAGACCTATGAGTTGTTTTTCTATAAATGTCTTTAACTTTAACAGATTCTATGTTTTTAAAATTCAAATTATGTGTATTTTTTAGCTTCCACAATAAATCTCCTTCTGTTAGCGTTCCAACATATTTTCCTTCTCTATCTATAATAGGAATAGCTGTATATCCGTAGCATTCCATTTTCTCCATAACTTGTTTCATAGTTGCATCTTGATTTTCACATATAACTTCATTTTTTGGTGTAAGAAAAAAGGCTATATTCATAAATAAAATCCTTTCATTCAATGTATTCGTTTTGTTCTTCTTCACAAAACTATTTTATCATATCTCGGATTAAATTTCTTTAACTAAATTCTTACTTATTTCTGAATATATACTGAAATCACCTTTTTTTCTCACTATTCTCTAACTTATAGATATAATTTAAGTACGCTTCATCTTTCAATACACTATTAACTTCGTTATATCCATTCTCTCCTTGAAGAGTCTTTTTAACCAGAACTTCGCATAAAACATTGCACTTACATTTCGGACAAGTGCCTACAGCTGCAAATCTCCAATTTAAAAGCTTTATAGGAGTTTGTAAATCAATTTTTTTCCCACACTTAGGACACTTTAGCATTAATTTTTCTTCTTTTATTTTTATACTCTCAAGATCTGATACCTGTATGGCAGGCATATTATATATATCTTTAACTATATAATTTTTTATCACTCTAGAATTATATACTCTTCTAAATACCTCTACGGTATATTTTGCATCATTTAAAGCATCATGTAATTTTGTATCATCTACTTTAATTTTCAATTCATCTAAAGCTGACTTAAGCCCCAATGCTTTTTTATGAGCTAAAATTTTAGTAACATATTCTTGAATATCGAGATATTCATTTAACCATCTTAAATCATTATAATTATAATGATGGGCGTTAATAATTAATTCTGCAACGTCATCCTTTGCCCATGAACATAAAACATCTCCATCTTCAAACATATCCTTTAATTTACTTATAGCTTCTTCAAAAGATACTCCTTTTTCATTAAGTATATCCATATCTATTTTAGTGATTTCTGTTACTATTGGATTAATTACCGGAAATATTTTAGGCTTAATATATTCCCTAATTTCTTTTATAGGTTTCATATATTTATCTACTTTTACTGCACCTATTTCTATAATTTCATTTTCTAAACTTATTGAATCAAACTCGCCATATTTTTCAAAAAAATCTTTTTGATAATTAGTTATATTTTTTAAATTATTAAATTCTAAGTCAATAATAATGTACCCCATGCTTAATCCTTTCTAATGCTAATTTTTAATTCTTTAAACTCAATTATTTATACTTCTATCCCTGCAAGCTTCATTAAATGAATTGCATTTTGTGTTGTACTTCTTCCTTCTCTAAGAATATAGTCAAATTTGATTTTATTATTTTCATAAAATTCTCTAAAATTATAATTTATTATCTCTTCACTTTCATTTTCTAAATCACATAATTCAAAGTCATGAGTAGAAACAAGCCCAACCCCTCCGTATTTAATTAATTGTTTAATCAATACAGATGCACCAGTATGCCTATCTCTTGAATTAGTTCCCTTAAATATTTCGTCTAGTAGAAAAAATACACTTTCTCCTCTTTTACATGCCTCTATTAATATTTTTATTCTTAAAATTTCTGCATAAAATGACGAAATATTCTCTTCTAAATTATCTTTTGTTCTCATGCAAGTGTATATCTTCATAATTCCACAAGAAAATTTATCCGCATGCACTGGTGCTCCGATGTAACTTAAAACCAGATTAGTACCAAGTGTTCTTAAAAATGTACTTTTTCCAGACATATTGGAACCCGTGATTAAAGAAACCTTTTGATTACCAGTCATCAAAAATGTATTTTCAACTGCTTTTTCTCCTAATAAAGGATGACCTATATTCACTGCAGTTATTTCATTTTTATCTAAAATAACAGGATACGTCCAATTTTCATTTTCAAATGGCAAATTACATACACTAACTAATGCATCTATTTTATGCATTACTTCTAACCAACCTTTAAGTTTATTCCCATTCTTTTCTCTCCATTTTTCTAAACTTCTTAATAGGAATACATCAGAAAATAATAGTATATTAAATAACAGATAATATGCATTATATGAACTATTTCCTATCCAATCCAAGATATTAGAAAAAGCTTTCATCTCTTCCTTACAACTTAATTTATCACTTTTCAACTTTCCTTGTAAATTCTTTAAATATTGTGAATCAAAATTTTCTTCTTCTATTAGAAATAAAATTTTACTATACCCATATATGCTATTTTTTATGGATTCAAATAATTTAATCTCTGTACCCATGCTTTTAGATAACACTTTAACAACGATAAAGTTCACCATAAGATTTAAAAGTAGAAATGATTGTGGTATTACCTTTACTATTGCTAAATATATCGAGAAAATTGTTACTAAAATAAAAGTACATGCAATAACAATTCTCAGCGGACTTGATGATTCTGTCCCTTCACTCCAATTAATTAAGTTATCTAAGTCTATATCTTTTGATTTTTTCAAACTGCCCTCAAGAACTAAATTTTGCCTCCAGACAGCTTTACTACTCAATTCCTTTACAGCTTCTTGTCTTTCAGCAATATCAAGCTTATTCAAATTCCCTTCATTTTTTAATAATTTTACTAGTTCTTCTCTTCCTCCTTTAGTTACTGTATCATTAATATATTGAAAAATCGAGTTATTGCCAAATACGTCCAAATCATCTATAAATGGATGCTTATAGTCCAAATACTCTGAACCAGAATCCTCGAAACTCGTAAAATCGCCACTTAATCTTTTTATTCCCTTCTCATTAATTTTCATTATCGTATTTATCTTTTCTCTGTATTGAATTATATTATTGTGATAAAATATCAAAACAATAAAGATACCAATAAAAAATATAGTTGAGATCAATATTAGATTTAATTTATTCTGACTATATAAAATATAATCAGTTAATACCCCTAAAATCACTACAAACAACCTGATCCATCCAATAATTTTCACCTTATAGTTCAGGTCTTTTGTTTGTCTTAAACATCGTTGTATGTTCTCTTTATAAAATTCTTCTGCTAAACTCATAATTCCTCCTAACATAATAATTTTATTTTTATAAGCAATCTTTTTGTTGACTATAAACTAAACTTCGTAATTTAAATTTAAACAAAACTCAAATAATTAATATAAATTAAACTATTGTTCCAATTCTATATCACAAATAAAATAAAGCACATTAAGATATCTTATTTTTAATTCAGGATATTTTAATCTACCTTGTTATCTTGTGCAATCTATTTTATTATTACCTCATATCCATTTTAGCTGTATGTAGTGAGTAATTCATATATAAAATACATATTCCATAAGTATAATATTACCATAATAAATTCGATTTATATTCCTTTGTTTAAATTATTTTTTCATTAAACTTATAGATATTATTAAAACACTAAGATAATTTTTTTATTTAAGTCAGAGACATCTACCTAATATGTGATTTTATTAACTCCAAGGATTAAAATTAAAAGGATTATTTCCAATATAACCTTGAAAATAATCCTCAATCTTTATTAAAGTTAATCTAGTCTATTCTTTAGATAAGCACTTGTATATCTCATCCAAATTGTATCTCATAGCTTCTATATAATTTTTGTCATCTTCTTTTGATTCTAATGTAAGTATTGGAACTACATCAGCTTGAACTTCTTTTGCTAAAGTTTCCGAAACTTTAGGGCTCGCTAACGACTCTGAAAAAACAGTCTTTATATTATTATCTTTACAAAAACTTACTAAGTCTTTTAATTGCTTAGGAGTTGGCTCACCCTCTGCAAATAAATTTTCTACTGATTTTTGAGTTAATCCGAAGTCTCTGCATAAATATCCAAATGCAGCGTGACCTGTTATGAAATTTTTCTTACTTAATGTATCAAATTTGGGTTTATATTCACTATATAAACTCTCTAATTCCTCTTTAAATTTATTGTAGTTTTCTTCATAATAATCCTTATTTTTCTCATCTAACTTTACTAGTGTATCTTTTATATTACTTGACTGGATTTCAGCATTTTTTAAACTTAGCCAAGCATGTGGATCAACCGCATCCCCCTCTTGCCTGGTTTCTATACCAGTACTTGAATCTACAACAATTACATTAGTATTCTTAATAGCTTCATTTACTTGACCTACCCATTCTTCCATGCCTAAGCCATTATAAATAAACGCATTACTCTTTGTTAATTCCTGAAAATCTTTGGTTTTAGGCTCATAATCATGTGGCTCCATATTATCAGGAACTAGACATATAACATCGGCTTTATCACCAGCTATCTTCTCTGCGAATTCTTTTAATGGATATATTGAAACTGCAATTTTTAATTTATCTTCAGTTTTGTTTTGTATTCCAGTATTTGCATTAGCTCCACATCCGATTAGCATAAAACTTACTAATACCGCTAGCGCTCCCGAAATTATTTTCTTCTTCATATTACACCTCCAGTTTGCATCTGATTTGCATTTGCAACTCTGTTTATAATATTACTGTTAAAGTTTAAATATGTCAAGATTAGTTAAATATTAATTTAGGATAGTATTATCAATTCAAATTAATTAAATTATAATCATACTTATTTCTATCAAGAATAATCTTTTCTATTTTTTGACATGTAAAGAAAATTACTTGCTCAAAATTTTCATTCATAAGAAGATTTAGTGCCCGCTCTCTTCTCTCATCATCATATTGTACAAGAGCATCATCTAAAAATATTGGGATTCTTTTATTTTTAAACAACATATTTATAAATGATAACCTTAATGCTAAATACAGTTGATCCTTAGCACCATTGCTTAGTATTTCCCCTTCGAATAGTATTCCTTTATTTCTAATCTTTAGCTTATAGTCTTCTGATATCTTAGCTTCTTCGTAATCATCATTTGTTAAGAAATTAAATTTCTTTATAATTTCCTTATTCATATCTGGTCCAATATTCTTTTTTATCTCATCAAATGCTTCTTGAATCAAATTACTAGCTAACTCTAATGCTTTAAATTCTTTCTCCAACTTTTTAGTTTTTTCTTCATTCATTAATATTTCTTCTTCTATCTCTGAAATTTCCCTTTTACCTAAATACCTTTTTTCTATAAGATGTTCTAAATCCTTTATCTCCTTCTCGATTTTCAACAATTCATTAGACTTCGCTCTAATCTCTGAGTCTATTTCTTCTTCAGATTCATAAGAATAGTTTATGTCCTGACTAATAATTTGTTTCATTTCTTCCTTTATTTCATCTATATTTCTATCTTTTATTAAAACCTTATATGTTTCCTCTACACTTTTCAATGCACTTTTAATTTCATTCATTTTATTTATTTTTTCTTTATACTCTCTCAACTTAACATGCATATCTACTATTTCTATATTTTCTAATCCAAGTACATGAGTTTTTTTTCTTATCTCATCATCTTTATCAGCTAATTGTTCATTTATATTTTCTATATCCTTATTAATTGTATTAATCTCGTATTCCTTTATAAGTATTTCTTCTTTTTGTTTTTCATAGAATTCCAATTGTTCTAGCACCTCATCTAAAGACTTGCATCCTAAAACATTATACAAAGATGCTATCACACCTTTATTTCTATTATAATTTGATTTTAATTTAGTAATATCGTATCTGTTAATCTCCTCTTCCTTATTTTTTATTAATAAAATCATATTATCTTTATAATCTATATACTTATCATATTGATTTATCTTACTAATAAAATCTTCATAAGATACTGAATTAGTTTTGTTTATATAAACATCTAATCTTTTTTCATATTCTTCTATTCTTTCTTTTAGCTCATCAATTGATATATTATTTTTCCTAAAAATCTCTGAACTTTTAATTAATAAGGAATATTTGAAATATACTATTCCTATTATAATAAATATAGGTATAAATATAATCATAATGGGAATTATTTGCTTCAACATACTGTATATAAAAGCAGAAATGCAAATTGCTCCAATAAAATAAATACAATTTATTTTTTTATTTAAGCTATTTAAGTCTCCTTCCGACTTACTATAATCCTGATTCTCCATTTTATATTTTAATTCCTTTAATCCTTCTTTATAAGAATTAAGTAATCTCTCTATTTCTTCTCTATTATTTTTTATAAAATCTAAGTTACTAATGCTAGAAGCCTGCTTGCTTATATTCATCTTGAATCCAGCTATTGAATTTCTTATATTTATGATATCATTAAGTTTTTCTTCTAAATTCCTCTGGTCAACTTTTAATGTATATATTTTTTCTTTTATATTACTTCCCATCGAAGAAAAAACTTTATAATTTATCATTTTTTCGTTTTTTACTCTTAATTCTTCTTCTGATTTATAAAGTTTATTTAACTTTTCTTGTTTTACGTCTAATAAACTTAGATATCTAGCACACCTTTCATTAATTTCATCCAAATATTCAGCTGTTATATATTCCTCACCCTTTTTAAGTTCTTCGATTATTGCATCCTGTTTTCTTTTAAGCTGCTCCCCTTTAACTAAATAGCTACTTATTTCTTTGTAGTCTTTTTGAAGTTTTATCTTCTTAATGTACTTTTTATATAAATCTAGCTTTTGAATTTGTTCTTTTATGTTGCTTTTAACATCTTTCTTCCTTAATAAGTTTTCCTCATTTTGCACGTTTTCTTCAGCTAATTTATATGCTTCCCATAACTCTGTTTTTAGTGAATTATTTTTCTCTTTTAATAAATCAATCTCTCCACCTTTTCTTATTCCTAGCAATTGCTTCTTCTTCTTTTCTAATTTCTCAATTACTTTTTTTACAGAAGTATTTTCATCTCCAACATTGTAAACATTGGTTAGCTTCTCCATTATTTCTTCTTCTTTATCTTTGGATATAACTACTCCTAATTGTCCTATAAATAACGTCTTTATAAAAGTAGATAAATTTATATCGAAGAAATACCTTCCCGGCTCATTTTTATATTCTATTTGTAAGCTCTCTCCCGTTATTTCATCTAAGATTTCGCATTCATCTTCTTTTTTTGTTATACCAAATCTTCTTTTTATAATGTAGCTTTTTCCTTCATGTTCTATTATTAATTCTCCAGAAATATTCTCTCCAGATAGAGGCATGTATCTTTTTCTATCGTTTAGTTTACTTCTAGAATTTTCAATCCCATACAGCCATATCTTGATAAAATTCTCAATTGAACTTTTTCCCTTTTCGTTTTTTCCATAAATTAAATTGAATCCTCTGCTTAAATCTAGGCTTTTATCTTTAATCCCTGCAAAAGCTTTTATATTTATTTTTTTAACTATCAAAAGCTTTCACCTCTTTCATAAAATTTACTTGAATACAATTTCTTTCGATACTATTTTCGAATATATTAATTCTATAATTTATAAATATCTCTTTAATCAATTTACATCTCATTAATTCTTACCTCTTCACCTGAGATGCTTTGAATTCCTATCTTTAAAGCCAAATAAATAATTTCTCTATCTTCCTCCGTTGTAACATTCTGTAGCTCTTCATATATTTTTTTTGCAAATATGCTTTTTAATGAGTAGCCTTTTATCAATTCGGTTATATCTAACTTAATTTCACTTTTGTCAATAATCTTCACAAAATAGAATTCATCTTTAAGTAGTTCTTCAAGTAATTCTTCACTTAATGAAAATTCATCAGATATTTGCCCTTTTAAAATAATCTTATAAAAATTATTCTTTCTATCATCCTTAGGTATTTCTGATATAATTCTATTTTTTACTTCGTTATATCCAAAGCACCTGTCAATATTTATTCCCTTCTCATAGTAATTTCTTACTGATGTTCTAATAAACCGGCTTTCTACAAATCTATTCTTAATCTCTAATAATACTATTCCTTTATCTTCAAGCTCATCAAACCCCCTTCCTTGAGGGCATCCGCTATAACTGTAATATGTGTTACCTATCTTCTTAACTTCCGAAAACTTATGTCTATGTCCTAGTGCTATATAATCCAAATCGCTTTTAATTATATCTTCTTCCATAATTGGATTGTAATTATTTCCTTCCTTTACACTAGAAACTTCTCCATGTATAACCATTATGTTGTTATATTCGTTGATTCTCTCAACATCTTTTAATAAAGATTTACTGACATGTGTGGTATTAAACCCAGCTCCCCAAACAACAGTCTTTAAATCCTCTAATATTACTTTTTCAACACTTCCTTTAAAAATATGAACATTACTTGGCCAATCTACAATGCTATAGAAAGATTTTTCATTAAAAGGATCATGATTTCCAGGACTTATAAAAACTTTTACCTTGCTAATATTTTCAAAACAGCTTTTTATAAAATGAAGTGTAGTTTTCTTTACAGATAAATTATCAAATACATCTCCTGCTATTAGTAAAATATCTATTTCTTCATTTAAAGTTATTAGCATTATGTTCTCAAAAACTTGTTTTAATTCTTCTTTACTCTTTAGTGCTAGCTTTGGTGTCATTCCACTAAAAGGAGTATCAAAATGTATATCTGCTATATGTAAAATTTTAATTTTTCTCATACTATCACACCTAAACTTTTTTATATAACGAACTTTTGTTCTAATTTTACCACGAAATTTGCGAACAGTCCAAAATGATTATTATGCACGTTTATAATTCAAACCTCTATATAATATTTGCTCAAAAAACAGGAGACGTATTATACCTTTGTATAATACATCTCCCATTTTTTAGAATATGATTAGATTATCCTAACATACATAGAATCAATATTAAATTATAAAATTTCATTAGATTCTATGTTCATATTCTTCTACCATTCTTTTTACCATTTCTCCGCCTACTGAACCACATTGTCTAGAACTCAAGTTACCATTGTATTCTTTAAATGGTATTCCTAGTTCTTGAGCTACTTCGTCCTTGAATTTTTCCAAGCCACGTCTTGCTTCTGGAACTAATGTCCTATTATTGTTGTTTGACATAACGATCCCCTCCTCGGCTAATTGATAGAATCAGTAAACAAAACTCTAAAAATTTTATCTACCGATAATAGTATTTTAACCTTACGATTATTTATTATTCTCATTAATATAAGGACATTTTTCAATATTTATCCTCTATTAAATATTAAAATAGAAATCTCTACTCAATATAAATTTATCGATTTTACTATTGAACTACTAAATTCAATTTATTCTATACAACTATCTCTTTAAATGTTGTTTCTATATCTCTTTTTATATCAGTAAATATATCACTCTTATCTTTAATAAAAGAATTTAGCAAATCAATTGTTATTGAATTAAATTCAATAATATCTTTATCTGTAATTAAATTATCATCCTTGCCTCTTTGTAAATACTTATTCATATCCTTAAAGAATCTATACACTTCATCTTTAATTAAATCCTTTGACATTAAGTCTTCTTTCATATTTAATAATCTTTTTCTAATGTCTAATGCTTTTAATGGAAATAGTAAATACATATTTTTTTCGCTTAATTGCTTAAAATCATATTTCCATCCTTTGATTATATTAATTGTATAATCTAGATTTTTTCCCTTAGCTTCTGATTTAATTGGATACACATCAGGAACTTCAATATTGGAATTCAATATTATCATTGATTTAGAATACTTATGCTTCAAAGCATATTCACTTTTATTTACACTTTTCCTCTTTTTTGCATTAAGGCTTATTACATTGTGATTATTCGATAAATTTACCTTAGTTATCATTATTGCTATATTTTCAGCATCGTTAACGTGAAACTGTACCCTGTATTCAAACTTCCTATACTCATCTTCTGCTAGTATCTTCAAATCATAATTTGAATCTTCTAACTTAATATCTTCATTTATATCTATATTTTTTTTAGTCTTATTATATTTCATTCTCGCATCCATATTTAAATCATCATTATATAATGAATTTACAAGCTCAATTATTGTTGTATTATTTAACAAAAAAATTCTCTCAATAATTTTATTTAGGTTCTTTATACCATCATTCTTATTGAATTCCTCATTATATCTTATTTTCGAGTTATTAGCTTC
Source organism: Clostridium sp. YIM B02569 (assembly GCF_022320765.1). Lineage (NCBI taxonomy): Bacteria > Bacillati > Bacillota > Clostridia > Eubacteriales > Clostridiaceae > Clostridium > Clostridium sp. YIM B02569. Next base: position 57,525 of record NZ_JAKJJX010000013.1, on the reverse strand, counting down.
ATCATCTTCTTTGAAGCAATTAAACTTCTCTCTAAAAGATATATAGGACTTATTGCTTTCTTTTTCATTAATAGTATTATTAGTTGATTTTGCCAATCTATTTTTATTCTCTATTCCTTTTTTTCTAACTTCGTTTAGCAAAACTAATTTATTCATATCGTATTCCACCTCACAATGGATTATTACCATAATATGTCTTCAATATTCAAATATTGAATGTATTTTATAATAGCTCATTCACAAGACACAAAATAGTTTCTATAAATGCATAATTATTTATGTTTACATATAGTTCATTATATTAATAAAATTATATACTTTTTCTGGGAAAGGTCAAGTTATTTTCTACATTTTATACTAAATTATTCTCTTTTTACTCATTTTTAGCTAATTATTTACACAGATATGCAAACCAATCAGATGCATTTCTGTAACTCTAAAATATATTTTTTTATAAGCCATAACATTTTTGTACATAAAAAAGCCGTAGTACAACGTACTACGACCTTTGTGGCAGGGGCAGTAGGATTTGAACCCACAACCAATGGTTTTGGAGACCACTACTCTACCGTTGAGCCATACCCCTAAGACATTAAGTATTGTATCATGTGTTTATCATTTATGTCAACAATTTTATTATTTTAATTTTTAGTAATCATTCAAATCAATAAATTATTATAATAATCTTAACACCCCAATGCACCAAACAAACTTAACTAAATAGTAGTTTTTTTAAATACTTCTTGTTTAACTACTCATATTATTTTATAATAAAATATAATACTTTGATAGTCAAAATATTTTATTGTCGAATTTTTCGTGAAAGGATATATGTAAAATGAATTTTAATTCTCTTAAAATTGGAAATTTAGTTGCTCCTATTCCTATTATTCAAGGGGGTATGGGAATTGGTGTTTCATCTTCTAATTTAGCTGCTGCTGTTGCTAATGCTGGTGGAATTGGAATCATCTCTGCTGCACAACTTGGTTATAATGAAGATGACTTTGAAAAGAACCCTTTAGAGGCGAATTTAAGGGCTTTAAAAAAACATATTACTATTGCTAAAGCTAAAGCAGTAAATGGCATTATAGGTATTAATGCTATGGTAGCAACTAATAATTATGAAGATCATATAAAAACTGCAATAGAAGCTGGAGTTGATTTAATAATCTCTGGTGCAGGACTTCCTACTATGTTACCTAAAATAGTAAAGAATTCCTCTGTAAAGATTGCACCAATAGTTTCTTCTTTAAAAGCAGCAAAAGTAATTTTGAAACTTTGGGATAAGCACGATAATGTAGCTCCAGATCTTGTTGTAATTGAGGGACCAAAAGCCGGCGGTCATTTGGGCTTTAAAGTTGAAGAGTTAGAAGATGAAAATTTAGATTTTGATAAATCTGTTGTAGATATAATAAATGAAACAAAGAAGTACGCTGAAAAGTATAATAAAGAAATCCCAGTAGTAGTTGCTGGCGGTGTTTTTGATGGATATGATATTGCTAAATATTTAAAATTAGGTGCTAGCGGCGTTCAAATGGCAACGAGATTTGTAGCAACTGAAGAATGTGATGCTTCGGATGAGTTTAAAAATGCCTATGTTAATTGTAACAAAGATGATATTCAAATAGTAAAAAGTCCCGTTGGAATGCCAGGTAGAGCTATGAAGAATACATTTGTAAAGAAAACTAGCTCTGAGAGAGAGAAAATAACTCATTGTTATAATTGTTTAACACCTTGCAACCCTGCTAATACACCTTATTGTATAAGCAAAGCTTTAATAAATGCAGTAAAGGGTAACCTTGATGAAGGTCTCATATTCTGTGGTGAAAATGCAAGCAGAATAACAAAAATCACAACAGTAAAAGAGCTTATAGATGAATTAGTATCTGAAATTAAGAAAGCTTAAAAAATAGACTATTTCAAAGAACTTCCTTATCACGAGGATATCTTTGAGATAGTCTATTTTATTTACAATAATATTATTTTAGCATTTCATCTATAAACTATACATTTTTGAAAGCTATTACTTCAACCTCGCATAATACTCCTTTAGGAAGCTCCTTTACGGCAACGCATGAACGTGCTGGATTACTAACAAAATACTTAGCATATACTTCATTAAAGCTAGCAAAATCACTCATATTTGCAATAAAGCAAGTAGTCTTAATTACATTTTCAAAATTAATATCATTAGCTTCTAATATAGCTGATATATTTTTCATTACTTGAGTTGCCTGCTCTTTTATATTACTTCCTACAACCTCACCAGTTGATGGATCCAACGGTATTTGTCCTGATGTAAATAATATATTTCCAAATCCTATTGCCTGAGAATATGGTCCAATTGCTGCTGGTGCCTTTTTTGTATTTGTTACTTCTAACATTTTATAATCCCTCCAAATCAAAATTAAGTTATATTAATTTACTTTTTATTAATACCATCATTATTTATATCTATTGATTTAAATTCATATCTCTAATAGGGAAAATTAAGTATTATAAATAAGGATTTCCTTATGATCCCAATTCTTTGTTGTTATAATTAAATTTTTTTATATAAAAAAATCGTAGTACAATGTACTACGATTTTTGTGGCAGGGGCAGTAGGATTTGAACCCACAACCAATGGTTTTGGAGACCACTACTCTACCGTTGAGCCATACCCCTAAGACAATAATCATTATATAACATATCTATAAAGAAAGCAACATATTTTTATAATTAATTATCGTGAAAATAAAACTACACTAAATATAAAATACTTTATATTTATATTCAAAATTTGCAGATTCTTTAGTGCAGTATATAATCACATCTAATAACAAAAGGATATATAACTCCAAAATAAGTAATTCTATTTTGCATTACTAGAATTTACGACTTCATTTGGTTTAGCCCATTTTGATAATTCTTTTATATTGTATAAAATCAAATCATCAAAAGACATATCTCCATAATATTTCCACAACTTTATAGTATTATAACCTGACAAATCTAATTTCGTTCCTTTTTCACCATCAACTATTATTATTATCTTTTTAGGATCTAAATTATTAATTTTTATGAACTCACTTAACTCATGATTATCAAGCTGAATAGTGTTTAAATTTAAAGACTTAGTTAAGTAATCAAAATCATTATTTAATGTAATAAATTTATACTCACTTAAGGATTTTATTTTCTCACTATAGTCCTTTATGCTAGTATCAAAATTTTTGATAGCTTCATTATAATTTTCCTCATAATAATCTCTATTTTGAGGGTCTCTATCTTGAATAGCTGCCTTTACATTGTATAATGCTATTTTATACTCTTCTATACCTTCAAAATAGTAAGGATTTTCTTTAGTGTCATTATCATGCCCATAATTTAATAATTTTATGCCTCTAGCTAAATTTATTATCCCAAGGCTTCCTTTCTTCAATTCACTAATTAGTGAATCACTCCATGGTTCAAAAGATGTGCCAGAATATATAAATAAATCCATATTGGATATATTATTTAAAACATCTTCACTATATTTAAATTCACTAATATCTTTCTCATTAGTAAACATATACTCCGCATTATTCTTTTCCTTTATAATTTTTTTAACCATATAATATTGTGGTTTATTAACTGTCATTATATTTAGATATTTATCTCTGCTTTCAGTTCTATTATTCTCAGTATTAGCTAATAAAGGATTTGAAAAAAAACTCATACCAAAAGACAATGCTATGGTTATTATCACCATGGCAAAGGTAATTTTCTTCAAAGACAAGTCACCTCCAAAATTTAACTGACTTCATTTATAACTTTCTTTTTAATATGTACTGTAATTAATTTCTTAAGTTAATTATTAATTAACATTTATTAGGTTAAACATAAAATAATTCACTTTATATATATTGAGTTACATATGTTACCTCAGTAATTACTCTGTTAATTAACTTTTAGCATATACCTGTTCTTATTATACCAACTAATTTAAAATAAATATATACAAATTTATTACATTTTTTTGAATGCTTATTTCCTGTTTTATATAATTAAATTAGTTAATACATTATTAATTTGCTTTTATGCAATTTTGAGATAAAATAAAAAGATGAGAGTTTTTAGATTTAACAATTATTAGGTTCTATACATAATAACTATATGTAAGTTATTGATATAAAATTCTAATTAATAAGAATTAATTCTCACTTAAAGGAGGCACTTCATGGAATTTGAAATTTATAATGTAGATGATACTGCTAAATTAGGAATAAATTTAGGCAAATTATTAAATGCCGGTGATATAATCTGCTTAACTGGTGATTTAGGTGTAGGTAAGACTCATATTACAAAGGGCATAGCTAAAGGATTAGGCATTAACGATAATATTACTAGTCCAACATTTACTATAGTGAACGAATATGATAGCGGTCGATTAAAGCTCAATCATTTCGATGTTTATAGAGTAAGTGATCCTGATGAAATATATGCAATTGGATTTGATGATTATATATTTTCAGATGCAGTATCAATAATAGAGTGGGCAAATTATATAGAAGAAATTCTACCAAATGATTTACTTCATATAGATATAAAGAAAGATTACAGCAAAGGCGAAGATTATAGAAAAATCACGCTAAATGCTTATGGAAAAAGATATGATTATATAAAGGAGTTGAAAATATGATTATTCTTGCCGTAGATTCATCTTCTAAAGTGGCAACTGCTGCTTTGATGAAAGATGATAAACTACTTGGAGAAATTACATTAAACGATAAGAAAGAACACTCTATAATACTAATGTCTATAATTCAAGAGTTGCTAAACAATAACAACTTAAGTATTGATGATATTGATGGCTATGTTATTTCGAAGGGTCCCGGTTCATTTACTGGACTTAGAATAGGCATGGCAACAATAAAAGGTCTTAGCTTGGGAAGTAACAAGCCTTACATTAGTGTTTCTAGTTTAGATGCACTTGCATTTAGCGTATCTAATTTCGATGGTATAATATGCCCTATAATGGATGCTTTAAGAAATAGTGTTTATACTTCACTATATAAAGGAGAATATACTTGCTGCAATAACAATAATGCTTCAAATTTACCTATAAAATTGGAACGTCTATTAGATTATTCAGCATTGGATATTGATGAACTTATAGAAATAATTAAATCCAAAAATGAAAAAGTTATTTTTATAGGCGATGGTGTTGATAAATATAAAGATTATTTGATTGATAATTGTCCAAATTCATATTTTCCTCCTAATCACCTTAATTTAATTCGTGCCTCTTCATTAGGTGAAATAGGCAGTGCACTATTAAAGAACGGAGAATATGACGATCCAAATTCTGCTCCGGTTTATCTCAAAAAATCTCAGGCTGAAAGAGAATACGAGCAAAGGATGAGATTATAGTGAATATAGCTATAAATTTAATGAAAGAAGAAGATATAGATGAAATTTTAGATATAAGCTCGTTGAGCTTTTCTATATGCTGGAGCAAAAATTCTTATATGCAGGAACTAACCAATCCTGTTGCTAAATATTTTGTTGCTAAAGTTGATAATAAAGTTGTAGGATTTGCTGGAACATGGATAGTATTGGATGAGGCTCATATAACAAACATAGCAACACATCCAAACTATCGAAAACAAGGGATAGCCTCTAAAATCCTAGAAGAATTACTATCTTATTGTAAATCTCAAGGGTGTGTAGCATATACTCTCGAAGTTAGAAAAAGTAACGCCGCTGCCAAAGCCCTTTATGAAAAATATAACTTTAAACAAGAGGGAATTCGAAAAGGGTACTATGAAGATAACAAGGAAGATGCTATTTTAATGTGGTTAAAGGAGTAATATCTCAATTACAAATTTCTGTGCTTAGGTAAACATATCAAAGAGACAATTCATGCAATCATTATGTTCAAATTGCATAAATTGTCTCTTTACACTTATCATCAATTTATATGTAGCAAAAAACTACCTCTAATAATTGATTTACTTATATTCTATATCAATTCAATTTCATTACTTTCTAACACATCTATAATTGGTTGATTAGGCTTTTCATCCGTTATTATAGCATTTATATCATCAATCATTGCAAATTTATAATTACCATCTACAAAAAATTTCTTGTTCTCCATAACTAAAAATGTCTTTTTACTCGATTGTATTATTGTGGCCTTAGTAATTCCATCCTCAATTTCAAAAGTAGTTATACTTTTATCAAAGGCATCAATTCCACAACTTCCTATAAAAGATTTATCAAATTTATATTTTTTAATAAAATCATTAGTTGAAGATCCAATAAAACCATTAAGAGATTTATTTAAAACCCCAGCCGCAACTACAACAGTAATATTATTGGCTGCCTTTGCTAAAATATTTGCTATCTCCAACATATTGGTTACTACGGTTATTCTTTTTTGAGTTGTTAAAATAGATTTAGCTATAAGAATATTAATTGTTGATAAATCTAAAAATATAGTTTCCCTATCTTGTATTAGTTCTAAGGCTTTCTTAGCAATTATGCTTTTAGTTGAAATATCTATCTTCTCTCTTTCTGAAATGTCATACAACTGCGATGATTCCCTTATTTGAATCGCACCTCCATACGTCCTTTTCAGCTTTCCTGCATGCTCCAGTTGTTTTAAATCTTTTCTAATACAATCTTCTGTCACATTAAACTTTTTGCTTAAATCCTTAACTTTAACTTTTCCATATGTATTTAGAATATTTAATATTTCGTTTAGTCTCTCTTCTGTAAACATATCTATGCATTCTCCCATTTTTTATTATTTAGGACCTTGTGGTAAATAATTAATCTAAATATATTATAAGGGACTTTCAAAATATAACAAAATTATTTTGATAGCCCCTTATATCTATTGTTTTTAAATATTTTATTCTTATTTATAAATTTTCTAAAATAATTATATAGTCAAATTTAAATTAAAACAATATCTACTATTGTTCTTTTTCAAAATCTGATTTTGGAACTCCACATAATGGGCAAACCCAATCGTCTGGGATATCTTCAAATTTTGTTCCTGGTGCAACTCCATTATCTGGATCACCTGCTGCCTCATCATAAATATAACCACATACTGTACAAATATATTTTTCCATAAAAAAACCTCCCTTAGATTTGATAATTAAATATTAATAAATACATATCTTACTATGTTAATTTATCATCTTGTAAAATATATATCAATTAAGCGCTTCTGCATTTATTGTGATGAGCTAATTAGAACGATCTTTAGTTTAAAAGCTTCTATAATTATATCATTTTTGTGACTTCTTGCAGAGTTAATAATTTAACTACTACCTCTCTCTATTATTACTTGTTATTCCTTATGATATACATTTAGCCATCTATCTTGTTCCATTTCACATACTATCATAAATTATTGTAATCTCATTTTTTTATATTCACTTGATCATTAAATATCTTCTTTAATCTTTAAATATTTTCTATATATATAATACCAAATAATTCATTATTAATCAATAATTATTATTAATTAATTTTAATTTTCTATCATATGAATTTATTTTATAACCTTTTGAACAATAAATATTAATACATATAAAAACTATAATATATCTATCTGTTTAACGTTAATTATTTATATATTATTATAACCATTATGCCAAATTAAATCTAAATTATAAAATTTAAAAGGAGAAAGCACTCATCTTTATGTGAATAGTTGCTATTAAAATTTGATCTGATATTAAATGAGTAATCATCTTTAGCTTATTTAATAATCATGTTAAAAATCAATTTAATATTAATGTTTATATATAACATTAAATTTATATACCAACCAATATACAATAAAAAGCTGTAACAAAATTCAAATTATTTTGTTACAGCTTTTTCTGCTTATATTATTTTAAAATTATACAATTTTTGTCTTATTTTCTGGACTGCCAAAGTTTGGTTCAACCTTAAAAATTGAAACAGATACTTTTTTGTATAGAATATATGTTAATACCGACACCATAACCGCCTTTACTCCATTGAAAGCTAGTAATGCCCAAACATAATTCTGTAACATATCCGCTGGCATCTTCATCCCATAAGCTGGCAATAATAAATATATGTTACCCACGATTCCCATTGCCTCCATTGCAATTCCACCTATTATCATTCCTAATATTGCATTTTTCTTATTCTTATTTCTATAGTAGATAAATGATGCTGGTAAAATTAATGCTGCTCCAAACAAGAAGTTTGCTGTCTCTCCAACAAAACCTGTTTGACTTCCTCTGATTAATGGAACCAAAAGATTTTTTATTAATTCTATTATCACCCCTGCTACAGGACCAAATCCAAAAGCACCCAACAATGCTGGTACATCACTTAGATCTATCTTAAGCCATGGAAACGCAGGTATTATTGGAAAATCAAAATACATAAGTATAATTGCAATTGCTGATAATAAAGAGATTTTGATTAATTTACTTGTTTTTTCATTCATATTCTTTGCCTCCCAAAAGATTATCTTCTTGGTGTAGCTTATTAGGAATTTAGTGTCAAAGTATTCTTAGTACATTAGTTACTCCTGAACTATTTGCAATACTTAATAAAAAAAAACAAAAAGCCCTGATGTAAAATACATCAGGGCATACATTCAGCAAGTGATAATAGATCAACTTTCAATTCCTAATAGGTTACCTTCTTTCATCCAGACTATACTGTCGGCCTCGGAGTTACACCGAATCTGCTTTCTTAAAAGCTCGCGGGCTATACCGCCGGTAGGGATTTACACCCTGCCCTGAAGATATATATTTTATTTTCTTTATTATATAACTTTAATCAATACTTTGCAACATCTATTTGAGCACTTTTTACATTTCTAAATTTTTAATAAAAAAAGAGTAAGATTTCTATATCTCACCCTCACCGCAAAATAATTATAATAAAAAATAAAACGTTTTTATTATAATTATATTATTCTCCTATAAGCTTATCGGTTTTTAATATATGCTCTGTTAACCAATCATTTAAAAAATTCAAAAGTTTTATTAAACTTTCATCTTGGTTTTCATCAATATTTTTATAATCAATTTCTTCAAGACTTTTAATAAATTTATCATGCTCAATCTTTTGAGTAAAGAGTCTTTTATAGTTTATACTTTTCATATATTCTTCTTCTGATTTAAAATGAAAAATTGTATAATCCTTCAGTTCGTCCATAATATGTATTATCTTATCATACTTATCAATTGCAAATTCATCTTTTAACAGCGTATAAGCTTGATCTGCTAATTCAAAAAGCTTTTTGTGTTGCTCATCAATCTGATCAATTCCTATTTTGTATTCTTCCTTCATTTCATACATGTATAATACCTTCTTTCTACTCATTATTTTAATCATACTCGGTTCATTTTTTATTAATATATCATTTTTTTAATATAAAGTCACTACACTTAGTCTTCTATTCAATAGATAAATTTCTAAATATAAATTGCAAATTGATATTATTTAACCCTACATTTTAAATAATATTAATAGTATCTGTTGCTTTCTAAAACAATCTGCCTTTTAACATAACTATTTTATAAATATCTAAAAAAATAGCTCAGAAAATCATTAATAAAAAAAGATTTAAAGCACTTAATCAATAAAATTAAGTGCTTTAAATCTTTACTGAAAATTATAAATTTTTAACTTTACTTATAACATCTGCGCAATATTCTTTTACACCTGCAGCACCGTTGCTTTTATAAACTTTATTTAAATCACTACCTATACCGCTACAATCTGCTCCTGCTTGTATCCATTCACTTATATTATCTTTGTTTACTCCTCCAGTAGGCATAACGCTAAGGTCTGGGAATATTGATTTTGCTGCCCCTATAAATGCCTTTCCAACAACATTACCTGGGAATACTTTGATAAATCTTAAACCTAATTTGTAAGCCTTATTTAACTCTGACATTGTCATTAATCCTGGAATTATTAATGCTTTTCTTTGATTTGCATAAGCAATTACATCTTCATCTATACAAGGAGAAACAATAAAATCAGAATTATTTTCGATACATGCATCTACAGCATCTTTTGTTAACACAGTTCCTGCACCAACACAAGCATTTTTATATTCTTCTTTCAATTCTTTTATTAACTTTGGCGCATTTGGCACGCTCATAGTTACCTCTATAATTTTCATTCCACCTTCAATTGCTGCTATACTTATTTCTTTTGCTTCTTCATATGTCTTAGTTCTAATAACAGCTACTGCCTTTTCTTCTTTTAATGTATTATAAATTTTTTCAAACATTATTTATTACACCTCATCTTTAATTTATTTTATTTAAAATTAATCTACATCATTCATAAAATACTTTATTAAATACAAATATATATTTCTTAACGTTCTATTTTCTTTGCTTGTCCTAAATGTACTAAAACATCATCATAGTAAGGTAGTCCCTCATTATCGCCTTCGACACCTACAACTAATGATCCAACTGCATTTGCAAATCTAACACAATCTTCTAGTGACTTACCTTTTAATAAGGCCGTTAAAAATCCTGCTGCAAATCCATCACCTGCACCTACTGTATCAACTAAAGCTTTTGGCTTAATAGCTTCAATATCATAAATATTTTTACCATCTGACCCTATAGCTCCCTTGGCTCCTTTTTTAACTATCACTTTTTCTATTCCTTTGTTATGGAAAACTTTTATTGCCTCTTCTATATTTGTATCTCCCAATAATATCTCTATTTCTTCATCACCTATTAAAAGAATATCAACATAAGGTAAAAGTTTTTCTATATAGTTTTTTGCTTCTTCCTTAGTCCACATCTTTAATCTAATATTTGGGTCAAATGATATTATAAGATTATTCTTTTTAGCTAATTTTACTGCTTCTAATATAACTTCTCTATTATTTTCAGTTATTGAAGGAAAAACTCCTGTAATATGAAGAACTTTTGCATTTTTTATATATTCTTCATTCAATTTCTTTGCATCCATTGTACTAGTTGGAGATTTTTCTCTATAATAAAATGATCTACTTGATCCATCAGATAAAACTTCTCTAAAATATACTGAAGTTGGATATCCATCAACAAGTTGTACTTCTGATGTATCTATCCCCTCACCTCTTACAATCTTTAGTATATATTTTCCGAAATCATCATTTCCCAATCTACTTATCCATCCAGATTCTAACCCTAATCTTGCACATCCCATTGCAACATTTAATTCTGCTCCACCTACTTTTCTTTTGAATGTGTCACAAAATATTATTGGTCCCTTTTCTTGAGGGCACATTGCAATCATTGCATCTCCTATAGTAATTACGTCCATAAATAAATACACCACTTTCACTATATATTTGTTTTTAACCTTACCAAATAAGTTAGAGATAGATTTCTATATTCATACTTTTGATAAGGCCATTTTTAAATTTTAGTCAATATTTATATATAATTTTGAATACTGATTATCTTACTAACCATCCTCCATCAACTGCTAGAATATGACCATTAACATAATCAGATGCTCTGCTTGCTAAAAACACTACCGCTCCCATTAAGTCAGATGGTTCTGCCCATCTATCTGCTGGTATTCTTCCCTGTATTTCTGCATTTCTTTCTTTATCTGCCCTTATTGGTTCAGTATTTGCTGTCTTTATGTATCCAGGTGCTATCGCATTTATTTGAATATTTTTACTCGCTAATTCATTAGCAAATGCCTTTGTTATACCTGCAACTCCATGTTTACTTGCTGTATATGGAGGAACGAACTTTCCACCCTGAAATGATAACATAGACGCTATATTTATTATTTTACCAGAGCCTTGTTTAACCATTATTTTAGCAACTTCTTGGCTTAAGAAATATACAGCATTTAAATTAATATCCATAACTGCGTTCCAGTCCTCTTCTTTATAATCAAGAAGAGGTGTTCTTCTTATAGTTCCAGCGTTATTTACTAATATATCTACTTTCCCATAAGATTTCATCGCAGAATCAATCACATCTTGCCTTCCTTCTTTTTGTGTTAAATCTGCTTTCACGAATACTGCTTTTCTACCTTCTTTTTCTATCAATTCTCGTGTATCATCCCAATTATCACCGTGGGTAGAAATAACTAAATCTGCTCCTGCTTTAGCTAATGCAACTGCATATCCTTGTCCAAGACCTGTATTTCCTCCAGTAACTATTGCCACTTTTCCATCTAATCTAAAAAAGTCCATTGAAAACTGATTCAAAATGTTTTCCATTATCTATTCTCCCCTTTCCATATAAATATTTCCATCCTTACATGTATTATTAAATTTTTTCAACGCACGCCATCGTTCCGTATTGTGGAACACCGTTTCATTTATTATCTTAATTCTAATATCATCACTTACAATTGTCAATGATACTGGTATAAAAATAAAATTTTTAACTTTTTATTTGTTAAAATTAAAATTAAACATTACAATGTAGTATAAAGATAAAACTATTTAGGAGGATTTTATATGTCAGAGGATTTAAGCAATCCAAACTTAGTTCAATCGGTGGAACGTGCTCTTGATATACTTGATTGCTTAGCCGAATATCCAAAAGGATGTGGAATTGCTGAATTGTCAAAAATTTTAGGTTTAAGCAAGAGTACCATACATAGAATAATTACAACTTTAAAATATAAAGAATATGTTACGCAAAATGCAGAAAACGATAAATATCAATTAGGAATTAAGCTTCTTAACTTATCTTCTTCTATAACAAATAGTATGGATTTAATAAATGTCGCCAGACCTCATATATATGACTTTGCTAATAAGTTTGATGAAGTCATACATCTTTGTATTCCTGACGAGTCATTTACTAACATAATTTATGTAGATAAAGTATCTTCCGAAAATACTAGTAGAAATATAATAATGTCTTCTAGTATAGGAAAAAAAGCGCCTATTTATTGTACTGCTTCTGGTAAATTGATATTATCTCAATATTCTGATGATAAAATAAGAGAATTATTAAAAGATACAGAATTCATAAAATATGCAGAGAACACAATAACTGATATAAATGTTCTTATAGAAGAAATTCATGTTATAAGAAAGAACCTATATGCATTAGACAATATTGAATACGATACGGGTGTTATATGCATAGCTGTTCCTATTTTTGATAGAACCAATAAAATTATTGCTGCAACCAGTCTCTCATCCGTAACACTCTTTAATACTATGGATGATTTACTAAAATACAAAGAGGAATTTATGAATGTCGCTAAAAATATTAGTAGACTTATGGGATATGCATATTATACAGATATAAAATAAATTTTTAAATAAAAAATTTATAAATTTCAAATATAAAAAGACTGGAATTGAAATAAATTACATACATTTGCTTAAGTTTACAAATAAACATTACACAAATATATGTAATTCATTTCTATTTCACATAAATTAAATAACATGAGTTAAACTTAAATTTTTTTATACTTATTATCTATGCTTATTCATCTCTAAAAAAAGAATTTTATGAAAGTTCTAAATAAAACGGCTGTAAAACATTTTCTTTATTTCTTGTTGATAACATATTTTATCAGTGCTTCTGCTACCCCATCTTCATCATTAGTTAAGGTTACATCATCAGCATGTTTCTTCACATCTTCTGGAGCATTTCCCATCGCTACTCCAACTCCTGCATACTCTAACATATCAATATCGTTATAATTGTCTCCCATTGCTATTATTTCTGATTTATCTATACTGAATTTCTTTTGTAAACAGGTAATTGCAGATGTTTTTGATGCCTTTATAGGCATAATTTCTAAGTATGTTGGCTTTGAAGGATATATATTTAAATCATTATCATAAATATTTTCTTTTAAGAAGTTTATTTCTTTTGGATTAGACATACATAAAATCTTACTTGGTCCTACTCCTTCTCTTTTCCATTGTTCTATTAATTTATTAAAATCAATAATATTAGGAATGATGTTAGTTATTTCACTTTCTTGTTTAGCCCAATAATCTAATTTTTCTATATACCATTCATCATCCTTATATAAACTCATATGAATGTTATTTTCACTTGTTAACTTATATATTTTCTCAAAATTAGAAATATCAATTGCCTCACTAGCCAATACACTATTATCCTTATCTAAGATTAAAGCACCGCTATAGCATATAATTGGTTCCTCTATTCCAAGTTCTTCTTGAAGAAACCTTATTCCTTTTGGCATTCTAGCTGAAACTAAAATTACAGGTATTTTCTTATTATTTGCAACTTTATTTATAGTACTTTTTACCTTTTCAGTTACTTCATGATTTGAATTTAACAAGGTTCCATCAATATCTAAACATATCATTCCAAATTTATCCATGGACTCATCCCCTAACTATTTATAATAAAACGTCAAATTACTTATAATTGCTTATTGAATCCAATATTTATAAGCAAATAAAACTCAATTTTATTCTCCTAAATAACGCTACTTAAATTAATATGTTTTCTTTATATAATCACTAGACTTTTAGGATTAATTTTAATATTATACAATTCCATAATATTACTAAAAGAAGAAACCGATATTGGATCAACAATAATAATATCTACCTGATCTAGGTTTAGCCCTTTATAAAAGGCATCTTTTTCATACTTTTGATGTTCGGCAAGTAAAATAACCTTCTTAGCTCTTTTAACAATCTCCCCTTTAATATAAGCATCTTCTTCATTTTCATAATAAATACCATCACCATTTATAGCTCCAGCCCCTATAAATGCTGCCTCAAACTCAATTTTGCTCAAATACTCATCATAATTCCTTCTATAGAAGAAGCGATTTTTCTTATTAAATTTTCCATCAATCAAATTTACTACCAAACCATTCTTTTCCGAAAGTATATTAAAATTATCTATGGAATGAGTAAATATGGTTACTTTTTTATCTAAAGATCTTGAAAGAAATTCAATACTAGTAGAAACATCAAAAAAATATGTTTTATTGTTATGAATAAATTTCATTGCCTTTTCAACAATCTTAGTTTTTTCATTAACATTTAATTTCAACCTCTCCTTATATGAAAATATATTGTCTTTATTAAAATTTTCATACCCTTCTTTCCCAATCATAAAATCACCCCTTATAAGTAATTATAAGTATATTTAATTATTTTTTCAATACTTATAAGCACTTTAATCATCATTCACCTAAAATACTTTATATAATAATTATTTTTATCTTAAAAAGAATTATTATATGCTTTGCTTTTAAGCCCCCCCTAAAAATTCATTTATATACTAATTATTTAAAGAACTGCAACTTTACTTGAAACAATGTTATTTATTTGTCGTAAGTAAAAAAAGCAAATCTCTACAAATAGTTTACTATTTATAAAGACTCGCCACCTATATTATTAAATCATATTATTTTTTAAGTCATCTTTTATAATCCTTCTCAATTTTAAGAAGCTTTTCCTTTATATTAAGACCACCAGCATATCCGACCAATTTACCATTAGCGCCAATTACTCTATGACAAGGTATTACAATTGGAATTGGATTTTTATTATTAGCCATACCAACAGCTCTCGCCGCTTTCTCATTACCAACTATTTGGGCAATTTCACCATAACTCCTTGTTTCTCCAAAAGGAATCTCTTGTAGAGCACTCCATACTTTTCTTTGGAACTCCGTCCCCTTAGGCTCTAATGGTAAATCAAAACAATTCCGCTCTCCTTCAAAAAACTCTTCCAATTGTTTTATAGCTTTCCGTAATAACTCGGTTTCATTTCCTTCAACATTAAATTCATCTTTGTTTATGAAACAAATTTTTGTAATTGCTGCCCCATTTTCCACTATACTGATTTTACCAATTTTAGTGTTATAGTAATATACATTTTCCATAATCCTCTTCCTTTTCTCAATATTATTTTTTCTATTACAATTAGAATAGGCGATTCTTCACATGCATGCTTTTGCGCTTCAAAAGCATACATTTTTAAAAACTTTCGCTAAAAAATCAGTATCATAACCCCAATGTCGCATCTATTGCTACACTCCTATTCTTTAAAATTCTTTAATTATATAGTGGGAAATCATGCTTATGTCGCTAACATACCTGAACATACTTTTTATTATATCCATATAAAAACTAATGTCTTTAATTAGACTAGAAACTTTGTTACTTAATATCTTAACATAAAACTCTATTTTATAGTATCTAATACAATTCTCCTAACTTATCTATATCTAAAATTTTCATAATCTCAAAAACTATGATAGAATCATATATTTTATTCTATACATATAAAAAAGGATGAATATAATTATATACCCATCCTAAAACTATTTTTCTATTTAAAAGCTTTCTTATAAATTTCTAAAATTTCTACCACACTTGTATCTCTTGGATTACCTGGAGTACAAGCATCAACAAATGCTGATTCTGCAAGTGATTGTAAATCTTCTTCTTTTACACCAATTTCATTTAACACTTTAGGAATTCCTACATCTTCTGAAAGCTTTTTAACTGCGTCAATAGCTGCCTTTCTATATTCTTTTTGAGACATATTGTCTACACCTTCAACACCCATTACCCTTGCTATTTCTCTATATTTTTTATCTGTAGCCTCTGCGTTGTACTCCATAACATATGGCAATAATACTGCATTAGCAATTCCATGTGGTGTATCATAGAACGCTCCAAGCGGATGTGCCATCGAGTGGACAATTCCAAGTCCAACATTACTGAACCCCATACCTGCAATATATTGTCCAAGGGCCATGTCTTCTCTTCCCTTCGGCTCATTATTTACTGCACTTCTAAGAGAACGTCCAATTATCTCAATAGCTTTCAAATGTAATGTATCAGTTAATTCCCAGGCTCCTTTTGTAATGTATCCTTCAATAGCATGAGTTAAAGCATCCATGCCTGTAGCTGCTGTTAATCCCTTTGGCATTGACGACATCATTTCTGAATCAACAACTGCTATTACTGGAATATCATGAGGATCAACACAAACAAATTTACGTTTCCTTTCCTCATCAGTAATTACATAGTTAATTGTTACCTCTGCTGCAGTTCCCGCTGTAGTTGGAACTGCTATTATATCAACACATTTATTTTTAGTTTCTACTGCTCCCTCTAAACTTCTTACATCTGAAAATTCTGGATTATTAACAATAATTCCAATAGCTTTTGCAGTATCAATTGATGATCCTCCGCCTATTGCAATCAAATAATCTGCTCCAGATGCTTTGAATCTTTCTATACCAGCTAAAACTACATTTATAGTTGGATTCGCTTTCACTTCATCAAAAATTTCAAAAATCAAATCATTTTTATCTAATAAATTTGTAACTTTAGATGCTACATTAAATTTTATTAAGTCCTTATCTGTTACAACTAGTGCTTTCTTATAGCCTCTTATTTTAGCTTCGGTAACAATATTTTCAATTGCTCCTCCTCCTATATAGCTTGTATCATTTAATATTATTCTATTTGTCATAAATATCAATTCTCCTTTAATAATTTTGATAAATGTATAATGTATCCACTGAATTTTATATAATAATAATTTATCAGCAAAGTGCAATCTCATATTTATAATTTATAAATAGTTTTCAAATTATATTCTAGTTAGGTATTTTTATAATACTAACTGTTTATATACATATAAAAATCATATCTATATCTATCATTATTAAACAATCTAGTTACTATACATAATATAACAACTAGATTGTTTCCATATTATGATATATATAATAAGTTGTCTGAGACTAATCTTATACGGAGATAGGGTTATACTTAAGCTAATTTTCACTCTAGTCTCAAAATAACTTTATTAAACTAAGTAATCTTCAGAAATACTAACATTAAAGTCTTTTGCTAAATCTCTAAAATTTTCAGAAACAATTGTTTGTTTCTTTCCACCCATTGATAGAACTTTAACTAAAATCTCAGCTGATTTCTCTACTGTATCCATCAATCCAAAAGTTAGATCTAATGTTTCACCTGAACAAAACATTCCATGATGCGCCCAAATTACAACATCATGATCCTTCATTAGTTCACCAGTAGCTTCTGCAATTGCAGCTCCACCTGGAACCATCCAAGGAACTACCCCAATCCCACTTGGAAATACTACAGGGCATTCTGTTGCCATTTCCCATAATTCTCTTGTAAATACTTTTCCTTCTAATGGCAATACAAACGTTAATGCAATTACATTTGTAGTATGAGAATGCATTATAACTCTATGACATCCATTTGTTTTTTCTACTTTTATTGAGTGACTCATTAAATGTGAAGGAAGTTCGCTTGTTGGTCTTGCATTATTTGACAATCCCCAAACTACCTTATAGTTTTCTCCCTTTTCATCTATTTTGATTATTCCTGCATTTTCTCCTAAACAAACTGTCATATTTCTTATAAACTTTCCACTTCCGGTTACTAAGAAATATTCATTGGCTAAATTTTTTACAGTTACACCAATTGAATTATATTCCGAAACTTCGTTGATAAATTCTTTAATTGCAGAAACTTCTTCTTTTGTTAATCTATAAGTTATATTTCCACCATTTCTTTCATGCCATCCTTTAAGCCACGCATCATTTGTCATCCTCTTAAAATTTTGTATAAACTTCATATCTTCTATTGTCATACTTTCTCCTGCTTTCATATATTTATTATGTATTTTAATATTTGGTCCATTTTAAATAATTCTATTTGTAAATGTATGTAACTTTATTTACCGATTAAAGATACAAACTAATCATTTTAATTCCAGATTAATTTTATCTTATAAATAAATTATACTTCATTCTTTTGTTAATTTCAATTGCTTTTTGTTGTTTTTGTTTGTTTTTATTTGTATTAATATTTTAAAAACAACATATCATTATAGAGCTTTATTAAAGTATATTAAGATCTGCTAAAACTAGCATTTATAACGAATTTATTAGCATTTTTATCAAAAAATAAAGAATCACCTATTTATTTTTAAGTGATTCTACAACCTTTTCTATATGTACATCAATATATAACCTCAACATTATTAGCATGCAGTAAATTAATCCATTCTTCATTTGGTTCAATATCTGTTATCAAATAGTCTATGTCTTCATAATCAAAAAGCTTTACAAATGATGTTTTATCATATTTACTATGATCCACTAACAAAATGACTTTATTAGATTGTTTGATCATAGATCTTTTAATTTCTGCCTCTGTCTCATTCGAGTCTAATATTCCTTTATTTATGTCCATTCCTTTACAGCTTACAAATGCTATGTCCACATTATAATTTTTAATAGCATTTTGCGTTATTGGTCCTTGTAACGACAAAGTTCTTTGATCCAAGCCACCACCAGTTGATATAATATTCAACTCCGATTGGTTTAATTCTTGTAATACTTCCACTGAATTTGTTATTACAGTTACATCATTTCTATTTCTAATTAATTTCAATGCTTCAAATACTGTTGAACTACAATCAGCAACAATCGTACTACTTCCCTTAACAAACTCTATAGCCTTCAATGCTATATATTGTTTACTTTCTATATTTGTCCTAGATCTTTTATAAAAAGGCACATCCTCGTTAGTTTTATCAACATTTAATATTGCGCCACCATAACTCCTAGTAACTACTCCTTGTAACTCTAGTTTTTCCAAATCTCTCCTTATGGTCTCTTCTGTAACTTCAAACTCTTTGCTCAGCTTAGATACATAAACTTTCTTTTCCTTTATTGCTATTTCCTTTATTATTTCTAGTCTTTCTCTAGGTAACATTACTTTTCCTCCTTATATGAATAAGTTTCTATTTATTCACCGCTATTATATAATTATATTTTAAATCATATGTAAGGCAATTCAAATATAGTGTATATTTTTTTGTATTTAATCAATTCAACTTTAATATACCAAATTAACACAGACAACACAATATAAATCAAAGTTAATTCTTGACTGTTTTTTCCGAATAACTATATAATATAAGTAACTTATACTTTTTAAGGAGGTACTTATGATACAAAAAGCATTTAAAATGAAATTATTTGAAGGTAAAGAAGAAGAATATAAAAAAAGGCATAACGAAATTTGGCCAGATCTTGTAAAAGAATTAAAATCTCACGGAGCATCAAAATATTTAATATTTTATGATAAAGACACCAATCTATTGTTTTCTTATATAGAAATGGAGAACGAAGAATTATGGGATGAAATTGCCGAAACAGATGCCTGTAAAAAGTGGTGGGCATTTATGAAAGATATTATGGAAACAAATCCAGATAATAGTCCAATATCTTTGGAATTATCTAATGTATTCAACTTAAAATAATTATTTGAATTAAACAAATAGAGAAAAACTTATTAGTGCAATTATAAGCAGTGCACTAATAAGTTTTCACCTGCATAAAAATATAATCTGCATTGATTTCACTATTCACTTAAATAGATTTTAGAACCAATGCAGATTATTTTTATATTATATTTTTTCTAAGCTTTTTGATTTTCTTTGTATCTTCTCCAGTTTCTATATCCTACTTTGTTATTCCCCCATACATTCTCGTAATTTAATCCTGTTAATTCTTCAACTGTTGTACGAGTTTCAGCATCTACATCTTCTTTTAATCCACCATCTTTTAATCTTGCAATTTCTTTCTTAAGCACTTCATGCGATTCATGAGATACTTTGAACTTATATGATGATATTATACCATAAACAAGCAGTATTGCTGGCGCCACTATTAATATAACTGCCATAGCTGTTAATGCTTCTGGAGGTTGTGATGTTGATCCAGATTTAAAGTTAAATTCTTGTAATACAACTCCAACTAGGAAAACAGCAAGTGCCTGTGAAGCTTTACGCAACAAACTCATAAATCCTGCGAAAACACCTTCTCTTCTATCAGCAGATACTATTTCATCTACATCTGGAACAAAAGTATAGTTATTCCAAGGAACAAAGTTTATTCCACCTCGTCCGAGTCCTGCTAATGCCGATACAACATATAGTGCAACAAGGCTATCAGGAATTGTTCCATATACTATTAAATATCCTGCAATACTTGCAAGGAATATTAATGATACAACTCTAAATGCTCCACCAGGACTTAATTTTAATGTGCAATAAGTTGCTATACCAACTCCTGCAATTTGGAATATATACATTAATGCCAACAAGTTTGATGCTACAACTGCACCTTTAAATAATGCAAACACTATGAAATAAGTAAATACTGCATTAAATGTATCTTGTGCTAAATATCCTCCGATATACATTCCTAAATGTGCTCTAAACGTTCTAATTTTAAGAGTTGTAACCAAATCTATGTAAATTTTCATTACATTTTGTCCAAATGATAACTTTTCCTTTGAGTGTCTGCCTTCTAATATCTCTATTTCCTCTAAAGATCTTTCCCAAGTAAATGTATACACAAGAATTAAAACAATTATAAATATTACAGTAAAGATTCCACCAGCAATCAAAAATGATTGTGGAGACTCTTTCCCTAATGTATTTATAAGTCTTCCAGGTATAAATGCAGCTAAAAATGCTGAAAATTGGGCAATATACATTCTTGCACTAGTAAGCTTAGCACGAATTTTAAAATCAGATGTCATTTCTGCCGCTAAGGTATCATAAGGTATAAGTACCATTGTATACACGATTTCAAACGCTATATAAGTCCCAACGTAATATAAATAAGAGAAACCACTGACCCAAATAGCTGAATATACAATAATTAAAGGTATTGCTGCTAATAAAAAGAATTTTCTTCTTCCAAATCTTCTTCCAAGCGCAGTTTTGTGAAAATTATCTGTTATGAATCCCATTGTCGGACTTGCTACTGCATCAACTATACGAGCTAATGCAAATATTGAACTCGCTTCAATTGGTGTTAATCCGCAAAAAGTTGTATAAAAGTATAATAACCATGCACTTGTTAAGGCAAATGCTCCTGCTCCTATAAAATCATTCATCCCATAAGAAAAATAATTTATAAATCTTATTTTCCCATCTTTCTTACTCATATTTCCTCCTACATATATTATAAATTTTATTTTTTACATAGTATTTAAGTATTAACGTTTTATAGCTTTAATATAAACCCTAAAGAACTACAAATAAAATACTATAATAAGCCTAATGCATGTCCATTTTTAATTCTTAGTTTAATTCTGTATTCTTCCTCAATTTATCAAATCAATTTCTCTTAATATTTTATATAGTATGTATTTATTAAATATATCTAAGTATCATTTACCAAAAGTTTTTTATAAAATTCTTTTTATCATGACATTCCTCCTAAGTATTCTAATATCTAACATTTTAATCTTGTCATCGGTTACTTAAAACATTTACATCACTTACACTTATATATTACTTCCATTCCAACACAAAGTCAATATAATTTCTTTTATTTTATTTGTTTTTTATTTGTTTATGTTAGTTTTGTTTTAAAAACAATCTCAAATAGCTATATGTTAACGTTTTAGTGCAATATTTATCTTCCCTCCTTTATCACAGATCTGTATTTAATACTTTTTTAATATAAAAATAGCATAGAAAATATAAATTTCCATGCCATTTCTCATTTTATATATACATTTAATTATTCATTATAAACTCTTGTATATTTCTTCTATATATTTAATACTTGAATCTAAATCTTCAGGTATTGTATCCTCAAGAATTATATCTATATATGGTTTTCTTTCCTTTATTAGTTTTAGTAATAATGGATAGTTAAATTGACCTTTTCCAATAGACACTTGTTGTACCTTTCCATCTTTATAGATAAAATCTTTTGCATGTATAATCACTATCCTATCACCAAATAGTTCAAAAGATTTTCTTATTATCTCGTCTTGTTTATCATAGTTACTTTCATCTATAAAATTAATCGGATCGAAAATAACTTGTAAGTTATTTGATTCAACATTATCTAAAGCTCTTTTTAACCTTTCTGGAGTATTCATTATATGCTTTGTAACCCCTTCTATTCCAACTACAATCCCGAACTTCTCTGCTTCTTTCACAAGTATTCGTATTGAATTTAGGCTCCTTAAAAAGGCTTCCTCTGTATTATTCTTTTCTGTATAAATATATTCCTTATTAAAAGCTCCAGTTTCTGTTCCAACTACATTACACCCCAAATATTTTGCGAAACGTATATGCTCTTTAAAGGTATCTAATGATTCCTTAAGTTC
Source organism: Clostridium sp. YIM B02569 (assembly GCF_022320765.1). NCBI lineage: Bacteria > Bacillati > Bacillota > Clostridia > Eubacteriales > Clostridiaceae > Clostridium > Clostridium sp. YIM B02569. The sequence continues at coordinate 34,341 of NZ_JAKJJX010000013.1, read as the reverse complement.
ATTATCATCTGGATTAGCTAAATTAATATAACACCCAAGAATACTTACAGTTACTTCATATTTATTCAAAGTATTATTTATGTATTGGGCCATCCCTGGTGTCATACATCCTCTAGTAACTTCAAATTCAGATATTATTTTTTTCGCTACGAATTGAACGCTTTTCAACCCTTTTTCCTTCATTATTCTTCCTATATCATCTAACTTATAAAGTCCAATATCGTGTCCTCTAACTCCAATTCTCATAATCGTAATTCCTTTCTCAAAATAAATATAGCTTTATATAGATAATAAACTCTTTTTTAACAAAACTCAACATCATTTACTTGCTTTATTTTTAAAAACAACATAAAACAATATATATATTTCCTTACTTTTATTTTATTCAAACTCACTATTTGTAAGGTTTTTCTCTAATTATATTTAATTTACCCCCTTAATTTTCACTACTAAATAATCATTTTCTTTTTTACTTTTTCTTTATTTTATTTTGTTTTTATGTAGATTTATTTTGTTTCGTGATGTATAATTTGAATTGAGAATAAATGATAGAAAACTTTAATTTATACTACAATAAATTCACTAAGTTATTATAATAACTATATTGTTAACACTTACATGAGATTTAAATTTATTGTAATTAATCGTTACACCGATACCTTTTATTCATTATTTCAAAATACAAAAACTTTAGAGTATTGTTTATAATGCTCTTTACAAATAAATATTATGAGGTGATATAAAATGAAATTAACAGAAAAAGAATTACGTGCAAAACTTGACTTAGTTGTTGATAAACTTTTAAACTTAGATAGACCAACAGATGAAGAAAAATTAACTAAAGAAGGCGGAGAAGCCATAGGAATGTTTCCAAGAGATTTTGGAATTCAAGAATGGGATTGGCCACAAGGTGTAGGTTTATATGGCTTATTAAAGTTAGACAAACACGATAGAAGCAACAAATATCTGGATTTTTTAAATGAATGGTATAAAAATAATATATCAAATGGATTACCATCAAAAAACATTAATACAACTGCCCCTCTATTAACACTTATAAATCTATTAGATGTAAGTCCAAATACAGATTTTGAAAACCTTTGCCTAAAATGGGCTGATTGGCTTATGAACTGTCTTCCAAGAACTAAAGAAGGTGGATTCCAGCATGTTACTAGTGCTAATGGCGATAGACAAGGGGTTAGGCTAAACGAAAGCGAAATGTGGATAGATACTTTATTTATGACTGTATTATTTTTAAATAGAATGGGACAAAAATATAATAGACAAGATTGGATTAATGAATCGATTCATCAAGTCCTTATTCATATAAAATACTTATATGATAAAAAATCAGGTCTATTCTATCACGGATGGAGTTTCAATGAAAATAGTAATTTTGGAGAAGTATTCTGGTGTAGAGGTAATTCGTGGTTCACATTTGGAATCTTAGATTATATTGAAATGTTTGACGGTAAAATGAATTCAGGCCTAAAGAAATTTCTAATTGATACATTTAAGGCTCAAGTAACGACTTTAGTTAAATACCAATCTAAATCTGGATTATGGCACACAGTTATAGATGATCCTACAAGTTATGAAGAAGTATCTGGCTCAGCCGCAATTGCTGCTGGGATACTAACAGGAATAAGATTAGGGATATTAGACGATTCATTTAAACCTGCTGGTCAAAAAGCTATAGAAGCAATTTGCAATAATATAGCAAAAGATGGAACTGTATTAAATGTATCTGGTGGAACTGGAATGGGCTATAATAAAGAACACTATAGGAATATAATTATAGCTCCAATGGCATATGGCCAATCATTGACTATAATGGCTCTTGTTGAAGCACTTAATCATATTGATTGTTAATACTAATTTATTCTAAAAATATTATATATTTGAATCATTGCTTCAAATATTGAAATTATACATTGATAATCCCCATCTTCTATTTTGAGAATGGGGATTATTAATTTTTCTCTAATATTTAATATTTTCTTACAATGCCTAATGTTCTATCTAAACTATCATACGCTTCTTTAGCACACATTTCTGGAGTTTATTTTCCATACGCTATCTTATTCAACACATCAATACATAATATTTATTAAACTATTGTTAGATTGAAATTTCTATTAATTTACAGGCATTTGCAATTATATTGCATTGCTTGAGTAGTATCCAATACAACAATCTAAAAATGCCTTGTTAAAATATTCATATAATTTTAACAAGGCATTTATCTCGCCGTTATAGGATTTTTATGATTATCTTACTAGCCAGCCACCATCAACAGCTAATATGTGTCCATTAACATAATCAGATGCTCTACTTGCTAAAAATACTATTGCTCCCATTAAATCGAATGGTTCAGCCCATCTATCTGCCGGTATTCTTCCTTGTATTTCTGCATTTCTTTCTTTGTCTGCTCTTATTGGCGCAGTATTTGCAGTTTTTATATATCCCGGTGCTATAGCATTAATCTGAATATTCTTGCTTGCTAATTCATTAGCAAATGCCTTTGTTATTCCAGCTACTCCATGCTTACTTGCTGTATAAGGCGGTACAAATTTTCCTCCTTGGAACGCCAACATTGATGCTACATTAATTATTTTACCAGACCCCTGATTTACCATAATTTTAGCAACTTCCTGACTTAGAAAGTATACTGCATTTAAGTTAATGTCCATTACTGCATTCCAATCTTCTTCTCTATACTCAAGAAGTGGTGCTCTTCTTATTGTTCCAGCATTATTAATTAATACATCTATTTTGCCATACACTTCCATTGCTATTTTTACTACTTTTTCTCTATCCTCTTTTTTTGTTAAATCTGCTTGAACAAATGTTACTGATCTACCTTCTTTTTCTATTAATAGTCTAGTTTCGTCCCAATTTGTATCGTAAGTTGGAATTACCAAATCAGCTCCAGCCTTAGCTAATGCCACTGCATATCCTTGACCAAGTCCTGTATTTCCTCCTGTTACTATGGCTATCTTTCCATCCAATCTAAAAAAATTCATTGAAAATTCATCTAAAATATTTGACATTACTCTATTTCTCCTCTTCTTCTTTTATCTTAAGTCATCAATTTTTATATGATCCATATCATCAAAAGTCTTATTTTCTCCACACATTCCCCATATAAATGAATAATTCTGAGTTCCAATTCCCGAATGAATTGACCAGCTTGGTGAAATTACTGCCTGCTCATTCTTCATTACTATATGTCTTGTTTCCTGTCCTTCACCCATAAAGTGAATTACTGCTTGATCTTCAGGTACATTAAGATATAAATATACTTCCATACGTCTTTCATGAGTATGACATGGCATTGTATTCCATCCACTTCCTGGCTCAAGTATTGTTAATCCCATTACTAATTGACAGCTTTCACATACTGCAGGATGAACATACTGATTTATTGTTCTTTTATTCATGTTTATTTCATCGCCACATTTTATTTTATTAGCTTTTTCCAAATCTATTTTTACTGTTGGATATGATTTAAGTGCTGGTGCAGAATTTATATAAAACTTAGCTGGCTTTTTTCCATTAGCTGATTTAAATTCTATATTTTTAGTACCTTGTCCAACATATAATCCATCTCTATAATTTAGATTATATTCTTCTCCATCTGCTATAATTGTTCCTTCTCCACCTACATTAATAACTCCAAGTTCTCTTCTTTCCAAAAAGTAATCTGTTCCTAATTCTTTAGAAGCTCCAAGCTTTAATATTTCTTTTACTGGTGTAATTCCTCCAAATATGATTCTGTCATTATGGCTATAAACTAAATTCACTTCGTCACCGACAAATACTTTCTCAACTAAATAATGTCTTCTTAACGTTTCTGTGTCGTACTGTTTAGAATCTTCTGGATGATTTGAGTATCTAATTTCCATTTTCATAATATTCTCTCCTTGTATAATAAGTTTATAGTCAATTACATAACCGCTATAAACTTATTTGTTTTATATTTTATTGTTAAATACTATATTATCTTTACAAATTGAATATTATTTATTACAAACCTAAATTAATTTCTCTTAGACAAAACGTCCTTTTCGTATTCCTTTACCTCCTTGATCCAGCTTTCACCAACTGGTACATTGTTCTTTTCACAATAGTAATTCCAAATATCACCCATTGGATAAGTTTTAAATTCTTCCATTAAAGCTAATCTTTCTGTGAAGTTTCCTTCTTCTTGTAATTCCCTTAGCTTATCATTCGGTGTTAACATTGCATTTAATAAAGCTTTTATCATATTTCTTGAACCAATTGTCCATGCTGCAATTCTATTAATACTTGCATCAAAGAAATCAAGACCAATAATTACTCTATCTAATGCATCGTTTCTTACTATTTCCTTCGCTATTTCTTTAAGTTCATCGTCATAAACTACAACGTGGTCTGAATCCCATCTAACTGGTCTACTTACGTGAAGAGCTACTTTTTCATCGAATAATAACATTGCAGAAAGTTTATCTGAAACAACTTCAGTTGGATGGTAGTGGCCTGTATCCATTAATGACATTATGTTATTTTTAGCTGCGTAATTTAAATAAAATTCGTTTGAACCTACTGTATAAGCTTCTGCCCCTATCCCAAATACTTTTGACTCAACGCAGTCAAGGTTATATTTTTTATCTATTTGAACTTTAAAAATTTCATCTAAAGATTCTTTAAGTCTTCTTCTTGGTCCTAATCTATCACTCGGAATATCTTTGTATCCATCTGGAATCCAAATATTAGTTAAGCAAGTTTGCCCTAATTCCTTACCAAAATATTCTCCAATTTTTCTTGATGCAATTGAATGTCTTATCCAAAAGTCTCTTATCTCTTTATCGGGATGGGAAAGTGTTAATCCATCTGCTGACTTTGGATGTGAAAATATTGTCGGATTGAAATCTAACCCTAACCCATTTTCTTTTGCCCATTTAACCCAATTTGCAAAATGTTCTGGCTTTATTTCATCTCTGTCTACAAATTCGCCATTAGTTTCTAAATAAATTGCGTGAAGATTAACTTTGTGTTTTCCTGGAATTAAGCTTAATGCTTTATCTAAATCTTTTCTAAGTTCTTCAGCGTTTCTAGCTGCACCTGGATAATTACCATTACATTGAATTCCTCCAGATAACTCATTTTGAACTACTTCAAATCCCTTAACATCATCACCTTGCCAGCAATGAATTGATATTTTAACTTTATTAAGTTCATCTAAAACCTTATCTACATCTATTCCCCATTTTTCATATTCTTTTTTAGCTAATTCATATTTTTCTTTAACATTCATTTTTATGCCTCCTATTTATATTTAAATTTACTGATTATCTTTATTTGCAATATTCAATAATTCACTATATATTTCAAACAAATAGCAGTAAAGAATTGAATATTTTAATTTATACTATTGAGAGAGTGAACAAATTAATTGGATTTAAATATCTTAATATCAAAAGATTCTTTTATTACTTGTCTAGCTTCACTTAAATCTTTAAGAATATCTTTACTCATCATTTGAGCAACAATATTTCCTATGGCCGTAGCTTCAACTGGACCTGCAAGTACTTCTTTCCCTGTAACTTTAGAAACCAATTCATTTAAAAGATTATTCTGACAGCCTCCACCAAATATATTTATTCTTTCAAATTTCTTTTCAAAGATTTCCTCTAAATTATAAACAGCTTTTTTATAACAGTGAGCTAAACTATTAAATACACACATAGCTATCTCCCCTACCTCTTGAGGAACCTTTTGACTGGTTTCAACACAATATAATTTTATTTCCTCAACCATGTTTTCTGGTTTGAGGAATCTGTCATGATCTACATCTACTATTGATGAAAAATCAATATGTTCTTTTGCCAAATCTACTAATTCTCCAAAAGAATATTTATTATCTAAATTCCTTCTAACTTCTTGGATTACCCATAGGCCCATAATGTTTTTGAGGAATCTATATCTATAGTCTATTCCACCTTCATTTGTAAAATTATGTTCCATAGCTTGAGGCACACAAATTGGGAATCTATTTTCAACACCAATCAATGACCAAGTTCCTGAACTCAGGTAAACACTGTCGCTGTCATTGCAAACTGATGATATAAATGCTGATCCAGTATCATGGGTTGCAGGAAGTATCACCTCCATATCAAATCCAAATTCTTCGGCCAGTTCTTTTCTCAAAGTACCAAGATTAGTTTTAGGTAATTTTATCTCTTGAAAGATATCCTTCTTAATTCCTAGCTCATCCAGTATTTTTTCATCCCAAGTTCTCTCAAAAGAATTAACTAACTGTGTTGATGATGCATTTGTGTATTCATTTATCTTTTTTCCTGTGAGTAAAAAATTTAAGTAATCAGGTATCATTAAGAAAGTTTTTGCCTCATCTAATACTTCTGGATTATTCTTCTTTATGGAAAGTAATTGATATACCGTATTAAATCTTTGAAATTGGATACCTGTATATAAATACATCATATCTTTTGGAATAATCTTAAATGCTTCCTCCATCATTCCTTCAGTCCTATCATCTCTATAAGATACGGCGTTCCCAAGCATTTTATCGTTTTCATCTAGCAAAACAAAATCTACTGCCCAGGTATCTATTCCTATACTAGTAGGTATTTTCCCTATTTCTTTACATTTCTTAATTCCTTTTTTTATATCCTTAAATAATTGTTCTATATTCCAACAATATTCATTTCCTATTTTACTAATTCCGTTTTCAAATCTGTATATTTCCTCCAATTTTATCTTTCCATTTTCTACTGAACCTAAAATATGTCTTCCACTTGAAGCTCCAATATCAATAGCTAAATAGTACTCCATTTCTCTCCTCCTGTTCTCTTCATACATCACTCTATAGTTAAATTATATTGTATTAAAAAACCGTTTTTAATATCGGCATTTGTATAAATTATTATCCTTATTTGCACTACTAAAACTTTATAATCTTCTTAATATAATTTTTTATATTAAGAATTACTACATAAATATAAATAACGCTAGGTTAAATTGTTATTAAAAATCCTCCTTATAATCTCAGCCTTAGTAAAAATCTCATATCACTAACTTTATTTATAATTAAGTATGTTATCTATAAAAACAATTACCTTTAACTTACTACATAAATTTAAATAAAATTGGTAGAAATGTAATATAAATATTTAAATTTCTACTAATTTCTTACTTCAAAAAATCGGATTTTTGTATTGTACAACCTACAACAATATAGTATAATTATTATAGAAAATACTTAAGGCTATGGCAGTCTTAGCAGTGTTATATATTAACTATGTTTAATTTATTAATTGAATAAGATTTTAGCAAAGGAGCTAGAGAATATTAAAATAATTCTTTAGCTTTTTATTTTTTAATATGAATTTTTTACCATATATGAATTTATATGGTGGGAGTTTATATGTAGCAATTTCTTATTTCTTGTTGACAATTTATCATTTATACTCTAAAATTTTTTTTAAATTATTAATGTTTTTAATTAGTTAATATTAATTTAAATAAATGTTGTGTATTCTGAAAGGGGATCTTATTAATGAACAAAATCAATGAAATTTTTGCTTCAAATGTATTCAGCGATGCTGTAATGAAAGAACGTCTTCCTAAAGCTACTTACAAAGCTTTAAAAAAGACAATTGAAAAAGGAACTACTCTTGAACCAGATGTAGCAGATGTTGTTGCAGCTGCAATGAAAGATTGGGCTGTTGAAAAAGGTGCTACTCACTTTACTCACTGGTTCCAACCTATGACTGGAATTACTGCTGAAAAGCATGATTCTTTTATAAATCCAACTTCTGACGGAAAAGTTATATTAGAATTCTCAGGAAAAGAATTAATCAAAGGTGAACCAGATGCATCTTCATTCCCTTCAGGAGGACTTAGAGCTACTTTTGAAGCTAGAGGATATACTGCATGGGATTGTACTTCACCAGCATTCCTAAAAGATGGTTCTTTATGTATACCAACTGCATTCTGTTCTTATAACGGAGAAGCTTTAGATAAGAAAACTCCATTATTACGTTCAATGGAAGCTTTAAACAAACAAGCTCTACGTGTTTTAAAAGCATTAGGTAATACTACTACTAAAAGAGTAATTACAACTGTTGGTCCTGAACAAGAATACTTCCTAATCGATAAGTCAATGTATGATGCTCGTAAAGACCTTATCTTAACAGGAAGAACATTATTCGGAGCAAAACCTTCAAAGGGTCAAGAACTTGAAGATCATTACTTTGGAACAATCAAACAAAGAATTTCTGATTTCATGAAAGAAGTAGATGAAGAACTTTGGAAGCTTGGAATATTAGCTAAAACTAAGCATAACGAAGTTGCTCCTGCTCAACATGAGTTAGCTCCTATATTTAGCACAACAAATATATCGACTGACCATAACCAACTTACAATGGAAATAATGAAGAAAGTTGCTGCAAAACATGATTTATATTGCTTGCTTCATGAAAAACCATTCGCTGGCGTAAACGGATCAGGTAAGCATAATAACTGGTCAATGGGTACTGATGATGGAATGAATCTTCTTGAACCAGGTAGATCTCCACACGAAAATCAACAATTCCTTTTATTCCTTTGTGCTGTAATAAAAGCTGTTGATGAATATCCAAGCTTATTAAGAGTATCAGCTGCTAATGCTGGAAATGATCATAGATTAGGTGCTAACGAAGCTCCTCCTGCTATAATCTCTATCTTCTTAGGCGATCAATTAGAGGATGTATTAGAACAAATTGAAAAGGGTCCAGCTACAAGTTCTAAGTCTGCAAGTGAATTAACTATTGGAGTAAATACATTACCTCCACTTCCAAAGGATGCAACTGATAGAAACAGAACTTCTCCATTTGCGTTCACTGGAAATAAATTCGAATTTAGAATGGTTCCATCTTCTGCTTCAATTGCTGGATGTAACTTTGTATTAAATACTATAGTTGCTGAAACTTTATCTGAAATTGCAGATAAACTTGAAAAAGCTACTGATTTAGATACTGAAATTCAATCAATCTTAACAAATATCGTTAAAAACCATAAGAGAATCATATTCAACGGTAACGGATATTCAGATGAATGGGTTGCTGAAGCAGAAAGAAGAGGGCTTCCAAACATCCACTCAACTGTAGAAGCTGCTAAAGCTATGATAGATGAAAAGAATCAAGCTGTATTAGAAAAGCATGGAGTTTTAACTAGAGTAGAATCAACATCTCGTTATGAAATCACTTTAGAAAACTACAATAAGATTATAAATATTGAAGCTTTAACAACACTTGAAATGGCAAAACGTCAAATTTTACCTGCTGTAATTAAGTTTGCTACAAGTCTTGCAGAATCAATTAATACTATAAAAGCTACTGGTGTGAATGCAGACATATCAGTTCAAACTGAATTATTAACTGAAGTTTCAACATTAACAGCCTCATTAAATAATAATGTTGCCCTTCTTGAAAAATTAGTTGAAAAAGCTGATAACTTCGATGGAGATATATTCGATTTAGGAATGATGTACAGATATGAAGTATTTGAACAAATGAATACTTTAAGAGCTGATGCTGATAAACTTGAAACTCTAGTAGACGAAGAGTTCTGGCCACTTCCAACTTATAGCGATATGTTATTCAACGTTTAATATAAAATCTTTATATTAAATGGAGTGATTCCAAAAGGAATCACTCCATTTTATATATTATTACTAAGTTAATTTATATAATGTTATTATTAGAAAGGCTAAATGCTAATGACACCCTTCTAGAAAATATCATTAACATTTAATACAATTATATTCTATTTGCTAGTTATAAAATTGTATAGTGCTCCTATGAGATTAGCATCATTTCTAAACTTACAGCTAACTACATTAGGTAGTGGTAAATCATCAATTTCAAAACTCTTCTGATACTTGTCCACATTCCTCTTAATATATTGTATCAATATCTCTTGACTACTTATCCCTCCACCGATTGCAAATATTTCTGGATCTAATATACACTGTAAATTAAAAATTTGTACCGCTAGCTTATAAGTGAAATCATCTAAAATTTTAAGAATATCTGGATCGTTGTTATTTGCATATTCAAATATTTTATACCCATCTAATTCATCCGGCGGAAGACTTTTTACCTTTGCAACTTCATTTATCAATGCTTTAGAACCACTTATAGATCCCCAACAATCATCCGTATTCTCAGTATTATTTACATTCGTATTTATAAAACTAAACTCACCTGCAAAGAAGTTTTTTCCTTTATGGATTTTCTTATTTCGAACTATTCCTCCACCCACACCTGTTCCTAGAACTATTACAACTCCATCATCGAAATCTTTTAAACTTCCTTTCCAAACCTCTGCTAAAGCTGCACATTTTCCATCATTCTCTATTGTAATCTTTATCGGACATCTTTCTTTAAGAATTTTTACAATCTCTTTACCTTCATTATATGATAGTGCACCACCTGTATAAGCATAACCTTTTTCACTATCTAATACTCCTGGCATACTTATAGCTATTCCTTCTATATCATCTTTATATATATCATAGATTTCACCTATTACATCTATAAAACTTTCAATTTTATCAAGTGGTGTTGGTTTTTTCCCCCTCTCAATAAACTCCAAATCCTCTGTCATCAGTGCATACTTAATAGAACTTCCACCAACATCTAACACTAAATATCTCATCTCTACACCCCTCATTATTATCTTTAAAATTTAATTTGCCCACACTCTATGCCCTAATATTTACAAAAATAACGTTTACTAAAATAATCATAGCATAATGTTAAACCTCTTTCAATTCAAAGTAAGTAACTTCAAAGCATCTCAATTATTAACAAAAAAAGCTCTCTCAGCTTTTCATTAAGATAGCTTCTTCATTCTTAAATTATGCATTATATATGTTAAAAGAGATTAACTTATTAAAATTTATTCTAAACTATAGCACTGCGGAATAAATAATTTTTAAACATAAATTGAATTATTTAAAAGTTATATATTCCTTTCATTTCAACTTAGAAACTTTTCTAATTTAAGTAAATCTAAAATTGTTAATTCTGTTCATTTTATATTCTCTAGGCGTCATTCCAAATTTTTTCTTGAATATTTTGTAAAAGTATGTTGGATTCTCATATCCTACAAACTCAATTATTTCAATAATCGAATACTCAGTTAATTTGATTAATTCAACTGCTTTGCTTAACTTTTTTTCTTGCAATAATTCTTTAAAAGTCATTTTAGTATGTTTCTTTATTAATTTGCTAAGTTTATAATCTGGTTGATTTAATTTTTCTGAGAGCTCTAGCAGAGTAGCTATACTATAAAATTCCTCTATGTATTTAAGACTCTGAATTATCAACATCTTCTCATAGTTATCCACAGAATATGTCTCTATATCCTGTGAATTTTTTACTAACTCCACTAATAAAAGCCCTACTAGCAATTTTATTGTCGCTTTTTTCATTATCGAATTAGTATACAGCTCAATTATTATTTTTTCTAATAACTCTTGAATATTTTTTCTTTCAGAAACTTTAAAATATAGATATTCTCCTTCATCATAATCTGTATATAATGTAGTTAGTAAAAATTTACTTACTATATTTTCTTTATCTAACAGAGTTATTATATAGTCAAAAAATTCAGGCCTGATTATAAAGTTAATAATTATGTCCTCTTTGTCCGATGCTTTTATCTCATGAGTTATATATTGATTCAAGAAAATTAATTCGCCCTTTTGTAAAGTTATTTCATTGTTATCTATGATTTGAGTAAGCTTGCCTTGATAAACATAATTAAACTCAATGTAATTATGATTATGACTTGGAAAATTAATAAATCTAATATGCTTTCTAATATCTATTAGTTCCCCACTTGGTAGTAGTTTATTGCTATCTACAATGAAACTTCCATCGTCTGTATAAATGCTTCTATTTACAGAATTCTCTCCACTTAAAATGTTTACTTCTTCATCTGTCAGAGCAATCAGTTTATCATGAATTTCTTTTAACATATGTTAATTCTCCTTTTTCATTATCTCAAGCTTCATCAAAGTATTCTCTTTTCCATCTTCATTTACTTGAGGAAGGATATACACTTCATGGAAATCGCCACTTATCTTAATATTATTCGTATTTATATAATCAATAATTTTATTATAATATTTCTTATTTTCAAAACATCCTCCTTCAAAATATATTGTTATATACTCTCCCTCTGGTAAGACAATTGCCCTTCCTTCATTTTTTAGCATTCTTATATAATTATTTGTCATTATATTCTTATAAACCATCTTTTCTTTTAACTCATCATAGGAAACCATTGAGGATAATTCATAACTTAATTTTTCTAGCTGATTTTCACTATTAGGCATTACTTTTCTATAATTAATTTCCAATTCATCAATAGTGGCTGAAACGCAATCATAACTTATATATTCCCTTTTTTCATTATATTTAATAAATATTTTATCAGTTTCATATTCAATAATTGAAGAAACTGTGTTTTTCATATACTCTAAGTGATTTTTTATTATTTCCATTTCTATTAGTTTATTTTCCAAAACCTCTTGCTGAAAATTTATCATATCAAGTTTTTCTTCCATAGAAGTGCTTCTACCCATTAATTTTTTTATTTCATTTAGGGATAATCCCAATGTCTTATAATATTTAATCACATCCATTTGAAAAAATTGTTCTATACTATAATACCTATATTGGCTTTTTTCACTAATGACCTTTGGTTTTAGCAAACCTATTTTGTCATAATATCTCAGTGTCTGAATTGATATGTTATTCAATTTTGACATTTCCCCAATAGAAAAATTACTCAATATTTATCCCCCTTGCCACCTTATACTGATATAGCTTTTTTTGTATTAGTTTTTGTATTAGTAACAATGTTTACTGCTAAAAACGTTAATATTTCTGAAAAAATCATACTAGCCCATATTCCATTTGTACTATAATAATGTGCAGCTAAAAATAAAATTACTGGCAAAAATACAAAAGATCTAAAAGCACAAATTAAGTTAGAGAACTTTGGCATTTCTATAGATTGATAGTACATCGATGTGCTTAAATTTAAACCTGTGAAAAAATAAGCTAAATTAGTCATATTAAGTCCAATATACGCTATATTTATTAATTCCTTATCTGTTGTAAACAAACCTATAAGATTTTTTCCAAATATAAAGCATACTAAGGTAAACAATAAGTTTACCGAGACTGACGCTATTAGTGCAAACTTATAAAATGTAAACATCTTTTTTGTATCCCTAGCTCCAAAATAGTAACTTATTAATGGTTGGGCTCCTAAACTAACACCTAGAAGCATCATATAAATATTTGTAGTTATATAATTTATTATACTATATGACGCAATTCCTTCCTCTCTCATATAGATTCCTAAAACTATATTATAGAAGAATATTATTATCGAAAAGGCTGCTTCTGCAAAAAACGATGGGAAACCTATGGTAATAATCTCTTTAACCACTTTCATTTCTAGCTTCACATTTCCAAAAGTTAATTGACCTTTCTTCTTTAAAAAATGAGGCAGTATTATAGCTATTGTCGCTACTTGCCCAAGTCCAGTAGCAATAGCGGCTCCCCTAACCCCCATATTTAAAGGAAATATAAATATATAATCTAATAATATATTTACCACTGTACCAGCTATCGTTGATATCATAGCTAACTTAGGACCTCCATCATTTCTAATGAATCCATTCAAAGTTATTCCTAACAAACTAGGTATACAAAACAATGAATAGTATCTCAAAAATTCTGCCGACAACTCCTTCAAATTTTCAGTTGCCCCCAAAAGAACTACTATGTACTCCGAAAAAACTATAAATACAAAACTAATAATACTACTTAATATTATAATTGATTTAAATGCTTGGCGAAAAATATATACTGCTCTTTCTTTATCTTTAGCTCCAAAGTTTTTAGAAACTAGAGCACCTCCACCAACTGCAAACATTGTAGCTATTCCAAATAAAACTATTGTAGCTGGCATTGCAATTGCAACCGCTGCTAACCCCAAATCTCCTACACCTCGACCTACAAAAATACCATCTATAACTGTATATAATGACGATACAAACATAGCCGATGCTGATGGAATAGAGTATTTTAAAAACTTTTTAAACATATTTTTATCTTCCCTTTACAAATATATTTCCTAATATAAATTATAAAGTCTATAGTTGGAATAGAGTCAACCTCTTTATAAAAGAAGACTTGCCTAAAAGCAAGTCCTCTTTTATAAAATCGCTATCCATAATAATCTTATATCAATCCTAAATCAATATCTCCTTATTTAGAATTTAATTATGCATCCATTCTCATAAGTTAAAAAATTTCCTTACAAAAATTGAGTTTTCTAAATATATGTTATACACAATATGCCCATTCTACTTTTCTTTCTTAACTCTATAAACTAGAAATATTCCATAACAAACTAAAAGAAGCGCTATTAATATCTTGATATCAAATATATTTTCTCCTAGGATTAATGCTGATAACAATGTTCCAAATACAGGTATTAAAAAATTAAATACTGATATTAATCCTACTTTGTTATATTTTAATAATTGTGTCCAAACAGTAAAGGCTATTGATGATAGTAATGCCATATATATAAGTAGTAATGTTGATTTCGCCGTAAATCCTTCTAAGCTACCTCCTAATGCAAATCCTAATGCTGTAAGAAGAATTCCTCCTATAAATAGCTGAAAACCAGTTACTATTGAAGGTTCTTGAGTTTGCGTTATCTTCTTTCCATATATTGCTGACACAGCAAATATTATTGCAGCAATCATTATAAACCCCTCACCTTTAAAAGTGACAGATGTTCCTCCTAATGATTCTCCATTTAAATTAACAATTACTACTCCTATAAATCCAATAACGCATCCTATTATCTTATTTAAATTTAACCTATCATTCTTATATATAAAATGAGCTAGAATTATACTTACAAAAGTTCCTGTTCCATTTATTATAGATCCTCTAACCCCTGTAGTATATGACATTCCCACATAAAAGAATATATATTGAAGTGCAGTTTGAGTTAAACCTAATAAAGTTATCTGACCAAATTGCTTTCTAGTAAATTTAAATATAACTCTTTTTGATATAAGCTCAAATATGAGTATAAAAATACCTGCAAGTGTAAACCTATATCCGGCAAAAATTAATTTAGAGCCTACATCACTTATATTAAATAGTGAATATCCAACTTTTATAGCCGGATATGCACTTCCCCATAAAAAGCAACACAATGTTGCTAAAAGTACAATATTTTTTCTGTTAGTATAAACTTTCACTTCATCCATTTTATATGTTTCTCTCTCCCGCCTAATCATTATAAGTAGTTCATCCAATCACTTTTTATTCCGCATTCATTCTAATTCTATCTAATACTCCCATAACTCGAATTGACTCATTTAAAGTTAAATAATCACTTTCAAGCTTTGACTCTTTTAAACAGTTATGAACTTCCTTAACCTCTGCATACATGTCATCAAATTCTATATCTTTTTCAATTGTATATGACTTGCCCGAATTTAGATTAACAACAGCTTTGTTTGGTCTATTATACATCGGAATCTCCATCCATCCCTTTGTTCCTCTAATAATAGCTGTCCTTTCTTTATTTCTATCAATTGCCCCTTCTACAGTTCCTATTACTCCATCTTCAAAAGTAAGCTTTGCTTCGAAATATGAATCAACTCCTGACTCATTTATATCCATGTAAGATTTGACACTTTTAACCTCTGAATCAATCATATCCATTACAAATGACAATGGATAAATTCCTATATCTAGTAACGCCCCACCTTGGTCTTTATCTAATAAATACGATCCCGGTTTAATGTTTTCTACATTATTGCAAAAATTAGCTTCTATAGCCGTTATATCTCCAATCTCTTTATTTCTTATTACTTTCTTAATATCACTAATTATTGGAATAAACCTTGTCTTCATTGCTTCCATAAAGAATGTATTATTTAACACAGCTTCTTTTTTTATTTCCTTCATTTCTTCCGAATTTATCCCTACAGGCTTCTCACAAAGCACAGCCTTTTTATGCCTTAAAGCTTCGATGGACCAGTGTTTATGAAAGCCGTGAGGTAATGCTATATATACAGCATCCACTTCTTCATCTCTTAATAATTCATTATAATTTTCATAAACTTTCTCACAATTATACTTATCATAAAATTCATCACGTTTTTCCTTAGTTCTAGATGCTATAGCATATAGTTTACCTTCATTAGAATATGATAAACTCTTTGCAAATCTCAAAGCTATATTTCCAAGTCCTATAATTCCCCATCTAATCATTACTTTTCCTCCTCATTATAAACCTACAATTTTATTCATCTTTATTTATTAAAAATACTATTCTATATTACTATATCATACTCTCCATTCATACACGCTAATCGCTAGTACAAAAATACCCACAATACTTAGAACATATTAAATAATTATTAGTATGCAATCATATATTTCTTACTATAAAAAATTTGTAAGCAGAAAAGTCTTAAGAATGAACATATTCATAATCTTAAGACTTTAAATTTAATTTATTATGTTAGCTATACTTCTGCTGATTCATCAATATCTTTCATAGTTAATGATATTCTCTTTCTCTTTTCATCAACTTCCAATATCGCCACCTTTACTATATCTCCAACTTTAACTATATCTAAAGGGTGCTTTACAAATCTATTTGCCATTTGACTTTTGTGAACTAATCCATCTTGATGCACTCCTATATCTACAAATGCTCCAAAATCAGATACATTCCTAACAGTTCCAGCTAAAACCATACCGGGTTTTAAGTCCTTAAGTTCTATTATTCCCGTTTTTAATATTGGCTTTGGCATTTCTTCTCTAGGATCTCTGCCTGGCTTCTTTAATTCTTTTATTATATCCTTTAGAGTCATTTCCCCAACTTCTAATGTTTCACTTAATTTTTTTAATCCTTGAGATTGAGCTCTTTCATCAATGTCACCTAATTTATTATTCTTAAGGTCTTCTTTATTGTAACCAAGTAATTCTATTAGCTTCTTAGCTATAGCATAAGACTCTGGATGCACAGATGTATTATCCAAAGGTTCTTTGCTATCATCAACTCTTAAAAATCCAGCACATTGCTCATAAGCCTTTTGACCTAATCTCTTAACTTTTAATAATTCTTTTCTTGAAGTGAATCTTCCAACTTCTTCTCTATAGTCAACAATATTTTTAGCGATAGATGCATTTATTCCCGAAATATGTGTTAAAAGCGATGGTGTTGCTATATTTAAGTCAACTCCAACAGTGTTAACCGAGTCTTCTACTACACCTGCTAAGGATTCTTCTAACTTTTTAGGAGTGACATCGTGCTGATATTGTCCTACTCCTATAGCCTTAGGATCTATCTTAACTAGTTCCGCAAGTGGATCTTGCAACCTTCTTCCTATTGAAATCGCACCTCTTACTGTAACATCTAGATCTGGATATTCCTTAGTTGCAAGTTCTGATGCTGAATAAACTGACGCTCCTGCTTCAGATACTATTACATATGCTAATTCTTTTCCAGTTTCATTTTTTATTTCCGTAATCATTTCTGCAATAACTTCTTCTGATTCCCTTGATGCTGTACCATTTCCAAGGGATATAACATCAACATTATGCTTAGCAATAAGAGCTTTTAAAGTTTTCTTTGTTCCTTCGATATCTCTTTTAGGCACTGTAGGATATACTGCTGTATTTTCCAAAAACTTTCCTGTTGCATCTAGAATCGCTATTTTACAGCCAGTTCTAAACCCTGGATCATATCCCATTACTACTTTTCCTTTAATAGGCGCTTGTAATAATAATGCTTTCAAGTTTTCTTTAAATATCTTAATAGCACCTTCTTCACCTATATCAGTTAATTCACTTCTTATTTCTCTTTCTATCGATGGATAAATTAATCTTTTTAATGAATCTCTAATTGCAAGTTTTAATTTTTCATCTAAAGTTTCATTGCCTTTTAATACTTGATTTTCTAAGTATTGAATTATCTTATCTTCATTAACAGTTATCTTAACATTTAGGTTTTTTTCTTTTTCTCCTCTGTTTATAGCTAATATTCTATGAGGTGGTATCTTATTTACTGCTTCAGAATATTCATAATACATTTCATATGGAGTTGGTTCATCTGAGCTTCCCTTTGATTCTATATTACCTTCTCTAATAACAAATTCTCTTATATACTTTCTGTACTTAGCTTCATCAGAAATGCTTTCAGCTATTATATCTGAAGCTCCTTGGATAGCTTCTTGACTATTTGTAACTCCCTTTTCTTCACTTATATACTTAGCTGCCTCTTCATCTAGGTTCCCACTTAATTTTCCTTCCAAAATTAGTTCTGCAAGAGGCTTTAATCCCTTTTCTACTGCTATGGTTGCTTTTGTTCTCTTTTTAGGTTTAAAAGGTCTATATATATCTTCAACTTCTGTTAAGGTCTTTGCATTCCCTAAAGCTTTTCCTATTTCATCAGTATATTTTTCTTGTTCTTGTATAAGCCTTGTAACATCAGCTTTTCTTTCCTCTAAATTTCTTAGATACGTAAGTCTTTCAGATAATTTTCTTAAGACTTCATCTGAAAGTCCTCCTGTTGCTTCTTTTCTATATCTTGAAATAAATGGAACCGTATTTCCATCATCTAAAAGTCCAATAACATTTTGAACCTGACTTAACTTTATTTCTAATTCTTTTGCAATTCTTTCTTCAATTGAATTCATAATTTCCTCCTGCTTATATTAAATTACCTAAATAGTTATTGCCACAACAATACTATTTTACCATATAAATCATTATTGCCATTACTATTTTTAGTAATGGCAATAATCCTATATCACTATTAATATTATAAACTTATTTTAATTGAAAGCAATAATTATATATATTTTTCTTCTACAGTTGTCCTCACTTTCAGTTTCCCATTTTCCTTACTAATCTCAAGAATTAATTTTCTTAAATCCTTTTTGCTTAATTCATTATATACTACGATTTCTTGTTTTTGCCCATCGTTATAATAGCAGAGTTTAAGCTCTGTTACTCTATTCAAATAACTTAAAACTAAAGTCTTAACTACTTGCCCATCCTTTCTTATATTAGATATCTTTAATGGATGTTTTTCAATTCCCTCAAAGCTTAAATATATATCCTTTAAGTCTTCACCGGTCAAGTTTTTAATAAGAATATCTTTTGCTCCTGGTATATTAAAATACATATTTACCCCTCCAATTTTTATTGAATAAGTACAGAAGAATGAATCCCATGGATATATGTTATTCCAAGTCCCAAAAGTAACATTAATCCGAAATAACTTAATGCAAACATACACCTAATAGATGTCTTTACTTCATAATACGATTTATCTGAATTTCTATATTGTTCAATAACTTTTGCAATTCCAAGTATAAGTAATAATACAATAATTGGATTGAAAGCCTTGAAGAGAGCAATTATACCAATTGGTATTCCTATGAGCCATAACTTTGGTGATATAGCCAAAACCACTCTTCCACCATCAAGTGGATGAACAGGTATAAGATTAAATAGATTTAACATAAAACCTACATAGGCTAGCGCTGCCAAAAAGTCTTCTCCAGATATAAAGTAAAACAATAAACAAATTAGTGCACCTATACTTCCTAACACAGGCCCTCCTATAGCAACTTTCGCTTCTGTTGCTGCATCTTTAGGTTCTTCTTTCATGCTAATAAAAGCACCTACAAAAGGAATGAAAATTGGAAGGCTTACATCCAATTTAATTAATTTAGCCGTAAGATAATGTCCCATTTCATGAATCAAAAGCAGTAATACAAAGCCAACTCCAAATGCCACTCCATACATCTTAGCGTATATGACGATCATTAGTATCATAGATATAAAGGTAGATGCAAATTTACCAAGCTTTAATAATATTATTAAGAATTTTAATTTTCCTAGCACTAAAAATAAAATAGCTTTAAATTTCAAAAGTACTAATAGAAAAGCTCCTACTACTCCTAAAATTCCTTTTTTATCTTTTAATTTTGCAACTAAACCATTTTCCTCAAAGTGTTCTTCCGTATTAATGGTATCAGTTTCTTCTTTCAAATTATCATACTCTATGTTTGAATCAATATTTTCTAATTCATTTTTATCGTTGTCCATAAATTTTCCTTCTCTTTCTTATACATGATATTAAAGCATTAAGCTAAAGTTACTTTTAATAAACTATACTAAGAATAATGTATAATGCCTGCTCAAACTCCTCCTCCACTATACTTAGTATAAATGCATTTTATTAAAAGCTGCTTACAACAATATTAAATTAACCTAAAAAATAAATTGCTAATCCAAGCTTTAAATTTAGATTTTATTCTTAAACACAACAAGTGGCAACATGATCTCAAAAGTTGTCCCTATTCCACTATCTATAATTTTAATATCACCATTATGTTTATTTAATATTTTCTTTGTGATAGATAATCCAAGTCCTGTTCCTCCGGTTTTTGAATTTCTTGATTTATCAACTCTAACAAATGGGTTAAATATATTTTCTCTGTATTTTTGAGGAATACATTCACCGTTATCTGATAATATAATGTAGAAATAATTCTCTCTCACTTCTGTCTTTACTCCTATTCTACTTCCTGCAGGATTGTATTTAACTTTATTGTCCAAAACATTATTTATAGCTCTAGATAACTTTTCTTCATTTATCATTACATAATAGGGCTCTTCAATTATTTCAAAATCATATTCGAATTTTTTATGATCAAATTCTAGAATATAGTTTGCTATTATTTGCCTAACAAATTCAGCTATATCTGCTTTTACTGTAATCATTTTATAATCAGAATTATCATATAATGAAAATTCAAACAGGTCTGTTATTAATTTATTTGCTCTTTGTGAATTCTTATTTATTATGTTTAAGTATTCTAACTTTTCCTTTTCATCTAAATCATTATTATTAATTAAAATCTCACTATATCCTAAAATCGATGAAAGAGGGTTTTTTAAATCATGCGATATATCTAATATTAAATCCTCTTTTATCTTCTGTAATTTTTCATTTTGACTTTTTTCATTTTGTATAGTTCCTGCCATCATATTAAATCCATTTGCTAATTCAAGAAATTCATTCTTTTTATCTATATCTAAACGTATATTATAATTGCCATGAGATATCTCTATTACTCCAGCCAATAATGTCTTTATTGGTTTTATAAATGCGCTAGAAGTTGCTTTAGCTAAAATATACACTATTGAGAGAATTAATAGAACATTGAACGCACCCATTATTTTTATTATTAGATTATGAGGAATTACTTTGGTGATTCTATTCGGCTTTGTAATCTCTGAATACGGGAATCCAACTACCACTAAAGAATCTTCTTCTTTTAGATACTTGCTATATAGTGAATATTTAACATTATCTTTTGTTTCAATTATTGAATTATTGAAATCTGATAATGCAAACATTGTTCTAATATCATCATTTAGTGATTCTTCATTATCCTTTGTTAATCCAAATAAATACATATAGCTTTGCAAATTTATATTTTTAAATTCCTCGATAACATGTCCCCTCATGTAAAGAACTTTATTATCATTATTTATTTTTACCATGAAACCATCTATATCAGACAAATCCCCATCAGTTATACTCGTATAATCTTTTACAAGCTTATTTTGTAGCCCTCCAAAATAAGAATTATATGTATTAGGTCCGCATAAAGTTCCATAAACAACAATTGAGCCAATAATCGCTATTAATAGTATTATGTTTATAGCTATATATCCCAAAAAATATATAAAAAATAACTCTGTTGTAACACTCCTTTTTATTCTTTTAGCTTTCATGCATTGCAACCCTCTCAATTTTATAACCTATCCCTCTTATGGTTTTTATGTAGATTGGATTCTTAGGATCATCTTCTATTTTCTCTCTAATATGACTTAAATGAACCATTATATTATTAGAGTCTCCAAAATAAGCTTCCTCCCATACTTCTTCATATATTTGTTTCTTAGTAAATACTTTCCCTAAATTTGAAACTAATAACTTTAAAATCTTGAATTCCTTTGGATTTAGATCAATCTTTCTGTTCCCCTTATAAACTTCAAAAGTCTCAGTAAATAGCTTTAACTCTCCTGTCGAATAAATTACGTCCTTATGCTCAGCATATTTGTAGCATCTTCTGAGATTAGATGCCACTCTTGCAGATAATTCTATCGGACTTATAGGCTTTACTAAATAATCGTCAGCTCCAAGTCCTAAAGCCAAAACTTTATCAGAATCATTCCCCATCGCTGTAATACAGATTATAGGAATAGTAGAGATGGCTCGTACCTTTTGTATCACTGAAATTCCATCAACATTTGGCATCATTATATCTAATAAAATTAAATCTATTTTTTTATTTTCAAATATATTTAAAGCTTCTCGTCCATCGGAAGCTTCATAAACTTCATAGTCTTCCTTCCTCATATGCAATGAAATAAGATTTCTAATATCCCTTTCATCCTCAACTATTAGAATATTCATAAATTCAACTCCTCCACTAATATGAATATATTTTATCATATTTATATACCATTTTAGGAATTAATTTCAATTATTAATTCTGATATTATATGCTAATCATATAAGAATACTTATTTTATATAAATTTGTTATTGATTGAATAAAGATCTAACGGTATAATTATTATGTAAATAATTACCAGAGGTGATGGGTTTATGGTTAAAAATATTAGTAGAATTTGCTCTTTCTCATTATTATTTTTACTCTCAATACTTGCTTTAAACGAATTTCAAATAATGAGTTACTCAGTTAACTTAAAAAATATATTTTACTTTCTAGTATTAATTTTGATTATGTTTTCGTCTGTTACAACTCTTCTAACAAACAAATCAGGCTTTTTTAAATTTGTTAGTGTAGTAATAATGACAGCATTGGTAGTTGGGGGAATCATGTCTATACTAAAACCTGGACTTAATATTTCCCTATATGTGTGCATAATTCTTATTGCCGTCTATTCTTTAATCGATATATTCTATAAAGCTGCTTAGCTATACAGATATGCCAGTTTATTTTTACTATTTATTTTATATAAGCTTTACTTTTAGAATTTCTCTTAACAAAAAGACTTCTATCATAAAATCATTTGATAGAAGCCTTTTTCATTAAGAGAATATATATTCTTTTATTGTTGCTTTAGATATGCATTTATAAACATATCGATCTCACCATCCATTACTGATGTAACATTTGATGTTTCGACATTAGTTCTATGATCTTTAACCATGCTGTATGGATGAAATACGTATGATCTTATTTGACTTCCCCATCCCATATCTTTTAATTCTCCAGTTAAATCCTCAATTTTTTCTTTGTGTGCTCTTTCTTTCAGCTCGACTAGTTTAGACTTCAACATTTCCATAGCTGTATCCCTGTTAGAAAATTGACTTCTTTCATTTTGGCACTGTACAACTATTCCAGTTGGAATATGAGTTATCCTAACTGCTGAGTCCGTTTTATTAACATGCTGGCCTCCGGCTCCTCCTGATCTATAAGTATCTATCTTTAAATCATCAGATCTTATCTCTATATCTTGTTCCTTTGTAAGTTCCGGAAGAACTTCCATAGATGCAAATGATGTTTGTCTTTTACCATTGGCGTTATATGGGGATATTCTAACCAGTCTGTGAATACCTTTCTCCGCTTTTAAGTAACCATATGCATATTCCCCAGCAACTTTTAAAGTAACGCTTTTAATTCCGGCTTCATCTCCAGGAAGTAAATCTAGAGTTTCAATACTATAGCCGTGTTTTTCACACCATCTTGTATACATTCTCAAAAGCATTTCTGTCCAATCATTAGCATCAGTACCTCCAACACCAACGTGAAGCGTCAAGATGGCATTGTTTTTATCATATTCTCCGCATAGTAGTACTTTCATATTATAGTCATCAATCTGTGCTTCTATATCTCTTAAAGTTTGTATTATTTCATTAGCAGATTCTTCATCATCATCTTCCATGATTTCTTTTAGTACTTCTATATCATCAATCTGAGACTTCAGCTTATCGAAATTTTCAATTTTGTCTTTTATCAACTTACTCTTTTTTGTAACTTCTTCTGCCTTTTTTATATTATCCCAGAAACCTGATTCTTGCATTTGATATTCTAACTCATTGAGCTCCTTTTCTAACCTATCTCGGTCAAAGTGAAGCCCCCATTTCTTCTATAGATTTTTTTATACCTGGAAGTTTAACCAATTCCTTTTCAAGTTCAATTATCATCTATTATTCACCTCTTTCAAAAAATCCAGTATTAATAAGAATTCCGCAGAAGCCTTCTTAAAACTGTATTTAATTCTAAATAACAATTCTTCAAACCTCTACGGAATTTATTATATCATATTTATCATTTTTCAAACTCTTTAGAGCTTATTACAAAGTTTCAAACTTGTTTATGCTTCTCTTCCACAACAATTTTTAAATTTCTTACCGCTACCACAAGGGCACAATTCATTTCTTCCATGCTTATCTAGATTTCTAACTGGAGCTACTGGCCCTGCACTAGGTCCACCTGGTTGATTTTGTCCTGGCCCTGGAGCCGCAGCACTTGAAGATTCCTCATGAATTGCTGCTGTTTCTTGAGCAACCCTTACTCTTTCTGGTGCAACTTCTATTCTAACATGGAATAATAGTCTAACTGTTTCTTCTTTGATTGCTTTAATCATATCATTAAACATTTCGCTACCTTCCATTTGGTACGCTTGAACTGGATCAATTTGTTTGAATGATTGAAGCCCTATACCTTGTTTTAAATGATCCATATTATCTATATGATTCATCCATTTAGTATCAACAGCTCTTAAAAGAACAACTCTTTCAACTTCTCTTAATCTTTCTGCACCAAACTCTTCTTCCTTTTGTTCATAGAACTTACGTGCTGATTCAAATAAGCTTTCGATTATTTCCTCATTTGACAGATTTTCAAGACTAGGTAAATTAACTGTACCTGGCGCTATACATATATCTTGTAAAGCAACCATTAGATGCAAGAATTCTTCTCTATAATCTTCTGATTCACCTGTAACATAAGTATTAACAGCGTCAGCAATAATATCCTTTGTCATTGATAATATTTCTTCTTTTACATCTTCGCCTTCAAGAACTTCTGATCTTTGTTTGTAGATAACTTCTCTTTGGATATTCATTACATCGTCATAACCCAATAATTGTTTTCTAATATCGAAGTTATTACCTTCAACCTTCTTTTGAGCATTCTCAATAGCTTTTGAAACCATTTTGCTTTCAATTGCTTCTTCTTCTTGAAGTCCTAATTTTTCAACAACACCTTGAATTTTTTCTGATCCGAATATTCTCATTAGATCATCTTCTAAGGAAATAAAGAATGTTGATTCACCTGGATCTCCTTGTCTTCCTGAACGTCCTCTTAACTGGTTATCTATTCTTCTTGATTCATGTCTTTCAGTACCTATTATTTTAAGACCACCAAGTTCAACTACACCTTCGCCAAGCTTGATATCAGTACCTCTACCTGCCATATTAGTAGCTATAGTAACCATGCCCTTTTCACCAGCATGACTTATTATTTCAGCTTCTTGTTCATGGAATTTAGCATTTAATACTTGATGTGGTACTCCTTTTTTCTTAAGCATACTTGATACAAGTTCTGACTTTTCAATACTTACTGTACCAACTAACACTGGTTGCCCTTTAGCATAAGCTTTTTCAACCTCTGAAGCAACTGCCTTTATTTTTCCAAGCTCTGTGCTAAATACTAAGTCTGGATTATCTTTTCTTGCTATCGGTCTATGTGTTGGTATGACAATAACATCTAACCCGTAAATTTCTCTAAATTCATTTTCTTCTGTTAATGCAGTACCAGTCATACCTGATAACTTTTTATACATTCTAAAATAGTTTTGGAATGTTATAGTAGCCAAAGTTTTTGATTCTCTAGCGATTTTAACTCCTTCTTTAGCTTCTATAGCTTGATGAAGACCATCTGAATACCTTCTTCCCTCCATAAGTCTTCCTGTAAATTCATCAACAATTATTACTTCGCCATCTTTAACCATGTAATCTTTGTCTCTTCTCATAGCAAAGTTTGCTTTTAACGCTTGAGTTACATAGTGTTGTAATTCAATATTTTCAGCATCTGCATAATTGTCTACTTTAAAGGTTACTTCTGCTTTTCTAACACCTTCATCAGTTAACATTACTGCATTTGCTTTTTCATCTCTAGTAAAATCTTTCTCTGCAACTAACTTCTTTGCGAAATAATCTGCAACTTTATAAAATTCAGTAGATTTTTCACCTTGACCTGAAATTATAAGCGGAGTTCTAGCTTCATCTATTAATATTGAGTCAACTTCATCGACTATAGCAAAATTTAATGGTCTTTGAACTCTTTCCTCTTTGTAAATAACCATGTTATCTCTTAAGTAGTCAAATCCAAATTCATTATTAGTTCCATAAGTGATATCTGACGCATATGATTCTCTTCTTTGATCATTATTTAATTCATGTACAATAACACCTGTAGTTAATCCTAAGAAACCATATAACTCACCCATCTGCTCAGCATCTCTTTTTGCAAGGTAGTCGTTAACTGTTACTATGTGAACACCATTTCCACTTAACCCATTTAAGTACGCTGGTAAAGTAGCAACTAGAGTTTTACCTTCACCTGTTTTCATTTCTGATATTCTACCTTGATGAAGTATCATACCACCCATAAGTTGTTCATCATAGTGCTTCATTCCTAAAACTCTTTTTGAAGCTTCTCTTACAACTGCGAATGCTTCTGGTAAAATATCATCTAATGTTTCACCATTTGCTAATCTTTCTTTAAATGCTGGAGTTTTTGCCTTTAACTCCTCATCAGAAAGCTTTTGCAGCTCTTCATCTAGATCATTTATTTTTTGTATAGTAGGTTTGAGCCTTTTAACTTCTCTTTCACTATATGTTCCAAATACGGCATTTAATAGTCCCATAATGTCATCCTTTCGAAATTATATATTTCACGTTAATTTCCAATATATTTTAACTATCCATAATTCATAATCTGTAATTTATTTTATAAATCACGTATTTTATAATTATAACATTTTACTTATCTTATTTTCAATAAAACTCATGATTTTTGTATTAAATCCTATATAAAGCACCCAATTTTAACTTTTTTTTAATATTTTAATCACAAATTATTAATATTAATTGAAAATTTTATGTAAAAATATTGTCATTATCTGTTCAATCATTTGATATGAAAAATAACTGTCCAATGATGCAAATTAAATAAGCACATTGGACAGCCATTATTAAAATCTCTTATATGTTATATGAATTCTGGTTCTAACAAACCATAATCCCCATCTTTTCTCTTATAAATTACATTTACTTTACTACTATCTGCATCTTGATATACAAAGAAATTATGTCCTAATAAATCCATTTGAAGAATTGCCTCTTCAGAATTCATTGGTTTTACCCCAAATTTCTTTACCTTAACCAATTTACCATCGTCCTCTTCTGATGGCTTAATATCTATATTATTTATTTCTCCAAATCTCAATGACCCACTATGTTTTCTAGATAATCTAGTTTTTTGTTTTCTAATTTGTCTTTCTAATTTATCTTCCACTAAGTCAAGAGATTTATACATATCGGAAGTTGATTCTTCGCCTCTTAATACTACTCCATTAAAAGGAATCATAACCTCTATTTTATGTCTATTTTTTTGAACACTTAGTGTAGCCTTAGCTTCTACATTCACTTCAAAATACTTTTCCAATTTGCTTATCTTTTTTTGCACTATTTCTTTTAGCGCATCTGTTAGTTCCATATTTTTTGCTATAACTGTGACTTTCATAAATTCCAGCCCCTCTCATATGAAAAAGTTTTTAAACTTAATATCTTTAAGTTATTAATATTTTATCACTTTTTTATTAACTTAACAAGAGAATTATCAGTAAATTCTGAAAACTAAAGACAAAAAATAAATCTAATCGCAAACTTTAGATTAGATTCCTCACATTTCCTATTAATGATAATTTTAAAATAAATAGAGGTAAAGCTAGTTGACCTGGTTTTTGACCCCACACTCGCCTGCTGGAGCTTTTGCTAATAGAATTTAATCCCTCACTACTAACCCTCTCAGAATACAATCTGGCAGGACTTACTTCTATACCGCACCATGCTCCTTAGACATTTTGTCTAAATTACGTGGATCGTTTTGCCTGCGACTAGCTTCGACTTTCAACCACAAACCTAGCTTTACATTAATATTATATATGACTTTTAGCTAAGGTCAAGAGTTTTATGTCTTTTACTTGATATTTTCTTAATAATTTATAAGCTTCTTTAAGAGTTGCACCTGTAGTTGTTACATCATCTACCAGTATAATATTATATTTTCCAATTTCTAATCCTTTTTTTATTTTGAAAGCATCTTTTATATTTTCATATCTTTCATCCTTCTTTAATTTTTTCTGTTCTTTTGTTTCTTTATCCTTTATCAAAACTTCTAGAGCTTCAATTGATAAATCATTAGCTATTTTCTTTGCTATATACTCACACTGATTAAATCCCCTAATCTTTTTAGATTTTTTTGATAGTGGTATATAGGTTATTACATACTCCTGATATTTCAAGTTTCTTATAATATATTCTTCTAAAAATTCTGCTAATATATCTCCTGCTGTAAAATTGCTTTTATATTTAAATTTAAGTATTAAATCTTTTAATACTCCTCCATAATACCCATAACTTATTATTTCATCTTGATACGAATCTGCTATTGTTTTTATACTTTTCATACAATGCTCGCATATACCAAAGCAGTTATCTTCTTTACATATAATGCAATAATTTTCTCTTGGATATATTACTTCAATTAATCCTTCTAATATACTTTTTATAATTCTATTAAACGCTTTTCCCATACCTTTTTATTGAAATCTCTCGCCATATTCTTCGCCTTCTCAATATCTTCTGATATATCGTTTGATACCAAAAGAACCTCTGGTAATTTTAGATTTACATTTCTTATTTGGCCACATATATACAAAAGCTTTTTATAAGTATATCTTTCATTATCAGCAAAAAGTACTACTGCATCATCCATATAGCAATATTCAAGTAACTCCTCTATTTTATTAGTTATTATAAATATTGCCTTATCCTTGTATTTTGATACTTTTTCACTCTTTTTTATATCATCATTTCCTGAAACTTTTATTACTTTTACATTTGAAAGTTTTAGTTTATTACAAAAATAATCATATACTATGTCAAGCTTCTCTTTATTGGGTACATAAATAGCCACCTTATGGCTATTTTCCCTGAACCATTTAAGATAGTCATATAGAGAAAATGGAATATCTGAATTCAAATCTATTCGTGTAGTTAATACCCTAGGCTCCACAAACGGTTTTTTATAATTATATGCTGCAAGTTCGAACTTTTCGCCTACTAAAGTCGTCTTTTCTATGCTATATAGCAAAACTCTTTCTCCTATGTTTGAACACATTTCTAACATCTCTCTTATATTTACATTACTTAGATTGGAGAAGTATGTTATATCATCAAAAATAACCAAATCATAGTTCTGCTTAATCTTCATTAAGTTATTGTAGTGCGTAAAAGTAAGTTTAGCATTTGAAATTTCTTTTACAATATACGAATGAGTTATATCAGAATACATTTCTCTTGTTATATTTACTAATTCTTTGTTTTCACCTTCTTTTCCCCATACATATAAGACATTTCCATTATTTTGTGAAACTTTACTTATTATCTTTGAAAAAACACACGATGTATTAAATGGAACTGTTATTACTGTTAAAAATTTGATATTTTTCTTATACCAATAATCTATCTTATCAAATGCATACTTTAAATCTTCTAAAGTTACTTTACATAAATTCCTCATACACCTATCTCCTTTCCCTTATTCTTCGAATTCATCTTTGGTTATTATCTCTCTTATTCTATATCTCAAAGATGAGTATCTTTCTATACTATTTGTATTATTAATCATATACATTAATGCTTTTTGAAACCCAACAACTACTACTAATTGTTTTGCCCTCGTAATACCTGTATAAAGCAAATTACGATTCATAAGAAATGGCGATCCCATAAATACCGGAATTATTACAACCTTAAATTCACTTCCTTGGCTTTTATGTATTGTAGTAGCATAAGCCAAATCCAACTCATCTAAAAAATTAAAATCATATATAACTTTTCTTTCTTCATCAAATATGATTGTGAGTGTTTTTCTTTCTTCATCGATGCTCTCTATGAATCCCAGATCACCATTAAAAACTCCCACTCCTTCATTTTCGCCATAACCACTAACCCTAATCCACTTTAATGTATAATTGTTTTTTGTTTGCATTACCTTATCACCTTCTCTGAAAATTATATCTCGAGAAGTCTTTTCCTTTTTATCTTTTGATGATGCATTAAACATTTCTTGAAGCTTCGTATTTAAATTTGTGACTCCAAGCACACCTTTTCTCATAGGAGTTAAAACCTGCATATCCTTCAGTTTATTCCAAGACTTATTAAACTTAGGGAGTCTTCTATTTATTAGATCCATTATAGTATTTGCAATTCTTTCTTGATTATCTTCGCTAATAAAGAAAAAATCTCTATCTTTTTGATTTAGCAAAGGCATCTGTCCCTCATTTATTCTATGAGCATTTACTACAATTAAACTTTCTGATCCTTGCCTAAATATCTCTTTTAATCTTACCACCTTTATATAATCGCTTTCTATAAGATCTTTTAGCACATTTCCTGGTCCAACAGAAGGTAATTGATCAACATCTCCCACAATTATCAACCTAGTTCCTAAATTAATTGCTTTTAGTAGATTCTGCATTAAGATAATGTCAATCATAGACGCCTCATCAATTATTATTACATCACAATCTAGAGGCGATGATTCTCCTTTTTCAAATACTGATTCATCATCCTCAGAAATTCCCATTTCTAATAGTCTATGTATTGTTTTAGCTTCTCTCCCTGTTGATTCAGTCATCCTCTTTGCAGCTCTTCCTGTTGGTGCCCCAAGTATTACTTTCATTCCATTATTCTCATATATATGTATTATTGCCTTTATAATTGTAGTCTTCCCTGTTCCTGGCCCACCGGTAATTATTTCTATACCATTATTAAATGCGCCAATAATTGCTTCTCTTTGTGATTCTGCAAATTTTATATTTTGTTCCTTTTCAAAAACGTTAATTTCGAAATCAACATCCGAGTTTATAGTCTGAATTTGCTGCAAACCTAAAGTTATTATTTTACTAGTAACACCTAGCTCGCAATAATAATATTGAAGCAAAAATCCGACTTCAGTACCGTTTATGTTTTCAACAATAATTTTTTGTTGCGCAGCCATGTCATATATATTTTTTTCAATTAATTCCTTAGATATTAACAAATTATTTTCGCATTCTTCTATTATATTATTTTTAGGCATAAATGTGTTTCCTGCAGAGCAAAATTGATTCATAACATATTTAATGCCACTTTGAATTCTAAACTCTGAATTCTTTTCAATGCCAATGCTCATAGCAATTCTGTCAGCTGTTTTAAACCCAATTCCTGATATTTCATCGCATAATATATATGGATTATCAGATACTATCTGCCTCGCATTTGGACCAAATTTCTTATATATTTTTACACACTGATTATTAGTGACTCCATGTTTATGAAAATATAAGATTATATCTTTTAAACCTTGTTGCTCTATATAGGATTCATATATTATTTGAAATTTCTTTTCCCCTATACCCTCTATCTCCATAAGCCTCTCAATATGGTTTTCCATTATGTCTAGAGTTTCTTCACCAAATCTCTCTATTATTTTCTTAGCCGTAACTGGTCCAATTCCATGTATTATTCCTGCACTTAAATATTTTTCTATGCCATCTAATGAATTTGGAAGAAGTTCTTCATAATCCTGAATATTAAATTGATTACCAAATTGTTTGTGTACTGTCCAGTATCCTGTTAACTTTACATTTTGTCCTTCTCTCAAGAAAGGAACCGTTCCTACAGCACTAATTAATGTCTTTTCGTTTCTAATTCTACAAACTACATAACCAGTATCTTCACTTTTAAAAACAATATTCTCAACAAATCCATTTAGAACTTCCATATAGAATCTCTCCAAATCTTTATATATTTACCTTAAACTTTCTAAAATTAAAATTTAGCGTCAAATTTAACTTTGATTTTTTCTTATAATTATATCATAAATATTTATACCAATTTAAAACTAATCACTTATAATCTTTTCTTATTCTTCCCTACATAAAATAACTTTTAAATGGAGTATGCAAAATAAAACTATAAATATTTAATAAATTCTAAAGTGCTCAGATTTTAAGTGCTTTTAAATGCTTATCTGTTTTGCAATTAAAGTTATAAATTTTAATCTTAGTTGAGCACTCAATCTATTAAATTTCTATATATATACTATTCAAATATATAATTATAAATTTCTCCATAATAAAAAGCCGTCTAGATTTAAGACGACTTTTTACCATTCTACAAAAACTTCTATTATATATATTGATAATAAAAATTCACTTAAGAATTATACTATAGATTTTTTCTTATTTCATCTACTTTATTTAGTTGTTCCCATGGTAAGTTAAGATCATTTCTTCCAAAATGTCCATATGCAGCAGTTTGCTTATAGATAGGTCTTCTTAAGTCAAGATCTCTGATTATAGCTCCTGGTCTTAAATCAAATACCTTCTCTACTACTTCAACAATCTTATCTTCATCTACTTTTCCTGTCCCAAATGTTTCAACTTCAATTGAAACTGGCTTTGCAACACCAATTGCATATGCTAATTGAATTTCTAGCTTATCTGCAGCACCAGCTGCAACTAAATTCTTAGCAACCCATCTTGCAGCATATGCAGCTGATCTATCAACTTTAGTTGGATCTTTACCTGAGAAAGCTCCGCCGCCATGTCTGCCATATCCACCATAAGTATCAACTATTATCTTTCTACCTGTTAATCCTGAATCACCTTGAGGTCCTCCAACAACGAATCTTCCAGTTGGATTTATGAAATATCTTGTCTCACTGTCCAATAATTCTGCTGGTACAACAGCCTCTATAACAAACTTCTTAAGGTCTTCCTGAATTTGCTCTAAAGTAACCTTCTCATCATGTTGTGTTGATATAACTATAGTATCAATTCTCTTTGGCACATTATCTTCATATTCAACTGTTACTTGAGTTTTACCATCTGGTCTTAAGTAACTTAATGTACCATTCTTTCTTACCTCTGTAAGTCTTCTTGATAATTTATGAGCCATATATACTGGAAGCGGCATAAAATCTTCAGTTTCATTAGTTGCAAAACCGAACATCATTCCTTGGTCTCCAGCACCAACTGCTTCAACTTCATCTTTTTCACCTTTTTTTGACTCAAATGCTTCATCTACTCCCATAGCTATATCTGCAGATTGTTCATCTATCGATGTAAGAACTGAACATGTATCACAGTCAAATCCAAATTTTGCTCTATCATATCCAATTTCTCTTACTGTTTCTCTAACTACCTTAGGAATGTCAACATAACAATTTGTTGTTATCTCTCCCATTACCATAACCATACCTGTTGTTGTGCAAGTTTCACAAGCAACTCTAGCCATTGGATCTTTAGATAGAATAGCGTCTAGTATAGCATCTGAAATTTGGTCACACATTTTATCAGGATGTCCTTCTGTAACTGATTCTGAAGTAAATAATCTTCTCATATCTTTTCTCTCCTTAGATTTAAATATTATAATTATCTTCACGAATAAAATTATTTTATTAATTGTTTCTTTTATAATTTAAGCATGCGCAAACTTAAAAAAATAAAAAAGCTCTTCGATAAGAAGAGCGCAATTTAGCAATCATTTTCTTATCTTGTAGAAAACTCTACAGGAATTGGCACCTTATATAATACAGGTTGCCGGGTTTCACAGGGCCCTTTCCCTCCACCTCTCTTGATAAGAGTAACATAATTCAATTTTCAAAAATATTTTATCATATGCTGTATAATTAGTCAATATTATCAATCAATTTTAATATAAGATAAAAAATAAAAAAGAATAAACTTAAGCTTATTCTTTTTGGTGGAGGAAGATGGATTCGAACCATCGAAACGAAACGTAACAGATTTACAGTCTGCCCCCTTTGGCCACT